>JAIFKV010000189.1 GCA_020049415.1 Betaproteobacteria bacterium
ATGGAAGAAATCCTGATCGCCAAGCTGATCGCCACCTCGGCCCGCCAGATCGGCATGTTCCTGGTGATCCTGGCCATCGTCAGTGCGGCCATCGTCGCCTTCATCATCTATACGCTGACCCTGGGCAAGATTCGCGAGATCGCGGTGTTGAAGCTGATCGGCACCAAGAACCGCACCATCGCCGCGATGATCATGCAACAGGCCGTGGGTCTGGGGCTGATCGGCTTCGTGGTGGGCAAGGTCGCCGCCACCTTCTGGGCGCCGTTTTTCCCCAAGTATGTCTTGCTCGAAGCGGGCGACGCGGCGCGCGGCTTCGCCGCTGTGATGGTGATCTGCGTGCTGGCCAGCCTGCTGGCGATCCGCGCCGCGCTCAAGGTCGACCCGGCGGAGGCCATCGGTGGATAACGATGTGTGGATAACAACATGAACGAACGCTACAACCAGGGTATCCGCATCGAAGGCCTGAAGAAGCGCTACGGCGCCGGCGACACCGCCGTCGATGCGCTCAAGGGCGTCGACATGCAGGTGGCGCCGGGCGAGGTCGTCGGCCTGATTGGCCCCTCCGGCTCCGGCAAGAGCACGCTGCTCAAATGCCTGGGCGCAGTGATCGAACCCAGCGCCGGACGCATGACGCTGGGCGAGCAGATCATCTATGAAGACGGCTGGAAGATTCCCGACCTGCGCGCCCTGCGCCGCGACAAGATCGGCTTCGTGTTCCAGGCGCCCTACCTGATTCCCTTCCTCGACGTGACCGACAACGTGGCCCTGTTGCCCATGCTGGCCGGGCGGCCCAACAACGAGTCGCGCAAGCGGGCGCTGGAACTGCTCGATGCGCTCGACGTCGCGCATCGCGCCAAGGCGATGCCGTCGCAGCTCTCCGGCGGCGAGCAGCAGCGGGTGGCCATCGCCCGCGCCCTGGTCAACCGGCCGCCGGTGATTCTGGCCGACGAACCGACCGCGCCGCTGGACAGCGAACGTGCGCTCACCGTGATCCGCCTGCTGGAAGACATGGCCGGCCAGTTTTCCACCGCGATCATCGTCGTCACCCACGACGAAAAGATCATTCCCACCTTCAAACGCATCTACACCATCCGCGACGGCCGCACCCTTGAAGAGGCGGGCGAGGGACGCTCGATTGCGGGCGACAAGGCGCTGGTCGCAAGAAGTGTCGCAGGAAGTCTCGTATGAAGCGCCGGATCAACCTCAGCTTCGAGGCCATCGAAGCGATCGTCGCCTACGACTTCGGCGAGCGCTCCGGCACTGGCCGCAGCCGAATCCGCCCAGGCCAAGAGCGAACGGGTGCCACCGGGGACGGACGTTGGCTGGAAACGCTACACCAGCGTGCTCTGGATCGGCCTGGCATTGGCCGGCTACGCCAGCGGCCCGGATTTCAAACTGCCCGCCGCGCCCGATGTGGCCGGTTACACCGCCTCGGATGACTTGAGACTGATGTAACACGAGCCAATCAGGTTCAACACGTCCTCGTTTCATTTCTACCGCCGCAACACCGCCGCCACCGCATTGTTCACACTGCGGCAAACGAACGCGGGGTAATCAGCACGCGTTTCATGCGCTTTGCCGACGCAGGCTGTCCCGTATCAGGATCGCCAACTGCGCCAGTAACGTGCTCCGCAAGCCATGCAGTTCACCCAGCCGCGCCAATGCCTCTGAATTCCGGCCATCCGCATCGATATCCAGCAGCGTCTGTCCAAGCACGTGAACCTGATGATGGAGCGCTTCGATCGCCTTGAACCCCGGCTGCATGCAGCGGCCAGCCTGGTTTTCTGTCTTCAGCCAGAGTCCGAATCGACAGCGGTGGTCATCCATCGGCGGCGGCGCATCGGACACGCCTTTGAGGTAACCCTCTATCGCCACAATCCAGGCGCGGTGCTCAACGCTGGCAAACAGCAGCGGGAAATTGTCACGCCCGACAGAATCCGCATTGACCCAGCGTAGATCGGGCCGCCAGTTGGCAAACCAGTCGGGGAAGGCATCTGCCGGCATCGGGCGAGCGATACCGTAGCCCTGGCCGAGTTCACAACCAAGTTGCAGCAACATTTCACCTTGCTCGACCGTTTCGACACCTTCGGCGATGACCTCGCGCCGGAATGCATTAGCCAGACTGAGAATGCCCTCCAGAATGGCCAGGTCTTCCGGGTCATCAAGCATGTCGTGGATAAAACTCTGGTCGATCTTGAGCTGTACAACGGAAAGGCGTTTCAGGTAGGTCAGCGAGGAATAGCCGGTGCCGAAATCATCCATGGAAAAGCTGACGCCAATCTCTCGGCAGGCCTTGATGACCTGCGACACATGCACCAGATCTTCCAGTGCGCTGGTCTCCAGCACCTCGAGTTGCAGGCTGGATGGATCGACCTGCGGGTGCGCCGCAAGCTGGCTGCGCAGATTTTCAACAAAATCGGCATGCTGCAACTGGCGGGCGCCAACATTGATGCTGAGCGGGATGACCAGCCCTGCCGCCTGCCAGCGTTCCATCTGGGTCAACGCAGACTCGATTACCCAATCGCCGAGTTCAACCGCCAGCAAGTGATCTTCGATCACCGGCAGGAATACTGCCGGCGGCAACAAGCCCTTTTCCGGGTGCTGCCAGCGGATCAGGGCCTCCGCGCCGATGATTTCACCGGTGCGCAGGTTCACCTTGGGTTGGTAATAGAGCACGAATTCCCGCTCCCGCAACGCTCGGCGGATGTGCTCCAGGCTTTCATGGTGGCCGCGCACGTTGCGATCCTGATCGGCATCGAATACGTGGTAACGGTTCTTGCCAGACAGTTTGGCCTGATACATGGCCTGATCTGCCTGGCGCAACAACTGATCGGCGTCCACCTCTTCCACCTGCGGATAAAAAGTGACGCCGACGCTGGCGGACACTTGCAGGATGTTTTCCCCCAGATTCACGGGTTGTGCGGCAGCTTCGAGCAGGCGGCTGAGCATGGGCTCACTAGCTTCGATATCCGCCAGTTCGAGCAGTACAACAACAAACTCATCGCCGCCCAGACGCGCCAGCGTATCGCCTTCGCGCAGAGCATGTTTCATGCGGGCGGCCAGGTCCATCAGCAACAAGTCGCCGGTTTCATGTCCATAACGGTCATTCACCGCTTTGAAACCATCGAGGTCGAGATAAGCGACCGCCAGGGGTTGGGCGCGCCGCTTGGCCTGCACCATGGCCTGATGCAAACGGTCTGCCAACAGCACGCGGTTGGGCAGCCTGGTCAACGCGTCGTAATGCGCAATGTGTTCGAGCTGCTGCTCATGCTCCTTCAGCGCGGTAATGTCGGAGAACAGCGCGACGTATTGCCGAGTCTTGCCCTGGTCGTCACGGATGGCGCTGATGGTTTGCAGCACGGCGAAAGGCTCGCCGTTCTTGCGCCGGTTCCAGAGTTCGCCGGTCCAATAGCCTTGCTCGGCCAGATCACGCCACATGACTTCATAAAACGCCTTGGACTGAAGGCCGGAATTAAGAATGGAGGGATTCCGCCCCAGCACTTCGTCATGGCTATAGCCGGTGATCTGGCTGAACGCCTCATTCACCTCAATGATCAATGCATCGACAGTGGTGATGATGATGCCTTCGCGGGCATGACCAAAAACGCTGGCGGCAAGGTGAAGCTTGTCTTCGGCTTGCTTGCGCTCGGTAATGTCGCGCGCGGAGCCCACCGTGCCGATAACGACGCCGTGCTCATCCAGGAAGGGCGCCTTGTGGACATCGAGGAAGAGAAGCTTGCCTTTGATATTGCCGAATTCTTCGAATACCGATGGCCGCCCCCGCTCAAGCGTGATCGCATCGCTATCCTGGCAAAGCTCGCCAAAGGTGTGCCATTGCGGGTTGTCAACGTGCCTATGCCGCTCGCGCTGGGCGAAGAACATATCATTCTTGCCCACTGGCTCTGCCGTATCGCCGGCATTCAGGAGTTGTTCACAAATCGCCTTGTTGGTGAACAGGTAGCGACTTTCCAGATCTTTCGCCCAGATCATGTCGGGCACGTTGTCGCACATCAGACGGAGCAGGCTGGCCAGGTTGCGCGAACGTTCCTCGCTCACCCGCATGGCCGCTTCAATCTGTTTGCGGGGGGTGATGTTCATCGATGTGCCAACCGCCAGTGCCGGTTGCCCCTCCGCCCCGCGCTGGATCACCCGGCCCCGGGTGTGGAGCCACTGATAACCGCCGGACCGATCGGACATGCGATATTCACAGTCAAATATGGGGTCGCCCGGCTGCATGGCCAACTTAAAACTTGCTGTAAAAGCGCTTAGGTCATCCGGATGAACATGCTCCATCCACTGCGGCAAACTGACCAGGGCATCTTCCACTTCCAAACCCAGGACCGGCAACATGGTCTGTTCGTAGCTCAAGCGTCCGGACAGCAAATCGCACTCCCAGAACAGCATCTGGGCGACCTCAGCCGCCATATTCAAGTTCAGTTCGGTACGCTTTCGATCACTGATATCGCGGGCGAACCCCACCGTGCCGATGATCCGGCCGTCAATGCTGACGGGGGATTTGTAAGTCTCGTACCAGACACGCCGACCAACGACTTCAATCAACTCTTCGACATTTTTCGATTGGCCGCTGTCCAGTACCTTCTGGTCGTCGGCCCGATAGCGCGCCGCCAAATCTGGCGGTGCAATATCCAGGTCACTTTTGCCAATCAAAGACTGCGCCGACGGCCAGCCGAAACCGATGGCGAATGCCTGGTTGACGGCAAGGAAGCGGCTTTGCTCATCCTTCAGCCAGACCATGAACGGGAAGGTATCGAGCAACACCCGCTGATATTTTTCGCGCTGGCGCAAGGCATCGGCAAGTTGCTTGCGTTCGGAGATGTCTTCGTAAACCCCCAGGATGCCGATGACTTGATTGTCCGCGCCCCTGAGCGGAATTTTCGAGGTGCTCAGCCAGATTTCACGGCCATCGGGCGTCGTCTGCGGTTCTTCATAAGCCAGCTTGGCGACACCCGATTCCATCACCGCGCGATCGTCCGCCCGGTACAGATCCGCTTGATTCACCCAGGTCATCTGATAGTCATCTTTGCCAATCAACTCCGCTGCGGAGTTCAGTGCGGCATCCCTCGCAAACAGCGGGTTGCAACCCAGATAACGCAAATCGCGATCCTTCCAGAAGATACGCACCGGCGCGGTATCAATGATCGTCTGCAGCAACTTATGCGATGCAATCAAAGCCAAATCCGACTGCGCCTGCTCGGTGATATCGGTGAAACACCAGATGCGGCCTTGTTCACTGCCAATCGACAAAGCCCGCGTATAGCGTGAAAACACACGACCGTCCTTGAACTGCAAGGTATCGCGAGCTTCTTCGTTGCTGTCATAGAGCCGCCGCACCTGAGCCAGAAAATGTTCAGGATCAACCAGTTGATCGAGCACATGCGCCAATAATGGCGCGTCCTGACCAATGTCGGCGAGTTCCTGCGGCACGCGCCAGAGCGCATGAAAACGCGTATTGCTAGCCAGCACACTGCCATCGCGAGCAACCATCAGCATGCCTTCGTCAGTCGACTCCAGCGCCACCTTCAGGCGCGCCTCGGCGCGGTTCACGCTGGCTGACAACGCAGCGTTTTGTTGCAAGGCGATCTCGTGCAGCAAATGACTCAGCAACATCAAACTTGGCGGCGCGACGATAGCGGCGGTAACCAGACCGGTGATCAGATAATCGGCGGTCACCTCGCCTTTCAAAAGCAGATCCATGATCGACACGACCACCGCCGCCCCCAGCATGGTGCTGAAAGTCACAATGGCCGACAAACGCCAGCCTTTAAGGCGCAGCAGGAAAGGGATCAGCCTGGTTTTCATTCCGGATAAGTCTCAGCGGAAAAATGTCGATTCAAAACAATTCAGATTTGACTCGGAAAACCAATGCCTGTCGAAACATGAATGGTTTTTGGAAAATGCTTGACCCGAGCTGAAGCGCTGGTTGACCGATCTGGTCCAGGATTCGGCCATTCTGTTTGGTCAGTCCAGCTTGACCTGACTCGACGCCTGGCGGCTCAGAAAGTTATTGTTTCTCGGTGCCTTTGGCACCAAGGATTCAAGGATTCAACCAAGCAGAAGCGACCAACGCCCGAGAAGGCGGGGAGCCTCGGTCATCACGCCACAACTGGATTTTGAAGATGGTTGTCCTGGCAGCCGGCCGAGAAGCGGCCGCTGTGGCCGTTTCTCGCGCTCGACGAGCAAAGTCTGTCCGGCGTTCAGCCGGCGTCGACCCAGACCTGGCCTGCTTCAAGTTTGGCCGGGTAGGTGTGCAGCGGACACTCGGCGGGTTCGTTGAGGGGTTTGCCGCTGGCCAGGTCGAAATAGCTGCCGTGCAACGAGCATTTGATGGAGCGGCCTTTGACGCAGCCGAACCAGAGGGAATAGTCCTCGTGGCTGCACATTTCATCGACACAGAAATAGCCGCCTTCGGCATTGATCAGCAGCAAGGGCTTGTCGGCGGGCTGGATGCGTTTCATCTGGCCGACGCCCAGTTCACCTTCTTTGGCAACCACGCTCCAGGCCATTATTTGACCCGTCCCGCTGCGCGACCGGAATCGAGCGCCGCCCGCACCAGTTCTCCGGCGGCTTTGAAGCTGGCGGCTTTGCCGACGTGATGCAGGATCAGGCTGGCGGTGAGCAGCAGGGAGTCGTAAGTTGCCCCCTTTTCGCCGCGCAGGGCCGCCATGCCGGCTTTGGCGGCAGCCTCGGCGGTGGCTTTGATATCGACGGCGATGGCGATTTCATCGGCGCGTTCGATTTTCGGCAAGTCATCCGGCAACGGTACGGCGCGCGCGGACTGTTCTATGCCCAGCGTGGTGGGGTCGAGGTCGATTTCGTATTCTTCGCCGTGATTGTCGTAACGGGTCGCTTTGCCCGGCTGGCGCAAGGAGGGGATAACGCCGCCTTCAACGCCGCGAATGATCAACGCCGAATCGAAGCCGGCATGCCTGGCCAGCATGGCGTAAATCGGCGGATACGGTTTGTGGACATATCCGGTCACCAGATGCGTCTTTTTGCGCCCGCGTATCGGCTGAGCCTGAGTTTCTATGGTGGTAAGGGCCTGTCGTTTGATGATCTTGGTGCGCAGCGGAATCATGTCATGCAGAGGCGGGCAGAATTGCGCCTGGTCGATATACGTCCAGCCGGTCGCCGGGTCGAGCAGACGCGCGGCGGCGGCGGCGGGAGACAAGTCGACGTTGACCCCGGCGGCGCGAATGACATGGCGGGCGGTGACGCCATATTTGGGCCCCACCGCTTCCAGTCCGTGGCAAACCGCCGGCACGCCAAGTTCGGCCAGCAGCGGCGCGAGGAAGGGGGCGGCGGGCAAACAACGGTTGTAACCATCGTAGGGGTCGGCAATATCGACCACTTCATCCACCTCGGCGGTAACCCGCAGGGTGGCGTTCAAAATGGCGTCGAGGATGCCTTTGAACTCGTCGTTGGATTCTCGCTTCATGCGCAAGGCGATGAAAAAGATGCCGGCTTGCACCGGATCGACGGCGTTCTCCAGAATGGCCTGCATGCCGAGGCGGGCTTCTTCCATTGAAATGTCTTTCGACAGTTCCGGTCCAGTGGCGATGCGCTGGATGATGGAATGCATGGTTTTGGCGAGATCGGGGGTGGACGTGACCGGGGTGTTCATTAGCAACTCCTTAAATGGTTGCGGGAGGATAGGGAGGCGACCGGGGATTGGTCAACCCTGCGCGGAATAGGGTAAGCAACTATCACAAAGATTCGCCTTAGCCGATCTCGCGCAACAAACTCTTCACCAGTTCTACCCGTTTTTCCAGCGTCGGACAGTCCTTGGCGATCTTCAGCCGATCTTGTCCGGCCAGTTTGTATTCGCGCTTGGTCTGGATCAGTTTGATCAACTTCAACGGATCGATCGGCGGATTCGGCTCGAACTGGATGTTGGCGCCGTCCGGCCCGACGTTGAGGCGCGCAATGCCGAACGGTTTGGTTTCCAGGCGCAAGCGATGCACCGCCAACAAGGTGTGCGCCGGTTCCGGCAACAGACCGAAGCGGTCGATCAGCTCTTCTTTCAGTTCATCGAGTTGTTCCGTTGCGTCGCAGTTGGCGAGGCGTTTGTAGAGCACCAGGCGTTCGTGAATGTCGCCGCAATAATCCTCCGGCAGCAGCGCCGGCAGATGCAGGTTGATTTCGGTGGTGACCGCCATCGGCGAATCGACATTCGGCTCTTTGCCGGCCTTCAGCGATTTCACCGCGCTGGCGAGCATGTCATTGAATAGATTGAAGCCGACTTCCTGCATTTCACCGCTCTGGTTCTCGCCCAACACTTCGCCTGCGCCGCGAATTTCCAGGTCGTGCATGGCCAGATAAAAGCCGGAACCGAGGTCTTCCATGCTTTGAATCGCCTCCAGCCGCTTGACGGCGGCGGGGGTGACTTTGACTTCGCCCGGCGGCGTCAGCAGATAGGCATAGGCCTGGTGATGCGAGCGACCGACGCGACCGCGCAACTGGTGCAACTGCGCCAGGCCGAACTTGTCGGCGCGATTCATGATGATGGTGTTGGCGGTAGGCACGTCGATGCCGGTTTCGATGATGGTGGTACACAACAGCAGGTTGAAGCGCTGGTGGGTAAAGTCGCGCATGACGTGTTCCAGTTCGCGCTCCGGCATCTGGCCGTGGGCGATTTCGATACGCGCTTCCGGCAGCAGTTTGACCAGCTTTTCATACATCGTGCGGATGGTGTCGACTTCATTATGGAGGAAGTAAATCTGGCCGCCACGCTTCAGTTCGCGCAGGCAGGCCTCGCGAATCAAGCCTTCCGAGAACGGCTGCACGAAGGTCTTGATCGACAGGCGTTTCTGCGGCGCGGTGGCGATCACCGAGAAATCGCGGATGCCTTCCAGCGACATCGCCAAGGTGCGCGGGATGGGTGTGGCGGTCAGCGTCAGCACGTCGACCTCGGCGCGCAGTTCTTTCATGCGCTCCTTCTGACGCACACCGAAGCGGTGTTCTTCGTCGATGATGGTGAGACCGAGATTTTTGAAAACGATGTCTTTCTGCAGTAATTTGTGGGTGCCGATGACGATGTCGATCTGACCGGCTTTGATGCCCTCCAGCGCGGTGGCGACTTCTTTCGGCGAACGAAAACGCGACAGCTCGGCGAGCCGCACCGGGGTGTCGGCGAAACGGTCGGAGAAGGTCTGAAAATGCTGTTCGGCCAGCAGCGTGGTCGGACACAGCACCGCTACCTGACGGCCGCCAGACGCCGCGACAAAGGCGGCGCGCAAGGCAACCTCGGTCTTGCCGAAACCGACGTCGCCGCAGACCAACCGGTCCATCGGCTTGCCGGAAGTCATGTCGGCCACCACCGCTTCGATGGCGGCCATCTGGTCCGGCGTTTCCTCGAAGCCGAAACCTTCCGCGAAGGCGGCCATGTCGTGCGGGCTGGTCTCGAATGAGTGCCCCTGGCGAGCGGCGCGCTGGGCATAAAGATTGAGCAATTCCGCCGCCGTGTCGCGGGCTTTTTCCATCGCCCGGCGCTTGGCTTTTTCCCACTGGCCGCTACCCAGACGATGCAATGGCGCGGTGTCCGGGTCGCCGCCGAGATAACGCGAGATCAAGTGCAGATGCGCCACCGGCACATACAACTTGTCGCCAGCGGCGAATTCGAGGCTGAGAAACTCCTCGGAGCCGTCGCCCATATCCATGCCGGTCAGCCCTTGATAACGGCCGATGCCGTGCTGGATATGCACCACCGGGTCGCCAATCTTCAGCTCGGAGAGATCCTTCAGCAGGCCTTCGGCGGTGCTGGCGCGTTTGCCCTCGCGAGCGCGGCGGCTCTGAGAACTGAGCGGGCTGCGCGCGTAAAGCTCGGTTTCGGTGATGACCGCGAGCTTGCCGTCGAGGTCGATGAAGCCGGCGGCGAGCGGGCCGGTGGTGAGTTGGAAAAGCGGGGGATGAGGCGCGGTATTCTTCTTCCCCCATTCCTCTTGACTCATCCCGCCAGCAGGCCAGCCCTCCAGCAATGCCGGCTTCAAGCCGTATTCCGCCAGCGCGTTGGCCAGGGTTTCGCGCCGGCCCAGACTTTCCGCGACCAGCAAGGTGCGCCCGGCATAGGCATCAAGGTGGGATTGCAGGCGGTAATACGGGTTTTCCGCCTTGCGCTCGACTTCCACGGCCGGCGCAGCTTGGAACGGTAACACCTGCTCGGCCTCGGCGCGGCCGCCGAACTCGATGCGGGCATAAGGCTTCAGCCGGCCAAAGAACTGATCCGGCGGCAGAAACAGTGCATCCGGTGGCAGCAATGGCCGGTGCTTGTCGCCCTGCATCAGGCGATGCCGACTTTGGGTGTCATTCCAGAACCCTTCCACGGCGGTCTGCGTCTCGCCTTGCAACACCAGCACCGTGCCTTCGCCGAGGTAATCGAACAGGGTCGCGGTGTCTTCAAAAAACAGCGGCAGGTAATACTCGATGCCGCCCGGCGCGAGCTTGTTGGAGACATCCTTGTAAACCTGGCTTTTGCCTGGATCGCCTTCAAATTGATCGCGAAAACTCTGCCGAAAGTGAGTGATGCCGGCCTCGTCGAGCGGCACCTCGCGGGCTGGCAACAGCCGAATCTCCGCAACCTTGTAAACCGTGCGCTGGGAATCCGGGTCGAAGGTACGAATCGACTCGATCTCGTCGTCGAACAAATCGATGCGGTAGGGTTGCACCGCGCCCATCGGGAAAAGGTCGATGATGCCGCCGCGCACCGCGAACTCGCCCGGCGACAACACCTGATTCACCGCGCTGTAACCGGCTTGAGTCAGGCGTGAGCGAAGCTTGTCGGCATCGAGGCGGTCCTTTTCCTTGAGCAAAAAAGTGTGCGCGTTGAGATAAGCCGGCGGGCAAAGGCGCTGCATCGCCGTTGCCGCCGGCGTCACCAGCACATTCACCTTGCCGGCGGCCGCCAGCCAGAGCGCGGAGAGCCGGTCCGAAACCAGATCGGGATGCGGCGACAAAGGGTCATACGGCAGCGTTTCCCAATCCGGAAACAAGCGGGTGTCGAGCGTTGGCGCAAACCAGGCGATTTCCTCAACCAGCCGAGCGGCGTCCTGCGCCGTCTGGGTCAGCACCAGCAGGCGACGTGAATGACCGGCAAGGCTGGAAATGGTCTGACTATCCGCCGAACCGGGCGGCAATGCGAGGCGGCGGCGCTGGCCGGCTGGCGGAAAAATGGGTAAATCGTTCATTGCAACTTCAACTCAGACAAGAGCGTACATTTTCCGCGAATTTCTGCCGCGCGCACGCATACCTTCCTTTCTATAATTCGCGATCTTGCAATGCACAATACAAGGTCATCCATGCTCGTCGATGTCAAAGCCCCGGAGCTTTCAGAGTCTGTTCAAAGCGGATCTTTGCTGGATTGGCACAAACAGCCGGGCGATTTTGTGCGGCGCGATGATCCGCTCACCGATCTGGAAACCGACAAGGTGATTCTGGAAATCACCGCGCCGGCAACTGGCGTGCTGACCGAAATCTGCCTGGCCTCGGGCAGCGAAATCAAAGCCGGCGACGTACTGGCGCGGATTGAAACCAGCGATGAACCCACCGCAGAGACAGACCCCGTGGCGCAGCCAAGCGCAACGCCTGCCGCCGCCAAAGTCATGCCAATGGCAGCGCTTGAAAATGAGAAACCGGCTTTACTGACCCAAGCGGCACCCCCGCCAGCGGCCCGCCCGGCTGAAGTCGCCGCCATCGTCACCCCGGTCGATTACGCCGCGCCAGTCGCGTCCACCTCGGCGCAGTGCGCTCCTGAGCGCGGCGAGCGGCGCGTGCAGATGACACGTTTACGCCAGCGCATCGCCGAACGCCTGAAAGAAGCGCAGAACACAGCGGCCATATTGACCACCTTCAACGAAATCAATATGCAGCCGGTGATGGACCTGCGCACGCGTTATCAAGAGCGTTTTCAGAAAGAACATGGCGTCAAACTGGGGTTCATGTCCTTCTTCACCAAGGCGGTGTGTCAAGCGTTGAAGGCCTATCCGCTGATCAACGCCAGCATCGACGACCGCGATGTGGTCTACCACGAGTATTACGACATCGGCATGGCGGTCAGTTCCGAGCGCGGCCTGGTGGTGCCGATCCTGCGCAATGCGGATCGACTCTCGTTTGCCGAAATCGAAAAATCCATCGCCGATTTTGGCCGCCGCGCCAACAGCCTCGAACTGACGCTGGAAGAAATGGAAGGCGGCACCTTCACCATTTCCAACGGCGGCGTGTTCGGCTCGTTGCTCTCCACCCCGATCCTCAACCCACCGCAATCCGGCGTACTTGGCCTGCACAAGATTCAGGATCGCCCCATCGCCGAAAACGGCCAGGTCGTGATACGCCCGATGATGTACGTCGCCCTCAGCTACGACCACCGCATCATCGACGGTCGCGAAGCGGTGAGTTTTTTGAAGACGGTAAAAGACGCGCTGGAAGACCCGGCCAGATTATTGCTGGAACTGTAATTTTTCGACCGCGCCGAAGCGGGCTACATCTTCGGCGTGCTGTAGCAGAGGTTGTTGCTATCGAACGACAGACTCATCTGCTCGTTATTGGGCAACACGATGTACTTCACACCGATGTATTCCAGATTGTTTTTCCAGAAAATCGCGAATACCGCTTTCTCGCCATTACTGACCACGTGGGTGTTGGAATACACCTTGGCCGGCTGACCATATTGCTGGTTGTAATTGTTCACCGAGATGATCAGCGACTTCAGCGAAGGCCGCACGTCTTGCTCGAATCCGACCAGTTTGCCCTTGCAAAAGCGAAACTGGTAACGCCGCGCAATGCTGGGATCATTGTCATAGGCCAGAATCACATCATCTGACGGCTCCAGCACCCGGTCGAAATTCCAGTTGGCAATGAGCAGTGTTTTGATTTCGTTCTGCGCCATGCCGCTCTTGAATTCAGCAACTTCAAAGGCATGGGCGCTGGCAACCGAAACCAATGCAAGCAGGAAAACGCGGAGCAGAGACATGGCGGAGCAGGCGATGTACGAAGAGTGAAGAGCGAATCTTATCCCGAAGGCAGAGATTTAACCCCTTGCCGTGCAAGTGCGCCAATACATTTCAGGCAAAACCAGATGCGGTCCGAATGCGGCGTGTTTCACGTTAACATCCCGCTTCACTCCATCGTCGAATACCCGCATGCACTCCCCCGCCATGGCGTTATTTATCGGTCACGGCAACCCGATGAATGCACTGACCTCCAACCGCAATAGCCAAGCCTGGGCAACCATCGCCGCAGACTTGCCGCGCCCGCGCGCGGTGCTGGTAATTTCGGCGCACTGGCTGACGCGCGGCATCGCGGTAACCGCCATGCCACGTCCGCAAACCCTGCACGATTTCGCCGGCTTCCCCGCCGCGTTGAACGAATTCCAGTATCCCGCCCCCGGTGATCCGCAATTGGCGGCGCAGGTGGCGGCCTTGTTGGCGCCGCTGCCCGTCACACTGGACGAGCAATGGGGGCTGGATCATGGCGCTTGGTCGGTGCTGGCGCATCTGCTTCCAGCCGCCGATATTCCGGTGCTGCAACTCAGTCTGGACGTCACCCTCACGGCGGCCGAACACCTAGCCTTGGCGCGCAAACTGCGCCCATTGCGGGATGACGGCGTATTGATTCTGGGCAGCGGCAACAACGTGCACAACCTGCGCCGAATGGACTGGAAGCAGCCCGATGGCGCGTATGACTGGGCGACTCGTTTCAACGACCGCATTCGACTCAGCCTGAGCCAATACAACCACGCCGACTTGACCGACCTCAGCGGCGATGACGCCAAACTGGCAGTACCGACGCCGGAACATTACTGGCCGCTGCTCTACATCGCCGCACAACAAGCGCCCGGCGAAGACCTGCAATTCTTCAACGACCATATCGAATATGGCGCTATCGGCATGCTGTCATTCCGGATCGGCCAGCCGCCGAAGGCCCCGGCGTGAATCTCCCCTCTGGACTGGATGCGCATCGATTCCCAGGCTGGCTGCTGATACTCGGCGCACTCACCGCCATCGGGCCGCTCTCCATCGATATGTATCTGCCGGCATTTGCGGTGTTGGAGCGGGATCTGGCCGCTCCCGCCGGCAGCGCCGAAATGACCCTGGCGGGATTTTTCATCGGCATGGCCTGCGGACAACTGCTCTGGGGACCGCTCAGCGACCGCTTTGGCCGCAAACCACCGCTTTACGCCGGACTCGCCTTGTTCGCGTTGGCCTCACTGGGCTGCGCTTTGGCCGACAGCATCACCGGCCTCACCGGCTGGCGGATTTTGCAAGCTCTGGGCGGCTCCGCCGGCATGGTCATCGGCCGTGCCGTGGTGCGCGACCGCTGCGGCGCGCGTGAATCGGCGCGCGCCTTTTCAACCTTGATCCTGGTGATGGGCCTGGCCCCGATCCTGGCGCCGATCATCGGTGGCTGGATGGTCACCGGACCCGGCTGGCGCGCCATCTTCTTCCTGTTGCTGGCCTTCGCCCTGGCCTGCTTGCTGGCCATCCGACTTGGCCTGCAAGAAAGCCATAACATCCTCCATGAGCCGCCGCTCGACGCCCGGCGGATTGCCGGCGACTACGCCAGCCTGTTCGCCAGCCGCGCCTTTCTCGGTTACACCCTCAGCGGCGGCCTGGCGATGGCCGGCATGTTCGCCTATATCGCCGGTTCGCCGTTCGTCCTCATCCAATTGGGCGGCATTGCGCCGCAACACTTTGGTTGGGCGTTTGGCATCAATGCGCTGGGCTTCATCGCCGCCAGCCAGTTGAACGCTCGCCTGCTTAAAAATCGGGCGCCCACCGCCCTGTTGCGCCGCGCCCTGTGGATGCCGGCCAGTGCGGGTCTGGCGCTGGCCGCGCTGACTTATACCGATACCGCCAGCCTGCCGCTGATCATGCTGTGCCTGTTTCTGTATGTCGGCAGCCTCGGCTTCATTGCCCCCAATTCCAGCGCCACCGCGCTGGCCACCCACGGCCAACGCGCCGGCACCGCCTCCGCCCTGATGGGCGCGCTGCAATTTGCACTGGCCACGCTGACCGGCGTTGGCATCAGCCATCTGCATGATGGCAGCGCCCGCCCGCTCGCCTTGATTCTTGCCGTTTGCGGTATCGGCGCATGGCTGCTGCATCGCTGGCTAGTGCATCCGCATGATCGTCATCTAACCTGAAACATCCGATCCAACCCGGAACTTGCAAAACTTGACTCGCTTGTTTGCCATAACTTGACCAAATAGAATGACCAAAAGGAGGGTAAAGCATGCAACAGTTCAACATCGGCGAAGCCAAAGCGCATTTGTCTGACCTGGTTCAAAAAGCGCTGTTAGGTGAAGAAATCATCATCGCGCGCGACAACAAACCGCTGCTGCGATTGGTGCCCATCGAACCGCCGCAACACACGCGGCAGCCCGGTTCAGGCAAGGGCCAGTTGCTGCACATGGCGGAAGACTTCGACGCCACACCTGACGATTTCGAGGCATACCGTTGAGCCGCCTGTTGCTGGATACCCACGCCCTGCTTTGGTGGGTAGAGGACGATCCGCGTCTGCCCGCCAAAGCCCGAAAGGCCATTGCCGATGCCGCTAACGACTGTTTTGTCAGCCTGGCCAGCGCCTGGGAAATGGCCATCAAAAGCCAGCTGGGCAAGCTCACGCTGGCCAGCAGCGTGCGCCAGTACTTCCCGGCGCAGCTTGCCGCCAACGGCTTTGTGCAACTCGATATCGCCTTTCGCCACGTTGCCCGTGTTGAATCGCTGGAGTTTCACCACCGCGACCCATTTGACCGCCTCATTGCAGCGCAGGCGCTGGAAGAAAAACTCACGCTGCTGTCCGCGGATGCTGTTTTTGATGCCTACGGCGTGAAGCGTATCTGGTGAACTGTACCGCCCATGACCCCCGAATCCTTCATTGCCCGTTGGCAACACGCCGACGGTTCCGAGCTCGCCAATGCGCAGAGTTTTGTCCGCGAACTGTGCGAACTGCTTGATGTGCCGGTGCCCGACCCGGCGCGCGCCGACACCCGCGACAACGCCTATGTGTTCGAACGCCGGGTCATTTTTCGGCATGGCGATGGTGGCAGTTCGGAAGGCCGCATCGACACCTACCGGCGCGCCTGTTTTGTGCTGGAATCGAAGAAGCTCAAACAAAATCAGCAAACCAAGGGATTTGATGACGGCATGCAGCGCGCCCGCGCCCAGGCCGAAAACTATTCGCGCGCCTTGCCGGCGGAGGAAACGCGGCCGCCGTTTCTGATCGTCGTCGATGTCGGCAACGTCATCGAGCTGTATGCCGAATTCAGCCGCAGCGGCGCCACCTACACGCCGTTTCCCGACCCGCGTTCCTACCGCATCAAGCTGGAAGACCTCTGCGCCAGATCTGGCTGGACCCGCTGGCGCTCGACCCGGCGCGGATTTCCGCCCGCGTTACGCGTGAGATTTCTCGCCGTCTGGCCAATCTCGCGCGCGAACTGGAACAGGCCGGGCATGACGCCGAGGCGGTCGCCGAGTTTCTCTCGCGTTGCCTGTTTTGTATGTTCGCCGAAGATGTCGGTCTGCTGCCGAAGGCGGATGGCAAAGGTGCGTTTACCGTCTTGCTGGAAAGTTTCGTGCAACCTGGACAGGCAACGCCGGAGCAATTCGTCCCCCTGCTTGGCGCACTCTGGCGCGAGATGGATGTCGGCGGTTTTTCTGTCGTGCTGCGTCAAAATTTACCGCGCTTCAACGGCAAGCTGTTCAAGCAACCGCACGTTCTGCCGCTCACGCGCGGCCAGATCGAACACCTGATCCAGGCCGCCAATTCCGACTGGACCTTGGTCGAACCGGCGATTTTCGGCACCCTGCTCGAACGTGCGCTCGACCCCGCCGAACGCCACGCGCTGGGGGCCGAATACACGCCGCGCCCGTATGTTGAACGCCTGATTCTGCCCGCCGTGATCAACCCGCTGCGCGCCGAATGGAACAACGTCAAAGCCGCCGCGCTGTTGCTTGCCAACGAAGGCAAGGCAGAAGCCGCGCGCGATACGTTGCGCGAATTCCATCACCGCCTCTGCCAGATACGCGTGCTCGACCCGGCCTGCGGTTCGGCCAACTTTCTCTACGTCACGCTGGAACATATGAAGCGGCTGGAAGGCGAAGTGCTCGACCTGCTCGACCAGATCGGCGAAAGCCTGGGCGACACCCAAGGCCGCCTGGAAAGCGAAGGCCTGACGGTCGATCCACACCAGTTCCTGGGCCTGGAACTCAACCCGCGCGCGGCGGCGGTGGCCGAACTGGTGTTGTGGATCGGCTACCTGCAATGGCACTTCCGCACCCGTGGCAACGCCATGCCGCCATCGCCGATCCTGAAGGATTTCAAGAACATCGAATGTCGCGACGCCGTGCTGGCGCATGACGGCATGGACTATGTACTGGATGAAAACGGCAAGGTCGTCACCCGCTGGGATGGCCGCACGTTCAAGGCGCATCCGGTGACCGGAGAACAGGTGCCGGATGAAGCCGCACAAATGCCGCTGCAACGCTATCTCAACCCGCGCAAAGCCGAATGGCCGCAAGCTGATTTCATTGTCGGCAACCCGCCGTTCATTGGCGCATCCGCGATGCGCGCCGCGCTCGGCGATGGTTATGTCGATGCGCTGCGTGGCGTTTGGCAAGACGTGCCCGACTCCGCCGATTTCGTCATGTTCTGGTGGCAACACGCCGCCGAGCTGGTGTGTTCCGGGCAAGTGCAACGCTTCGGCTTCATCACCACCAACAGCCTGCGCCAGACCTTCAACCGGCGCGTGGTGGAGGCGGCTTTGGCAGGCTGCGCCGTACGCCCCGATGACGCTGGATCGGTGCGCGCGGCGCAGCCTACGCCTTCGTTGCCGCTGCACCTTGCCTACGCCATCCCGGACCACCCCTGGGTGGACAGCGCCGACGGCGCGGCGGTGCGGATTGCGATGACGGTCGGCGTGGCGGGAGCTGGCGAAGGCCGATTGCTCTCGGTCATTGCTGAGCGCGATGCCGGCGGCGAAGGATTGGAAGTGGCGTTGGTTGAACGAGTTGGATTGATTCATGCAGACCTGAGCATCGGCGCCAATGTCGCTGCGGCGAAGGCGTTGCGGGCGAATGG
>JAIFKV010000196.1 GCA_020049415.1 Betaproteobacteria bacterium
ATAGTGTCAGGATCAGCGAGACGACAGCAATCAGCACGCTGCCCCAGAGCGGAATCTTGTAGCGAAAGCTGAGATCGAACACGCGCAGGTTCATGGTATTTCTGCCTCTTGCCGGGCCGCCGCTTGCGCCATGCGTTCCACCTCGGCATACAAGGCGGCGTCACCGGTGACAAAGCCATCCAGATGCAGTTTGGCCAGAATCGTCCTGCCCTGCGCGTCGTTTGGCATGTCCAGTAATACCTGGCGCAATTTCTGGAAGGTCTTTTCCGGCAGCTTCTTCAGCGCGACCAGCGGCGGGAAACCGAATTCCTGCGAACGATTGACGATGCGTGTGGCGCCGGTGAGTCGCGGCTCCTCGCGCGCCAGTCCATCCCAGATGTAACTCTCCACCGCCGCGCCGTCGGCCAGATGCTGCGCCACCGCTTCGATTGCCTTGCGGTGCGACCAGGTAAAAAAGGTGCGACCAAAGAAGGACTTCGGCGATTTGCCCAACGCGGTCAAGGTGTGACGCGGAAACAGGTAACCGGTGTGCGAATACGGGTCGGCATAGGCGAACACCTTGCCTTCGAGGTCGGCGATGGATCGACTGCGCTTATCGCGCGCCGGGACGATCAGATAGGAGCGGTAATACGGCTTGCCGTCTTTCAGCGGTGTTGCCAGCAGGCGCACCCAGGGCTGCATCAGGACATACGGGTAGTCGGATAGCCAGGCCGCATCAAGCCGCTGCTGCTTGATCAGGTCCATGGTGTCGCGGTAACTATCGCGCAGCACAAAGGTCACCGGCATGCCCAGACGGGGTTCCAGGTATGCCTTCCATTCGGCCAGCAACGTATGGCGTTCATGCAGCAGGGTCGGGGTCAGGCCGATGCGCAGCGGCATTGGATTGCCGGCGGCGCGGGAAAACGGCGAAAAAAGCAGCGCCATCAGGGCCATAAATTCACGTCGCTGCATCCGGATTACTCGCTTTAAGTGGTTTATGCGTTACGAGATTGTAACGTTACAGCCTTTGCGATAGGGAATCGGTTACGCCTTTGTAACGTGACAGATCCCTTGTCGATGCCAGCGCCGATCAGGTTACAAAAAAGTGACGAGAAATTCACAGAGGCTCCCTGTTGCAGATGTTTATTGTCTAAATACAGGTACATAGCTTTATGGCGCGGGAATTGCATAGCCGGTATCAAGCAAACGGAATCCTGCCATGTACGCCACCTCTCTCTCCCACATTCGCATCAGCGAAATCATCAGCCGGCTGGAATATTTCCGAGGTCTGGAAACTGAAACCCAGCGGCGGCTTGCGGCTGCGGCGCGGCACATTCTGGTGCTGCGTGATCAACCGGTTTTCCACAAGGGGATGCCCGCCGACACGCTGCATATTGTGGTCAGCGGCCAGATCAAGGTGTTTCTGCCACAGGCCAATGCGGCGGAAAAAGTAGTTGCGCTGGTCGACCATGGCGGGAGTTTTGGGGTCGCCCCGCTCTGGTTGGGCGAGGCGCATATGGCAGATGCGGTGGCCAACAAGGATAGCCATTTGCTGACCCTGGATCGTTATGTGCTGCTGCGCGAAGCCCGCCAGGATTGCGTTCTGGCCGGCAGGTTGATGGATGCGGTGTCTCGCCGGGTCATGGATCTGATGCGCAACCTGGAAAGCTGTTCGCCCAAATCCGCACAACAACGCATCGCTTGCTACCTGTCGCAACGTCGGCCGCATGCGGCGGAAACCCATTACGAAGTGCATCTTCCCGCCGCCAAACAGGAAGTCGCTACCAAGCTGAATCTGACCCCGGAGACCTTCTCCCGCGTGCTGCGCCAGTTGGCGAATGAAGAAATCATCCAGGTAGAAGGACGCCTGATCCGGGTTCTGGCCGCTGACCGGCTGGCAAGCCTGAATCAAGTCGTGTCATCGCTTTCGTAACCGTTTGGAAAGCAGCAATACCGGAGGCAATACCCGACTTTTTTACTTGGCCTTCGTGATCGAAGATAACTTTTAAGTTCATGCCGCAACAGCAGGCTGCTGTTAGCCCTTAACCTGACTTCCGTTGTTCGATTGATGACGCGATTGAAAGCGCAATCGGCAACACACTCCACAACGTACTCATGCGCGCCATGGCAAAGGCGCTTTCCGAAAATCGCTTTGGTTACCACCCGAATATCCGTGCATCAGTTCGGATAAATACGTTTCACCCACAAGAGGAGATAAACATGAGGAAAACCTGGACATGGGGCCTATTGGCCCTGGGAACGGCAGCCTTGATCTACGGCTGTTCGCAGCCTTCGGCCAAGATGGCGGATGCATCGATCAAGGGCAGCATCGAGGATCGGGACGGACACAAGGTCGCCAATGCCACTGTTTGGCTAATCCCCTCCACTGACGTCGCGGCGATGGGCAAGACACCGATCGAGGTCAAGAAAGACGCCAGGAATGACGAGCCGCTGGAAGACAATCTGGCGGCCAACCGTGACCGTTACATGAAGGGCCAAAGCGGTGCCGATGGCAATTTCACGATTGTTAACGTGCCGGGCGGCAAATACTTCCTCTACGTCGAACCTGCCAACGCAACCTATCTGCCCGGCGGCGACAAATCACGCAGATCGTTGACCACCGCCGAGATGGCCGCCGCGCCGGTGAAAATCCAGGTTTCCGGCAACACACCGCCCGGCGCTACCTATGTCGGTACCAGCAAGTGTCTCGACTGCCACGAGGAACATGAAGGCTTCAAGAGCACGTTGCACCGACTCGGCATCCAGGTGATCGGAAAGCCCTCGAAATTGCAGGATTTCTCCCGCTTTCCCGACTACAACATGGGCCTGGACAAACTGATGGCCGGCACCACGTTCTGGTTCCATGGCTATGACAAGACGCGCGGATTCGACAAGTACCAGATCAGCGACAAAGCGCCCGCCGATCTTTCGAACGTCAGCTTCACCGCCACTTTCTTCAAGGATACCGACGGCAAGCTGAAATTCCGTACCGAGAACATCAAGGATGCGAGCGACCCGGCGCGCGTCTATCCGGTGGATCTGGCCTACGGTGGTGGCGTGTACAAGCAGCGCTACCTATACCGCGTTGGTCCCAACCTGTTCCCGTTCGTCCAGTTCAACCAGAACGGTGACAACAGCTATGGCGACCGCAGTCGCAAACCCTGGCGCGATTACCACGCCGACTGGCTGTTCAACGAAGAAACCAAAAAGCTGGCGAATCCTTCCCAGGCCAAATCCTTCGACAAGGAATGTGCAAGCTGCCATTACAACGGATACACGCTGACCAAAACTGCTGCGGGCGACTACATCGCCGGTTCGGCCAACGACCCGGATGGCGAGATGGACATCGACGGTGACGGCAAGCCCAATGAGATCAATGGCGGTTGCGAAACCTGCCACGGCCCCGGTTCAGTTCATACCAAGGCGAAGAAAGGCTTCAAGTCCGCCAGTATCGTCAGCCCGAACAAGCTGGCGGCAGAACGCGAAACAATGATCTGCGGCCAGTGTCACAGCCGTCCGCAAGGCAACCTGAAGAACGACCAGCCTGTCAACGCCGACAACAAGATGATGCTGCCGGGCACCAGCCGCAACACCTATCTGAGTCAATACACCACGCGGCCGGATGCGGACCCGGTAAAGGATTACTGGGCGGATGGACTGCATTCCAAGTCGCACCACCAGCAGTACACCGACTTCATCAAGTCATCCAAGCACCGCAACGGCAACCAACTGGTGTCCTGCTCCGACTGCCACGATCCGCACGGCAAGGCCAAGTTCGCGCATCAGATGAAAGCGGATACCCATTCGCCGGCAGCCTGCACCTCCTGTCACAAGGACAGGACCGACATGGGCAAGCATGTGATGGAGAAAACCAAGTGCAACGTAGCGCCGGACAAGATCAGCTGCGCCAGTTGCCATGGCACCAAGACCATGCAAACCGGCGCCGGACTGGGCAAGGGCATGGACGGTAAAGACGGCAAGAACTACTGGATGAACGACATCACGTCGCATCTGTATTCAGTGCCGCTGAAGTCCAACATCGGCGTCAAGGGCGTGGAACCGGGCAAGGCGATGCCGATTCCCTACACCAACAAGTGTGGCGCGGCTTGCCACAACACCAGCAGTCTTTGAAACGACGCTAGATAAAAAAACGCCGTCCTTTGCCGGCGTTTTTTGTCTGCATGTATCTTGCGAGCAGTCTGAACACGCTTCCCAACCAGCCCGGAGGTTTCAACCCAAAAAACGCGGTTGACCGGACTATAGGTGCGAATTTATTCGCTTATTCAACCGCTTGCGTGCGAATAAATTCGCACCTGCATAAGTAACGCTACCGATTGAAATTTCACAACATTCAACCTGGAAAGCTCAGTTGGAACCGATGTAGGTGCGAATTTATTCGCATAATCAATGCGTTATGTGCGAATAAATTCGCACCTACAGGTCAATGATGATCACGCGGATCATTGTTTGAAAATGAAATTTCGCAAAGGAGCAGCGTAGTTATTCATCCGCCTGACGGAGCGGAGTCGTTGCCGCTTTAGCGGCTTACGAATCCGGCGTACCCCTGCGAGTGCAAGAAACCAACAAAAAAGGGGCCGGTGCAGTCGATTACCCGCTTTGACACCCCGGGACTTTGCAGCCGACGATTGCAATGTCCGACAGGCTGTAAGAACAGCGCTGCGCCGCTAGTGCGCACTCGCACGCCATGGCTACTTCGGAAAATCCTTCATATCCGCATCCATCTCGTCGAAAGCGCGATCACGATGGTGCAGGGTGACGGCTTTCTTCAGCTTGCCGACTCGTTCTTCCTGATAAACCTGCAGACGCTCTTTGGGGATGCAGACGCGGGCATAAGCGGTAGACCTTTTTTCCCGGTATTCGATGTTTTCATAAATGACAGCGCTTTCGACGAACACCGGCAGGTTTTCATCCTGCTTGAAGCGTGTAACCAGAGCCCGCTCGATGGGGTCGATGCGGTCGCGGAAGTTTTCGTAGACGACAATTTCCAATGCCTTGTCCAAGCGCACCACCATCTGCTTGCGCGCCGCCGCCTTTGCGCCTTCAACAGCGTCCAAGCCGCCGTAGGCGGAACCCGAATCACAGATATGGTCGACTGTTTGCTGGTAATACCAGCCCGGTGCGCCTTCAATACGGACAGATTGGGCATGTTCGAGATGTTGCGTGAACATGAAAGTAATGAAGGTTTTTACCAACGCAAAAGCGAGCGATTCGAGCATTTCCGACTCCTGATCTAGTGGGTAGCGATAACTCGTAGCGGTTTTGTATGGGCGTAGCTGGGCATCGCCATGCCGATACCGGCATTGATGTAGGTTGGGTCGGCGATGACATAGCGTTCGCCTTGCCATTCGACGCTGGCGCCATTGTGCGGCACGTTCTTGACGGCGACGCCGGTAGTCATATGACCGGGATAATGCAGACCGACGGTCTTCAACCCGAGCAGCTCGCGCACCAACCAGGCAAATAGCGCGGAACGGTCTTCGCAGTCGGAATACGGATAGTGCAGCGCCTCTTCGACAAAGAAATACTTTTCATAGCCGAATTGGTCCTGATCGGTCTGGTACGCAAAAGCTTTCTGCACGAAAGCGAGCAGAAAATTCACCGCCTCCTCTTCGCGCATGCCTTGCAGGTGCTGGTGCAGCGCCCGCAACAGCGGTTCACGCGCTGAGTTGCTGCCCTGGGTAACGAAATATAGATCGAAATCCATCTGCGGAAAGCTGGCCATGTAGTCGACCAGTTGCGGGTCGTAAGCGAGTTTCAGATTGATCCGGCGTCCCTGATATTCAAAATTGACCTGTTTTTCGATCGGCGACGTCCGCGTGAAAGCGATAGATGCACCAGACAGGTCAATCGGTTGCAACGCCGCCGGATAGTTGGATTCATAGGTATTGAAGGTGCGCAAACCTTTACCGCGATCCGGGCTCAGCAAGGCGTAGTAGGTCACTTTACCCATTTTGATGAAGCTGGCGGCGTAGACCGGTTGCCGCACCGCCACAAACAAGAAGACCTGTGAGCCGCTATAGCCCAGGCGAACATCAACGCCGGCTTTGACCAGGAAATACCACAGCAGCAGTTCTTGTTCGGTGGGTTGATTCGGCTGCAGCGTCTTCACCAACTGCCGCCACAATGCGATATGACCCCAGTCATCCAGACTTAAATCGCGCCGAACCTGGGCCATCGCATGCAGGGTTGGCTGGTGACGGGTCTCGCTCATTTGTTCCCAGAATGCGGCAAGCACCTTCGGGTTGATGCTGCCAACCCGCAAAGTTCGCCATTGCCGGTCATACGGCAAACGAATAGCGTTGCCATAGAAGCTGAAATCGATGTTGTCTGCCGCGACTTCGACCGGCATTGGGCGCGTTGGCGCGGGCGAGACCGGCGCCTTGGGAAGCTGCGCCAGCTTGACTGGCACATCCTGCGGGGCGGGCTCGACGCGCGCGGGCGGACTTGCCGCAGCGGGCGCTTTCGGGATCAAGCGGGGCTTCGGGTTCGGGTCGCGCACTTTGCCCTGGAAGACCTGAAATTCTTGCCATTGCGACTTCAGATGGCTGGAAAACTGCTGATCCTGTTCGTTACGGTAAGCCTGGTACTGACGCTCGGTCTCGGCAACACCACCGCGCTGAGCGCGCAACCAATCCTGATAGCCATCGGCAGCCGCGCGGGCCAGACCAGACGCGCAAATCAACAGAATCGTGACGCTCAATACAGCCAAGCGATTGCCGCCTACCCTAATTTCGTTTCTTGCCATGATCCTGAAAACCTCAGTTGACCGCTTCATAGCGTTTGAAAAGTTTTGTTTGAAATGTCTTGTGAATACGAACATTAACGCCTTCGGTAACGCTCACCCGTCGGGTAAGTACGCTACGCACCCGAGTCCAGCCGAGGTTTCCTGGATGATGTATCCCTGTAGCAGAAACCCTGGAAGCGAACATTCAATCCGGAGGCGGTTCGCCGTTCTCGGATTGGATGTCCGCAATGCGCCATCAGTGGCGCACTTTTGCGCTGAATTACTCCATCAGCTTCATCTTGGCAATTTCCTCGGCCAACTCTTCCTGGCTCTTCTTCGCCTTGAATTGTTGCCACAGCGCGCGCTCGTTGTTCATGCTGGTTTTGAGCACTTTCTCGGTAGCTTCCTTGGTCACGGAAGGATCAAGTCCGACCAGTACGTAGACCGAGCCTTTCGGGCTGGTGATGCTGCGGAAGACGCGTGACCCGACAATGGTCTCGGCGGTAATCAGCTTGGACACGCTGGTGTTGACCTTGTCGACCGTCTCCGAGGAAGCCGCGCCGGTGGTTTCAACATATTGCTTGATCATGTTGGTGACATACACCTTCATTTGCTGAGCAAGGTTGACCCTTGCCGCAGCCGCGGCCTGATCTTTCATGAACGAGGGGCCCGCCGCCGATTTTTCATGCGAACCGACCGCCGACACCGCAACGCCTTCAACCGGTGCATCGCAAATCCAAAGCGGCGCGCTGATGTTGGGGGCGTCAGGGAAGACGCATTCCGAAGGCACCTTGTCCAATTTAATGGCGTCCTTGCCGCCAAAACAACCGCTAAGCGCCACCGCCAGCAGGGAAGACAACACCACCATATGTTTCTTGTTCATTTGAATCTCCTTAGAAAGAACCGAAAAAACGCCATTTTCAGAAGTTATTGAAACCCCGTTCGATGGATCAAAATCGCCGTAATCGGGGCGCCCATCTACAACTAATTAGCAGGTACCAGCCAAATCCATAACATGCCGCTATCAGGGTCTTTCCATTTGGCTCGCACACTGGCCTTCACTTCGATCTGATTAACCTCTTCACGAATTTCTTTTTCGGAAACCGATGAAGCGCGTTCACCGACCACATATTGCGATGTTGAATGCTCACTGCTGACCACAACGCCATATCGCTTGGCATATTCATCGCGGGCGCGCGTAATGGCCAATTCTTCTTGCGCCTGTTCGCCACGCACATGGAACCCGGCCGAGGCTGATACCCCTTCTCCCGGATCATTGATCCAGGCTGGCCGATTTCGTGAATCCATTCTTCCATTCTGATCGACCCCCAAGTGGCCGCATGCCGATAGCAACGACATCGCAATGGCCAGACTGGAAAGATATTTAGCGACCAAAGGACGTCCAAACCGATTTGAAAAGCCCCGCGCTTCGGCCTTAAAAAAGCGTATCGCATATTTAAAATGAAGAATTTTCAATTCAGGCCAGCCTTTCGATCCGATATTTTTGGGAGACGCCGCTTTAATCACTATTCACACCATTCACACCATTCCACCTATCAGCCTTGCTGACTGGTTCATGGGCGGAATAAATTCATCCATGTTGATTTTTTATGTATTACTTCAATCTGATCACCCAAACGAATGCGTCGGGATTTTTCTTCGTCTTCAGGAATAACCCAGGCTTCGCCGCCCGTGACGAGATTGGAAACAGTCCCTTCAGCCAAGGGAATCTTGTCATAACCGACTTTTTTGGTAATGGGATGCACGCGTTCCCTTTCGGAAAAAAACACCACCTTATTTCCAGGAATAATGCCTTGTTCGCTGCCAATGGAAATCCTGAAGATCGATTTTCCTTTTTTTTCACGTTTCCCCAACACATAACCTTTTGGCGCAAACAGATTGAGTAAATCAGCCTGCACGTCTTTCAAGGCATTTTGACTGGCGGCACGTACCATGCTCACCGAAAGATCTTGTGAGCCGCGATCGCTGGTTGACTGGGAGTTGGAGCCACGACCATTCAATGTTTTCAAAGGTCGCAAACTGGGAATCTCGTAAACACGCAGGCTGATATTGACATTGGCCTTGTGAGAATAAGAAGCGGGCGTGGTATAGGTTTTACCTTTCTTGTCGGTATAACTCGAAGCGGCCACATATTCAGACGCATATTCGGCCAGGGTAATGCTGGGTTTGACCGCGAAATTCGCCAACGAAGGACCGTCATAGCCGCCAACCCCTTTAACCTCGGCAAGCTGCAATTCCTGCCCCAATTTGGTGGCAATACTGCGGTCGATCACCTCTGCGCCATTCGCTCCCAGCATTTCCTCCACCGCCCGGGTCAATGTTGTTGCCGCCTGCGCCCTTCTGGCGCGGTCCAGATTACTGTCTTCGGCTTCGAAAACGACGACCTTGGCTCGTCCTTGTCGATTCAGATCAGCCTCGGACGGCAAACGGTCGGCGGACTGAAGCGGCGCATCGTTACTGAAATCCGACAATGAGACCTCGGAACTGGCACACCCCCCCAAAACCAGCAGCCCGGATAATGCCAGCGCGTAAAAAAACCTTTCCCGCATGATGATTCCCCTAACTTGTACCCAACTAGCCAACTTGCCAACTAATCGACAAATCCCAAACTTGCGATCGGCCCGACTTCCCGCATCGCGCTCAGCAACTTTTGAATGGCGATCTGGCGAGCACCTCGATAATCATAGGTTGACGAACCGGAAACCGCATATTCACGCCCTGAAAGCACACGATCGTTATCGTCGCGCACGCTCAGCGTCACATTCAGCTTGACCATCTTGCTACCGTAAATCTGGTCTGTCCGACTGCTGCTGGAAATAGCCAACACATTACCGCCTCTCTGCGACCGCTCGGTACGAATACCGCTTTCATTCAGGTAAGTGCCGACCGCCTCAGCCAGATCATTGTCTTCCTTACGCGTTTCAATCCGAAATACCAGCGCCGTCGGTGCCTGCCGGGCCTGTCCCTGCAACGATTCGTAATTGCGTAACCGGGCGGCGCCTTCCCCACCCGATTCCGCACCGATCAATAATTGAGCATAGCCCACCGCTTTCTCCAAAGTGGGCTGTAATCGACGCAACTGAACGAATCGCTCCAGCGGCGTCTTGCTGTCAACACTCCGGGTGGCTTGCTGTATGCCGCCATCCAGCGCACTCAATTTGCCTTTGAGATCGTGAATAAACGCTTGCCGATCGACTTTGACGAGAACGAAAAAGCCATTCTCCGACTGAGCCGTCTTTTCGACGATGTAGTTGCTGAACTCCGTTTTTTGCACTTCCTCGGAAATCCGCGTGTGCGCGTGTCGATCAACCTTGTTGTTATCGACCGTGACCTGGCTTTCAAGCTGCCCGGAAATACTGACGCGCAGCTTGGCCGCGATATCTTTCAACGCGGCGCGTTTTGCGCTGTCAAGTTCCTGCCCTTCACCGACTCCCCAGAACCATTCTCGGCTATCCGCCGGCGATGACAAAACCCAGGCGGGAACCACGTTCTTCTGTTTGCCCATCTTGGGCAGCATGTTTTCACAGCCGACAAGCGGGATGAAAAGAAACAAGCAGAACAGCAGTTTTTTCATTTTCTTGGCTTCATCAAATTTTGCGGAAGTTTGAATATTCCGGGTCCGGTTGTTTTATAAATTCGCGTGATGATTGCGCCGGCCATTGTTTGAAATGGCCATTTCGGAAAGGGCGGCGTAGTTATTCATACGCCCGATTAAGCGAAATTTTCCAGTGCAAACAAGGGACCAGCGAGGGGGCGCGAGCATTTATGAAAAATCCGGGCTAGTGGCATGCAGTATTTTGCCAGTGAACGGGTCCGCAATCATCTGCCAACATAGCTCATAGACTTTTTGCGCTTGTTCTTTACCGGCGACATGAACATCCCCCAGCGCGCGGCAAGGCAAGGCACTATTGACGCGAAGGTAGACGGATTCGCTGATGACGATGTCCACCCCCAGTTTTTTGGTCGCGCTTTCCAGGCGCGAGGCCAAATTCACTGTATCGCCGATGGCGGTGTAATTGAACCGGATCGAAGACCCCAGATTGCCGACAATGGCCGCGCCGCAATTGATGCCAATGCCGGTTTTCATGGCGGTCGCGCCGGCTTTGCCTAATGACTCGTTGATTCGAATTTGTGCATATTGCATCGCCACCGCTGCGCGGCAAGCGGCCAGGACATGATCCGGCTGATCCAACGGCGCATTGAACAGCGCCATGATGGCATCGCCGATATATTTATCCAGCGTACCGCCCTGATCAAAGATCGCCTCGGTCATCGGCTGAAAATACTGCGCCATGATTTCAGCCAGACGCTCCGGCGAGACGCCCTCCGACATTGAGGTAAAACCGCGAATATCGGAGAACAGCACGCTGATTTCCTTCTTCTCACCGCCGAGTTTGAGTTGATCCGGATTTTCGACAATACGATTCACCAGTCCTGGCGGCAGGTACGTTGAAAAGGCCAGACGCAGTTTTTCGGCATGCTTCCTGGAGTGCGACAGCAAGGTGGTCTCGATCGTCATCGCGGCAATTGCTACGGCGGTTATCGCATAGCCGCTTTCAAGCCAGATGCCGGCTTGACGATAAAGCAACAAGCCAAGCAGATAAACCGCACTGGCCAAGCCAAGATAAAGCAGCGCGCGCAGCAGAATTTGGCGTATCAGCATGATCGCCAGCACGCTCGACAAAACCAGAAACAACACCCCTGCCATGGTCGGCGCTTCCAGTTCTTGCAGACCATGTCCATCCAGCAGATTGGCCATGAAGGTCGCATGCATCAGTGGGCCGGGATATTGCCCCAGCGGCGTCGCGCGCACATCGGCGATGCCGGCTTCGGTAATGCCGAACAGAACAACTTTGCCCTGAAACTGATCGGGCTGGAAATCAGGGGCAAACAATTGAGCGAATGACAGAGTGTGAAAGCGGTCTTCCGGATAAAAATTCAAGCGCGTGAAGCCACGTTGATCGAGATGAACCACCCGCTCGGCAAAGCGCAATTTGGCGGTTTTCAGCAGGTCGCCATCATTCCCGCGCAGGCTGGCCTGGCTGTCGAGAAAGACTTGCATGGTCTGCACGCCCAAACTGGGTTGCACACTGCCAAGTAGTACAAAAGCGGCGGGATAGTGGCGAAAGCGTTCATCCTTGTCCGGTAAGGTGTTCAACGAAGCCAGTGCAGCTTGGCCGGCAAGGACATCCGAAATTGAAAGCTCCACTTCCTCGCTTTCGATCAAACGCACATCCTGAAAATCGGTCAGGCTGGAATTGGCGAGCAAGTTCATGCCAGCCTCATCCGGGCGCAGATTGCGAATGCCATTGAGCAGAAACCCGCCGATGGTGGTGGCTTGTGCCAGTGCCGCGCCCAAGGCTTTATCTTGTTCCGGCTCGGTTGGCTCGGAAAACACCATATCCAGCGCAATTACGCTGGCTGCGCGGCATTTTTCGATGCCGGCGGCGATTCGCTGGCGTGGCCATGGCCAACGACCGAATTGTTTGACCGCTTGATGGTCGACCGCGACAAAAATGATGTCACGGCTTGGGGTGTGCGGGTTAAAGCGGTAATAGGTATCGCTGATCGCGCTGGCCAAGGCGGCAATCGGGCCGGGTTGCCAATGGAACAGCAGCGTCAGCAACAAACCAAGCGAGACCAGCGCGCTGGCAAGATGGGTAAATTCACGACGAGTTAAAGGCAGGGGCATGCGGCTGCTTGGCGAGCGACTGTCGGGAATTCACGCCTCAGTTTTTATCCTGCCAGGCGCGCAGGGATTTGATCGCCTGAGCAGCATCGCCACTGATTTTGCGTTCTACCGCGATGCGGCCTTGAGTGACCAATTCCTTGCCAGCTTCCAGGGTGAGGCTTTCGACATAAGCCACGAATTCGCGTTGAACTTCGGTTTTGTATTGCTCAAAGGCGTTTTTTTCGCTGGCGATGCCTTCGGCATGTCGGCGAGCGTAACTTTCAAAATCATCTTCAACCGGTTTGCTGACCTCAGTTTCCCGATACAGGCCAATGGGCCCCTGGGTGCTGGTAATGTCGACCACGCCTTGATCAAGCACCACGCTGACGCCTTCATCCTTGTCGCCAACCAGAAATCGTGTGCCCTTGACGCCGATCACCGATAGCCGGGTTTTGACCTCGACGCCTTTTTGCGCCGTACGCTTGTGGACTTCAAATAGAGCCTGGCCTTTGTTCAGTTCCGCTTTGCTGACACCGGTGAAGATTGCCAGACTGAACGAGTCGATAGCAACCGAGAGGCGGCCGTCATCGGTAAGCGCGCGGCCTTCCAAAGTGTGTATTTCATCGCCCGCGCACAACGATCTCGGCAATACGCCCGGGCTGGTTTTCAAGACTTTGCTGTTGGGTTTGATGCTGACCTGGCCCTCAAAGGCCACCAGTTTTGCGACTGACTGACATTTCGCCAGCGCGGGGCCGGACAGGATCGAAAGCAGGATGACCAGGAACACATTCTGTAATCGCATGGACGGCACTCCCGTGGGCTTATCAGGCCGCGATTCTATACCGCAGTTTCTTGGCCATGGTTTTTCTCGCTGGAGAAGTTCACTCTGCCCAAGCGCCCGCCGAATTTCGCCCGGGATGCGTTTCGAGCCTCACAGCCACCAGGTTGGGCTGCCTGGTCGAAATATTTGCACTTCTCGAATCGCCAAAACAAAGAAGGGTGCGACATGCGCACCCTTCCGAGACAACATTCTGCATTCAAATCAAATCAAATCAAGCCTCTGCCGGCTTGGGCGGTTTCTTGTGAAAACGACGAAACGGTTTTTTCGCTGGCGAGCCGGCCGGGGCTTCGTCGCCGCCTTCTACAGGCACCACAGCGGCATCGACCACCGATTGTGGCTCGGTGCTGACCGGGCGCGGCGGCTGTCCACCGCGACCGCCGCTTCTGCTCTCGCCTTTGGGCTGGCCTTTTGCCGGGCCGCTTCTCGGCCCGCCCCGAGGACTTCCCATCGCGCCGCCTCGACCACCTCCGCCAGCCCTGCCTTGTCCAGGTGGAGGCCCTTGTTTTTCCTGATGGCCAATGCGATTACCGGGAGCCAAGGTTATTTCCAGCTCGTGCAGTTCGTCCCATTGTTCTTCGGTACGCTGATTGTCGGGAATCGCCAACAGCGCTTGCATGCGGCTACGGGGAGAGGGTGTTTGCTGTTCAGTCATGGCTGCATTATCCAAGAAACGGCGGTAAAACGCGCTCGCGCTTTAAGCGCGGCGAAATGATTGCAATAATTTTACTCATCACCTGCATCAACTCGTGATGCGTCGATAAATATCGGACACCTTGAACGGCAATTGCCGCACATCGTCGAGGATGATGTAACGGGCCGCGCCGTACATGTGCGGCAAGTAATCGCGCGCCTCTCTATCGATGGTGATGCAGAACGGATGCACACCAGATCGACGTGCCTCCAGCAGCGCCATGCGCGTGTCCTCGATGCCATACTGACCGCGATAGACATCGAAATAATCGTCCGGGCGGCCATCCGATAGCGTAACCAGTACTTTAGTCCGAGCTTCGATTTTTTTCAGCAAATCAGTGAGGTGGCGAATAGCAAAACCCATGCGCGTGTATTCCTGCGCACGGATGCCGGAAATTCGCGCTTTGACTTCGGCGTTGTAAGGCTCGTCGAATTCCTTGATGCGGAACAGCTCGCAGCGTTTGCGCGTAGTGCCGGAAAAGCCGTAAATCGCGTAGCGGTCACCGAGTCGCTCCAGCGCCTCGCACAGCAACACCAGCGCCTCGCGCTCGGCCTCGTTGATCCAGCCCTTGGTGCTGCCGCTCATGTCGACCATGAAGGCGACGGCGATGTTGCGTTCCGCCCGGTGTTGACGCACAAACAGTCGATCCGACATCTCGCTGCCATCTTTGGCGTCGGCGAGCGCTTCCACCAGCGCATCGATATCGACTTCATCGCCATACGCCTGCCGCTTCATCAACCGGTTTTCGTCGCGCATCGCCTCGAACGCATGGCGCAGGTGCTTGATCAAGCCGGCATGTTTATCCAGCGTTTCGCGGTAAAAACTGTCGTAGATCGGCGGCACATCCTTCTCGCGCATGACGCACCAGTTTTTGCGATGACATTGCCGGCCCATGTCCCACTCCGGATAAAACAACGCACCGTCTTCGTGGTAGGTGCCTTGCCAGACCGCATCCGGGTCGGCCTGCACGTCATACAGCAGGCTGGCGTCGTACTCGCCATCGCCAGCCGGCACCAGATATTCGGGCGGGATTTCGCCAAAATCGAGGAACACCGACGCCATCAACTGCTTGACGTCCTCCGGCGGCGCAATCGGCGCGCCGTCAAGCGTCAGCTCCATGTCCATGCGACCTTCTTGGTCATTGATTTCCGCCTCGAACTCGGCCGGATCTTTCGCCGCCTCATCCGGGCTGCGCGGCTTGTGGCGTTGATGTTCCTCAAGCAATTCGGCCAGCTTGACCCGCAGCCGCGCTTTTTCCTTTTGCTGCCGCGCGGCAAAGGCAATGGCAACCGCATCCGGGCGAAGCTCGCCCTGATAGCACCAGGGCGCAAAATCAGGTAACAGATAGGCATCGCCGAGCAAGCGAACGCTATCGACAACGGTCGCATCGGGATCGGCCAAACGCCGCGCGAAACCATCCCAACCCGCCGGCAGACTTTCTCCGAGGGCGTTTTTCAAGCGCTCCATTTCGCGATGCAAGCCGGGCAGTTCGCGGGCGATACAGGCGGTCAGACGCAAGGTTTCCAGCGCGTTGAGCTGTTCCAGCGCGCGGTCGGGATGCGGAAACTGGGCGCAACTGGCCACCAGATCGATCCGAAACGTGCCAAAGCGGGTTTGCGCCCACATCAGCGCCACCATCGCCTTGGCCAGCTTGAAGTTGTCATCCATGCTGGGCAGTCGGGCAATCACCGCCGGCAGGTGCAATTTCTCGGTATTGGTGTGGATGGATTCGGCCTGCGCAATGGTCAACTTGCGCCCGGAAAGCCCGCGCACAAAATTGCCGAGCACGCCGGAGACCTCATCGAACATCACCCCGGCAGTCATTTCAAGCTGCTTCTCGGCGAAATTCTCGACCTGTTCAATCGCTTGCAAGGCGTTACGCAAGCCGAGCTGGTCGTAGCTATCGCAGGCAAACACCGCCCAGGCATTCACCTGTCGCTCGCCCATGCTGGCCAGCAACTTGGGCGCGCGCTTGCCGAACTGCCAGCCCAATTCCAGATGCGTGCTGGCGATGCGCTTGATCCAGGACAGGATGAATTCGCAATCTTCCGCCGGCAACGCGGCCAGCTCGGCAGCCAAGCCTTCAACCTTGTGAAAAGTCAGATCGGCTTCCAGCCATTCTTCGAGCAGTTCAAAGAGTTCTGCGGCGGTACGGGAATTGACGCTCATGGGCGAGTGACCAGTGAGTCAGAACAGGGTATTGGGTGACGCGGCGCGATGGCCAGCCAGATAAACGCAGAGATATCGATCAGGAGCTTCACTTCTTGCGACTCGTTGTTGTTTAGGCCGCCTGCAAAAACCCAGCTTCGGCGGCAATGTATTCGGGGCGTTTGGCCTTGGCTTCGTGGAGGTTGAAATTGAGCATGAAGCGTTCCAATACATCTGCCTGACCAAGTATAGAGTCAGGATTGAAAGCTGAACAAGGCGAAAGACCCATAGCCATTTATGTCCCAAGTGTTCACAGTTTCCGAGCTGAATCGGGCGGTGGATAGGCGCAGCGCATCCACCGTTGGTGCGCAGAATGGAGGATGCGCTGCGCTTATCCACCCTACTTCTGGACGACTTCTGGGCATGGCCAAAGATTTTGCTTTACCTTCAAAGCACATCGTGTGCGCCCGGGAAATCAATATTTCGTATTCGGCATGGCTCAAGTGGCAGCCGCTTTCGGCCGCCCATGCAATGTAATACCAAGAGCCGGCGTGACTGATGGTGACTGATGTGCCAAGCCTTTACAAACACACCAAACTTGCGGCTCGGTCATCGATCGGTTGTGGTGAAAGTCAGTGTGCCTTCCGCCACCATCACCTTATCGTTGCTCTTGGGCTTGAGTCCGCGCGTCTTCAGAAGCCCGCTTTGCGCATCGCCATGACTGCCCCGAATCACGTAATAGCCGGTTTTCCGGTCATAGTTCAAGGCCGGCAGCATGTCTTTCGGCCGTTGTGTGCTGGCGATGATCTGCAAGTGTTCAGTGCCGAAGGGGGGCTCAACGGAAAACTCGCCCAGTTCAACGTAATGATTGGCTTGATCGGCAGGCACTCGTTTGACGAAGCGTCCTTCGCCGAGGTCATTCTCGGCGCCATCCTGCAGCGGCAGCAGATACGAAAACTGACCGTCCTTACGCACGACGTGACCCACAATATAAAAATAGCCGGGCTGATTCAGGCGCGCGGCCAACTTCACCGTTTCGCCGGATTTGAAGTGCAGTTGGCGGGCGCCGACGCTGGTCACCAGGTCCGCACGCAAATCGCCGGACACCGCTTCGCCCATGCGCAACAGCTTCTCGAAATCCGGCGCCAATGGTTCGGCTCGATAACCGGCATAGGCCGAGCGGGTCAAACGCACGCCGCGAACGCCGAGAAAGGTCTGGTTGTTGGCATTGCGCAGTTCCAGCACGACATCGATATCGCCGTTATCGAGCAGCCGATACTCACCGCTGACGCGCAGTCGAGGCCCGCTGCGGCCAGACATTTCGCCGCGCAAGGCATCGGCCAGCGCAATGCCTAACGGCGTTGCTTCGCGGCTGCCGAGGGCGGTCAACGGCTCGGCCTCCGGCAAACGGCCCGTTGCACCTTTGAGCAATATCCGCGCGGCAAACGCAATCGAATCCGCCGAGTCTTCGAGCAACGCCCGTTCGCGTTGCAGAGACGTTTCGCTGGCCGGCAACGCATCCACCGCCATGCCCAGCGCGATGGCGACCAGGCGATGATCCGCGATCTCGCGCAGCACGCCGATCTGCTGTTCGATCAACTCATGCCGGGCTTTACGCACCTGGGCGCTGGCCATGGCTTGCGCGCCAGCATTGAACGCCTTGACCAGATCAGACAGCTTTTCGCGATAAAGTGGCACCGAAGTTGCCGGTTCGAGCCGCGCCTGCGCGCCTTCCGGCTCGATGCCGCCGGGCAACTCGATATAACGCAGCCCCAGCAACGGCAAGTCAGTAGCGGAACGGTTCGACACCCGCGAGCCGCAATCGTCGACTTTGTTGTTGGTCGTCTGAGTACAGCGTTCAACCACTGAATTGATGCGCACCTGAATGGCCGCGGCCAGATCCGCAGCGGCGCGCTGGCGCGCCTCCATCGGGTCTGCGCCATAGCCGTTGCCTTCCAGCGCCTGGGCGCTCGCCGCAATGAAAAACAGCCCCAGCCCGGACCAGATCAGATACCGGAAAACCGCAAACAAGCGAGTGAAGGCGCGCATGACATGTCCTTGATGAGTGGATAAACGACCCGGGTGCAATACAAACTGGAACATTGCCGGGAACCGGGTTTGCACTGATTTTTGCCTCGACTCCAGGCGACTACATAGAGAAAGCGTTTGCGTATCGGTCATGGCTGCATTTTCCAAGAAAGGCGCAACAAAAAACACGCAACTCAACTGGTGATGCGTCGGTAAATATCCGAGACCTTGAATGGCAATTGCCGCACATCGTCAAGAATGATGTAACGCGCCGCGCCGTACATGTGCGGCAGGTAATCGCGCGCTTCGCGGTCGATGGTGATGCAGAACGGATGTACCCCGGAACGCCGCGCTTCAAGCAGCGCCATGCGCGTGTCTTCAATGCCATATTGACCGCGATAGACATCAAAATAATCATCCGGCCGGCCATCAGAAAGCGTCACCAGCACCTTGGTGCGGGCTTCCACTTTTTTCAGCAGATCGGTGAGATGCCGAATAGCGAAGCCCATCCGCGTGTATTCCTGCGCGCGAATACCGGAAATGCGCGCTTTCACTTCCGCGTTGTACGGCTCGTCGAATTCCTTGATGCGGAAAATCTCGCAGCGTTTGCGCGTGGTGCCGGAAAAACCGTAGATCGCGTAGCGGTCGCCCAGGCGTTCCAGCGCCTCGCACAGCAACACCAGCGCTTCCCGTTCGGCCTCGTTGATCCAGCCCTTGGTGCTGCCGCTCATGTCGACCATGAAAGCGACGGCAATGTTGCGTTCGGCGCGGTGCTGGCGCATGAACAGCCGATCCGACATTTCGCTGCCGTCGCGGGCATCGGCGAGCGCCTCGACCAGCGCGTCGATATCGACTTCATCGCCATACGCCTGCCGCTTCAGCAGCTTGTTTTCGTCACGCATGGCCTCGAACGCCTTGCGCAACTGCTTGACCAGGCCGGCGTATTTTTCCAGCGTGTCGTGGTGAAAGGTGTCGTAGATCGGCGGCACGTCTTTTTCGCGCATGACGCACCAGTTCTTCCGGTAATGCTGCCGGCCCATATCCCACTCGGGATAAAACAGCGCGCCTTCCTCGTGATAGGTGCCTTGCCAGACTGTATCCGGGTCGGCCTGCACGTCGTAGAGCAGGCTGGCGTCGTATTCGCCATCACCGGCGGCAACCAGGTATTCGGGTGGAATTTCGCCGAAATCGAGGAATACCGACGCCATCAACTGTTTGACATCCTCCGGCGGCGCAATCGGCATGCCGTCCAGCGTCAGTTCGATGTCCATGCGGCCTTCGTCGTCGTTCACCTCAGCCTCGAACTGTTTTTTCTCAGCTTCCGATTCCTCCGGGCTACGCGGTTTGTGGCGTTGATGTTCTTCCAGCAACTCGCCCAGTTTTACGCGTAGGCGGGCCTTCTCTTTTTCCTGCCGCGCGGCGAAGGCGGCGGCCACCGCATCCGGGCGCAGTTCGCCCTGAAAGCACCACGGCGCGAAATCGGGCAGCGCGTAGGCGTCACCGAGCAGGGTCAAGCTGTCCTCGATGTCGGCATCAGCTTCGCCCAGACGGGTGGCAAAACGCTGCCAGCCCATCGGCACGCCCTCGCCCAGTTGCCGCTTCAAATGTTCCATGTCGCGGTGCAAACCGGGTAATTCACGCGCAATGCAGGCGGTCAGGCGCAGCGTCTCCAACGCATGCAGTTGCCGCAACGCATGCTCGGGCGAGGGAAAGTCAGCGCAGGCGGCGAGCAGATCGACGCGGAAAGTGCCAAACCGGGTCTGCGCCCAGAGCAGTGCCACCATCGCCTTGGCCAGCTTGAAGTTGTCGGCAATGGTCGGGAAACGCGCCAGCATGCCAGGCAGAAAAATCTTCTCGGTATCGGTGTGAACCTGTTGCGCCTGTTGCATCGCCAGCCGCCGGCCGGACAGCCCGCGGACAAAATTGCCCAACACGCCCGCCACCTCATCGAACAGCACGCCGGCGCTGATTTCCAATTGCCGCTCGGCAAAATGGTCGGCCTCTTCCATCACCGTCAGACAATGCCGCAGCCCGAGGCGGTCGTAGACATCGCACGCCCCCAGCACCCAGGCTTCCATGACGCGGCGATCCATGCGGCCGATCAACGCCGGCGCGCGGCGGGCGAATTGCCAAGCCACTTCCAGATTGGAACTCGCCACGCGTTGGAACCAATCGAGAATGAAATCCTGCTCGGCGACCGGCAAAGAAGCCAGCTTCTCCGCCGTGGGGCCAACCTTGCGGAAGGAAAAATCCGCCTCCAGACAGCCTTCCAGCAGTTCGGTGATTTCTTCAGGGGTACGGAGATGCGTGCTCATCAGTCAATTACCAGCGCGTGAGTACCGGATATTGGGTAATCAGCGGGTCCGGCGTCAGAATCGTCATCTGATTGGCGATGGCCTGGCAGATCAGCATGCGGTCGAACGGGTCGTGGTGCAGCAAGGGGAGTTTGTCCAGCACCAAGGTATCGGCCTCGGCAAGGTGGAGGGCCAGTGGCAGCTTGCCCAGTCGGTGCTTTACAGCGATTTCCCAAGCGGACACTGAAGACAGGAAAACCTCGTTGTTGGCATCCGAGAACAGCGCGCGAGCCGTTCGGCTCGCCTCGGGCTTGTCGCGGATGATCCAGAGAAAAGCGCAGGTATCCAGCAGCAACTTCATTTTTTGTCGGCTGCATTGTTGTAGGTTGCTTCAGGTTCCGCCGCTTGAAGTTCAGCCGCACTGTCGATGTTGTCCAGAAAAGGATCCGGCAACTCGCCGTTGAACGCCTTGAGCAGTTCATCCGGCAATGGCTCGAAGAAGCTGGCGGGGATTTCGTAGTCGCTATCGCAGGCCAG
>JAIFKV010000114.1 GCA_020049415.1 Betaproteobacteria bacterium
TCATCGACGGCCTGCAGGACAACGAACAGGCGACCGCGCTGGCGCAGCGGATGATCGAGGCCGTGTCGCGGCCCATTGTCACCCCGGAAGGCCAATACCAGGTCGGTATCAGCATCGGCATTGCCCACTCGCGCCAGTACCCGGAATCCGTCGAGTCGCTGATCAATGCCGCCGATGGCGCAATGTATGTGGCGAAACGGGACGGCAAAGGTACCGTCACGCTGGCTTAAGCACCTACGAGTTGATAGTCAGGACAACAGATGCACTCATTACTGCAACGTTCGCTCAAGACCCGCGTAACCCTGTTCACGCTGGTGATCTTCGTTCTCAGCCTGTGGGGGCTGGGCTACTTCGCTTCGCGCATGTTGCGGGCGGACATGGAACAGTTGCTCGGCGACCAGCAACTCTCGGCTGCCGCACTCGTCGCGGCGAACATCAACCAGGAGCTGCGGGAACGCACGTCAGCGCTGGAACAACTGGCCAAGCGCTATGACACGATGTCTATCAAGTCACTGTTGGCGCTACAGGCCGATCTGAAAGATCGGCTGGTGATCCGCCAGTTGTTCAACGGCGGGCTGTTCATCACCGATGTCGAGGGCACGGCAATCGCCTCGGTACCGGCGACGGCCAAGCGCATCGGCATCAACTACATGTTCCGCGATCATGTGGCGGCAGCACTGGGCACGGGCAAGCCGGCCATCAGCAGCATCACGGTGGGCAAGCCACTGAAGGTTCCCGTTTTCGGCATTGCCGTGCCGATCCGCAATTCGCGGGGTGATGTGGTCGGCAGCCTGGTCGGCGTGGTCAATCTCGATGCGACCAACTTTCTCGACAAAATCACGGCCAACCCCTATGGCAAGACCGGCGGCTATGTCATCAATGCTCCCCAGCAGCGTCTGATCATCACCGCGACCGACAAGCGCCGCATCATGGAAACACTCCCGGCCCGTGGCGCCAACTGGCTGGTTGATCGCTTCATCGATGGCTACGAGGGTTCCGGCGTGGTGATCAATCCGCTGGGGGTGGAAGTACTGGCCTCAGCCAAAGGCATCCCGATTGCGGGCTGGTACGTCGCGGCGCTGCTCCCCACCGCCGAAGCCTTTGCCCCGATTCGCGACATGCAGCAGCGCATGCTGCTGGCGACGATGCTCCTGACCCTGCTCGCTGGCGGGCTAGCCTGGTGGATGCTGGGGCGTCAACTGGCACCCATGCAGGTTGCCGCCACCGCCCTGCGCGAGCGTTCCGCCGCCGGCCAGTCGCCCAGTGCCTTGCCCAATACCGCGCAGGATGAAATCGGCCAGCTAATCGGCGGCTTCAATCAGTTGCTGGAAACACTGAAACAGCGGGAAGACCTGTTGCACCTGAGCGAATCCCGTCTGACCAGCCTGCTCGACGAAACCAAGGTCCATCTGTGGGTGTTTGATGGCGAGCGCTACACCTTCATGAACAAGCAATGGTATGGCTTCACCGGACAAGACCCGATAGGGGGTATGACCATCGAACGTTGGACATCGGTGGTGCACCCGGATGATTTACCGGGGGCGACGGAGATCTGGCTCGCCAACTGGGCGACGAAGACAGAGCACGACAACTATTTCCGCTTGCGCCGGCATGACGGTGTTTATCGGGATTTCTATTGCCATGTCGTGCCGGTCATGGATTCCGAAGGCGTGTTCCAGGTATTTCATGGCTTCAATCTCGACATAACCGAACGCAACCTGGCCGACGCCGCTCTGAAACTGGAGCGTGACAGTACCCGCAATATCCTGGCGACCGTGGAGGCGATGATTGTTGCGCTCGATCCTGAGGGTCGGATCACGCTGGTCAACCGCAAGGCTTGCGAGATTCTGGGCTACCGTGAGGACGAGTTGCTTGGCCAGGATTGGTTTGCCACCTGTCTGCCGTACAGCATCGATGCCGACCAGCTACGCGACGTGTTCAAAATGGCGTTGGCAGGCAACCTCGCTGGTTCGGAATACTACGAAAACCCGGTGCGCACCCGCAGCGGCGAAGAGCGCCTGATCGCCTGGCACAACAGCAGCATCCGCGACAAGGATGGCAACATCATCGGCGGCCTGTCAGCCGGCGAGGACATCACCGAGCGCAAGCAAGCCGAGGAAGAACTGCGCAAGAGTGAAGAACGGTATAGAGCAATCACCAACCATTCACCGGCAGGTATTTTCCAGACCGATGCACAAGGTGACTGCATTTTTGCGAATCCGCGCTGGTGCGAAATAGCCGGGATGACTTCGGATGAAGCCTTGGGGCAAGGTTGGAGTCGGGCATTGCACCCGGACGACAAACAAAGAATATTCGATGGCTGGTATGCGGCGGCAAACACGGGATCATCCTGGGACTGGGATTGCCGTTATGTAGCCAAGCAAGGCAAGGTGACATGGGTTACCGGGCATGCTGAAGCGCTTTTTGACCCGCATGGCAATGCCCAGGGCTACCTTGGCATCATCGTTGATGTTACCGAGCGCAAGCGGGCAGAAGAAACACTGCGCGGAAGCGAACAACTGTTCCGGGAGATGTTCGAGCAAGCACCGCTGGCCTATCAATCGCTGGATATCGAGGGCAACATTCTTGACGTCAATCAGGTATGGCTGAGCCAATTGGGTTACGCACGACAGGAGGTCATGGGTCGTTTCATCGGCGATTTCATTACCGTCGAGTCAATCCCGACATTGTCTTGCGAGTTCCCGAAATTCATGGAGGCAGGTCGTGTCGATGGGCCGGTCTTCGAATTCAAATGCAAGGACGGAAGCCTGAAATTGATGGAAGTGAATGGCCGTATTGGCCGGGACAACGCGGGCAATTTCCTGCGCACGCACTGCATTCTGACCGACGTGACCTTGCGCAAGCAGATGGAAGACGCAACGAGGCAGCAACGCGAGCACCTCGAAGAACTGGTCGAAAAGCGGACCCGGGAACTCGCCATCGCCAAGGAAGCCGCCGAGGCCGCCAACATCTCCAAGAGTGCCTTCCTGGCCAACATGAGCCATGAAATCCGCACGCCGATGAACGGCATCCTTGGCATGGCCAACATTCTGCGCCGCGAAGGTGTAACACCGCAGCAGGCAAAACGTCTCGACACCATCGACGCCTCGGCCCAGCACCTGCTGTCGGTCATCAATGACGTCCTCGACCTCTCGAAGATCGAAGCCGGGAAGTTCACTCTGGAGGAAACCCCGGTCGTCGTCAGCAGTCTGCTGGTCAATGTCAGCTCCATCCTTGCCGAACGAGCCCAAGCCAAGGGCATCCAACTGCTGATCGAGACCGAGCACCTGCCGCACAACTTGATGGGTGACCCGACTCGGCTGCAACAGGCGTTGCTGAACTACGCCACCAACGCAGTCAAGTTCACCGAAACGGGCACGGTAACCTTGCGTGCGTACAAGCAGGAAGAGACTGCCGATTCCGTGATGCTGCGCTTCGAGGTTCAGGATACCGGCATCGGCATCACGCCTGAGGCCATGGCCCGGCTGTTCAGCGCCTTCGAGCAGGCCGACAACTCGATGACTCGCAAGTACGGCGGCACCGGTCTCGGTCTGGCGATCACCCGGCGCCTGGCGGATCTGATGGGCGGAAAAGTCGGCGCTGACAGTACGCCAGGCGTCGGCAGCACCTTCTGGTTTAGCGTGAAACTGAAGAAGAGCGGCGCAGAGTCTATTGCTTCGGCGGCGACGGATGTCGATGCCGAAGCCGAAGCCGAACTGCGGCAACGCTACGCCGGCCAGCGCATCCTGGTGGTTGACGACGAGCCGATCAACCGGGAAATCGCCCAGATGCAGCTTGAGGATGTCGACCTGCTCACGGACACAGCCGAGGATGGCGAGGAGGCTGTTGCCATGGCGCGGCAGACTCGTTATACGGCCATCTTCATGGACATGCAGATGCCGAAACTGAACGGGTTGGAGGCAACGCAGCAGATCCGTCAGCTTCCCGGCTATCAGGACATCCCGATCATCGCCATGACCGCCAATGCCTTTGCCGAAGACAAGGCACAGTGCCTGGCGGCGGGGATGAACGACTTCCTGATCAAACCCTTCAACCCCGAGGAGTTGTTTGCGATTTTGCTGCGGGCATTGAGTCGGCGGCAGGGGTAGCAGTCCAGTGACATTCAATGGGCAGCTTCGCTCTGAAACCTGCCGGCTGGGTGGATGCGCTGCGCTTATCCACCCTACGGCTGCATTCCCCGCAGCACAGCGCCGTTTTCACCGCCGACTTCACCCTCTGGGTAAGTGGTTCCAGTCGTAAAGCATCGCGCCCTGGAAGGCGCTCCTGCGAACCGGGGCTCAGTCGCCGCCGCAGTGCGCGGTGCCGCCATCCGGATCATGGCGACGCAGCGCCGAGCAATCCGGCGTGTAGTGAAAGCCGTCGTCGATACCCAGCTTGGCGTCGAGGGCGAACAGCAGTGGCAGGCGACTCGGTTTCCTCGGATTGATGTTCTCTTCCTTGCAGGTCTGCCACCACACCCGGCGCAGGCCGGTGTTGTCGCGCTTGTCGGCCGCCAGCACCACGGCCGGCGTGTGATGCAGCATGCCGCCGCAGGCCTGCTTGCAGAAGGTTTGGTAATGCCGGGTGTAGAGGATGAATCCTTGATTCCTCTGTTTACAGATTAATTCGTTACGTATCAAAGCATTGCGCGTGATCTGTAGGTGCGAATTTATTCGCACATAACGCATTCCAACTGAGCTTTCTAGGTGAATTCGTGCCAGAGATCGTCCGCCACCTGCGAGGGCATGGCCACGAATTGCCGCCCGCTGGTCAGGTAGGCCAGGACTGGCGCAGGCCGCGCCCGACCAGGTGTTTGTCCTTGTCAGACAGGCCGGGACGGCGCTTGCCCAGGCGGTCCAGCAGGCCGGGCGGAAAGGGATAGGTGCGGATGAACTCGGCGCGCGCCAGCCGGCGCCAGCGCGCCCAGTACACCAGCGCCAGCACCAGGGAAACGGGAAGCACGGGAAACAGCACAGCGCCAGCAAGCGGCGCAGGATTTCCTCGTCGGGCATCTCGGGCGTGTAGTCGGTCCAGCCGTAGGCGGCGGCCACGGCCTGGTCGAGTTGCTTGTGGGCCATATCCAGCCATGCCGGCCGGGCGTTGTAGAGATTGGTCAGCGTGCGTTTCTTCAACTCGGCTTCATGGCCCGGCTTGGCTACCGGACGCTTCGTAAAGCTCTGGCTCGGCCTTATGCTGTTGTTCAACACACTCACGATGGATGGCAGCTAGCGGCCCGGAAGAGACATTCTTTATCTCGATGGCCTTGCAGCAGGTTACTGAGCGGAGCGGGCTTACTGAGTGCTGATCTGCCTGATGGGTCTGTGGGTGGAGGTGTTACCCCAATTCGCGTGAATGACTACTCACGGGGTGGCCACCATCAGGCAGAAGCGAACCAGGAAGAGCCATTGGCGTCCCTAAATCCATAAGCTCTTGCATGACCGCTTTGACTTGGCCTCATGTCAAGAGGGCTTTGGGGCCAACGTCCGGCGTTGGATGTGAAACTACCGTTCGAGATTTAATGGCGAAAAACTAGGCCATTTCATTCTTGGGCGGCAGCTTCCAAAAAACTTACTGAATCTTGCGTGCCTGCTTGTCCATTCGCATCCCTCATCGATTTTCGGGCATCAGCCGCAGGAGATCGCGCACCGTCGCCAGCGCGCCGGGGTAGTCGAACGCCGCCATTTGCCTTCCGAGTTGCATGGCTGCCGCCCCGTGTGTGATTGTCGATAGCCAGCAGGGGCGCCAATTGTTCGAGCACCGCACGCGCCCGCTCGGGATCGGGTGCCGATACGGCGTCGGTCGCCGCCTCGGGCAATTGCGCAAGTACCGCCTCCAGGGCCTGCATTTCGGTCTGCAGAGACGCCACCAGTTCAGGCATCAATGCCGTCTCATGGCCGCGCAATGCGTGCTCGATCGCCAGTGCTGCGGCATGCAGGGCGGTCGCGCCCAGGGATCCGGCCACGCCCTTGAGGGTATGCATCCGTTGCCTGGCGGCTTCGGCCTGGCCTGCGGCAAGCGTGTCTCGCAGGAGTTGCGGATCGTCGCGATGGTTGGCGGCAAACTGTCGCAACAAGGCCACATAGGTGACGGCCTTGCCTCGCAGTGCCCGCAGTCCGCGGGCGGTGTCGAGACCGGCAAACTCAGTCAAGAGGGTCGTCAACACGACCTGATGCTCAGGCTGATGGGCCGGCGCGACGATCGCGTCATCGGCGCGGTCGGTCTCTTGCCCCGCTGGCAACCACTTCAGCAAGGTGGCGAAGAGTGCGTCCGGCTCGACCGGCTTGGTGATGAAATCATCCATCCCAGCGTCCTGGCAGGCCTGGCGATCCTCGTCGAAGGCATTGGCCGTCATCGCCAGGATAGGCCGGGATGCCCAGCCGGGCAGCTTGCGGATGGCGCGGGTGGCTTCGAGGCCGTCCATGACGGGCATCTGCATGTCCATCAGGACCAGGTCGTAATCGCGGGCCACCGCTTTCGCCACCGCCTGCTGGCCGTCCTCGGCCGTGTCCACGGCCAAACCCACGCCGTGCAGTAGTTCCAGTGCCACTTCGCGATTGATGGGGTTGTCCTCGGCGAGCAACAGCCACTTGCCGGGGGATTGCCGGCGCAGTTGCGTTTCGGCATCGACCGTGGGTTTGACCGTGTCGGAGGGCATGATGCCATGTCCACGTTGCAGGCGGGCAGTGAACCAGAAGGTGCTGCCCACCCCGGGCGTACTGTCGACACCGACGTCTCCGCCCATCATCTGTGCCAACTGTCTGGTGATGGCAAGCCCGAGGCCGGTGCCTCCGTACTTGCGCGTGGTCGAGGCATCGACCTGTTCGAAGGCCTGGAACAGCCGCTGCCTGGCTTCCGGCGTGA
>JAIFKV010000019.1 GCA_020049415.1 Betaproteobacteria bacterium
CCACGCCGATCTGGAGGCTGCTGCGCACGAATCAGAACAAGCCGGTGACACGCAGATAAACATCGCGCACATCGACGAAGTTGCGGCCGTGGAACGCATCCTGCATTTCGAGTTTGACGATCAACGGCATCAACAACTTGCCGCTGCGCCAGGCACGCACGCCGCTCCACGTCACGCCAAAGCGAAACTGGTCGGCGAGGGTGTCGGTATTGGCGGAAAGCGCCGAAGTGTCGGTGCCGATCTTCGAGGTGTAGCGATCCGGTTCTTCCTGGTAGCGATGCCAGGTACCGGACACGCGCCAATCGCCCCAGACCTTGCCGAGTTCGATATCGAACTCCTGATAGTCGCCCAGGTTGCGCTTCAGCGTCTCCTTGGTCGGGCTGAACGCCCCACCCGGCCGCATCTCCACTTCATCCGGCAATTGCACCTGATGCTCTCCGAGCAGGCGCAAGTCCCAGCCGCTACCCAGGTCGCGGAAATACTCCAGCCGAAAACGCAGATCAGTGCTGCCATCGCCGGGCGGAATATCGGCGAGATCGTCCGGGTCGTCAGCTTTCGCCATGCCCAGGCGCAGACCGAATCCGGCCACGGCACTATCGTGTTCACGCTGGTGAAAACGCCAGAGCGCGCCCAGGGTGGGATCGCTGAAACCGGATACCGCACGGGTCGACAGGGGTTTTGTGTAGCCCAACCCGGTCACAACGGCATTCACTGTGCCCGGTGCAGCTTCGGTCAATTGCAACCGACTTGTCGTGCGCGCCCAGGGGATGATGGCGCCCACAGTCAGGTTTTCCGTCACGCCATAGCCAACCAGAAGTTCAGCGAAATCAGTGGTGACTTCGGTATCCAGACTGGCTCCGAATGCCGCCAGCGAAACATTGGCATCCGCATCCAGATCAACCCGTTCTTTCTGATTGTCATAACGCTGGTCATAGCCATTGCGCAGCAGCGTCAGGCGTGTCGCCCAGTGTCCGGCGGGCGCCATGCCATCGAGTGCATGCGCCGTGGCGGCCGCCAGCGGGGGATCGTTGGCCGCATCTGGATTCGAGGTTTCGGCATGAACCTGAGCAACCCAGGCAATCAGACAAATCTGACACAGCAAACCGGCTTGAATCGTTCTTATCAGGTACATGGTGTCATCGCGCGGGCGGGCGCAAGAAGTCGAAAACGTGATCGGCGCTTATTTTCCATGCCGCCGGGGCAAAAGCCACCCCGCATTCAGGGGGCGGCGAGACCAGCCAGCTCGCGGGTATCATGCCCGGCAAACTGAAAGGGGGACGCATGCGTACTGGTTTCATACTGGAAGACTTACCCGAATCGCAAGCCTGGCTGAGCGAGGCATTGAACCAAAGCTTTCCCGGCATCGCCATCCGCACCGCCTTCACCTTGCAGGAAGCGCGCGAAAAACTGGCCTCCGGCGGCATGCCCGACATCGCCCTGATCGACCTCGGCCTGCCTGACGGCAGCGGTGTCGAACTGATCGAATACATCCAGCGCCGCGCGCCCGCCACCTTATGCATCGTCGCCAGCATCTATCACGACGATGGCCACATCTTCCCTGCGCTGCGGGCCGGCGCGCGCGGCTATCTGCTGAAGGATCAGCCGGTCACCGCCATCGTTGCCGCGCTGACCGGCATCGCCGCCGGCCAGCCGCCGCTGTCACCCGCCATCGCCCGCCGCATGTTGTCATTTTTCCAGCCGGGCCCGTCGCTACCCGCCCCGGCGCTGACCGAACGCGAGACCGAAGTGTTACGGATGATTTCCAAAGGCATGACGCAAGCCGAGACGGGCCGCTTGCTGGGTATTTCACAACACACCGTCGCCGGCTATGTGAAGGAGCTTTATCGCAAGCTCAACGTCTCTTCGCGCGCCGAAGCGGCGCTGCTGGCGCGGGATATGGGGTTGGTCTGACGAACCGACTTGCCACAGCCAACCGACTCAACGCCCCCATCGCGCCGCCGCCGCATCGTCCGACTCTCTAGCATCGACCCATTTCTCGCCTTCCGGCGTGGCTTCCTTCTTCCAGAACGGAGCGCGGGTTTTCAGGAAATCCATGATGAATTCACAGGCAGCGAAGGCGTCGCCGCGATGGCTGGAGGCAACCGCAACCAGCACAATGGGATCGGTCGGGAACAACGGGCCAACGCGATGGATCACGCAGGCATCGAGCACCTGCCAGCGCGCGCGCGCGTCTTCGACAATCTGCGTCAACGCCTTTTCGGTCATGCCGGGATAGTGTTCCAGGGTCATCGCACTGACCCCCTGGCCTTCGTTGATATCACGCACCAGGCCAAGAAAACTCGCCACCGCGCCGACTTTCGGGTTGACCTGATACAGCGCCGCCACTTCCGCAGCGAGATCAAAGGCTTCGGTCTGAACAGAAATTTTCATCCCATTTTGTCCATCAAATAACCCAGGCCGCGCAGGGTGCGAATGGTGACCCCGGCGGGTTCCAGTTTCTTGCGCAAACGGTGCATATAGACCTCGATCGCGTTGGCGCTGACTTCCTCGCCATAGCCGCACAGGGTTTCGATCAACTGATCCTTGCTGACCACTTTGCCCAGACGCGCCAGCAACGCTTCCAGCACAGATATTTCGCGCAGCGATAGCTCGATCGCGGTCTCGCCCATACTGGCGCGGCGGCCGACCGTGTCATAGCTGAGTGAACCGCAAGTGATGATCGGCGAGCCGCCCTGGCCACGCCGCAACAACGCGCGCGCGCGGGCTTCCAGTTCGACCAGGGAAAACGGTTTGGTCAGGTAATCGTCAGCGCCGAGATCGAGGCCCTTGACCCGATCTTCGACACCATCCCGCGCAGTCAGAATGATCATCGGCGTGCGACAGCCGTTGGCGCGCGCCTGGCGCAGCACTTGCAGCCCATCGACCTTGGGCAGGCCAAGATCAAGGATGACCAGATCAAAACCACCGCCGCGCAACAAACCAAGCGCCAATTCGCCATCCCCCGCCAGATCAATCGCATAGCCAGCGGCACGCATTGCGCGAGTCAGGCTGTCTTGCAGAATCGGGTCGTCTTCAACGATAAGCACACGCACGGAAAAAACTTCCTGTAAGAGTGGCGTAAGTAGGGATGGCTACGATATTAACTCGCTCGACCCGATCCGAGTTTGGCCGTATCACCGTGGCCGTATCACCGACCTCCCCCGCCCGTTGCGTAAGCGACGGGCACCGCCCCCCGGCTTGTCCGGGGGGTTTCCATTTCTGCAAGGCAGTTCGCACCGCAGGTTGAGGCCGCTCGGACGGGCTTCCCGAAGCGCCGGTGCTGCAAAAGCCAGTTTCATCAAGAGATGCGAGTTTCAATCCGCGCCCGGCCTTTCGGCCGGGCGATGCGGTAAAAAATGAAACAAGCCATCGTAAACCGACTGAAAGAGCCTTCGACCTGGGCTGGACTCTCGGCTATTGGAATCCTGTTCGGTGTCCCGCCTGGAACAATCGATCTGGTCGGACAAGCCTTGATTGCCATCACCGGAGCGGCAGCCATCGCGCTGCCTGAAAAAAAGCCGGCCGGTGAACGCCGGGGAACACGAACAGACCGCAGAAAATCTGCACATGCCTGAATGGATGTTGCAACTCTTCGTCATCGCCGCCAGTTCCGGGGGCGTCTATGGCGCAATCCGTGCTGATCTAGCCGCTATCAGAACCAAAGTCGAACAAGCGTCGGTAGCCGCAAATCACGCACACCGACGCATTGATGATCTCTTGATGATGAAAAAGGCCAACGAGCAATGAAACGCAAAGCCAAGCCAGCCCGCGCCAAGAACGGCCGCTTCAAAAAGCGATAACGCCTGGGCTATGATGTTCGAAACTGTCTTGAGGAAGACCACCATGCAAGCCAAACCAAAGCCAACACCCGCTGAGACTTATGACGCCTGGTATGACGAACAGATAAGGCTAGGGCTCGAAGATATCGAAGCCGGCCGCGTCGTCTCCGCTGAAGAAGCAGAGCGGCACATGAAAGCGCACATCAAAAAACTTGCCCGGAAACATGGCAGCAAAGCCGCTTGAATGGTCAAAGCGGGCGCTGTCCGACACTGACCACATATCAGATTACTATGTTGAAGTCGCATCGCCTGAAGTCGCAGATAGGGCCAATGACGCCATTATTGCCGCCACGAAAACCCTATTGAAAAACCCGCTGGCCTACCGCATGGGCAAGCGTGGAACCCGTGAATTCATCATGCGGAAATTCCCTTACATCATCATTTACCGGGTTTACCCCGCCAAGCTGCGTATCGTCCGTGTTCTGCACCAGGCACGCGACTACTTCAACGCCTAAGCCAGCCACAAAAGCATTTCCGGCAGTACATTCGCATCACGCCGCCCAAGCTGAACGGGCATTTCCCGCACCAGCAGCGCCAGTGCCACCCGCACCAGATGCGACTCATTAGGGGTGAGGGAGAGGGCCACACCGGCTTGTTTCTCCTCAAGAATGCGGTTCCTGACCTGCAAATAGCCCAGATCAAGCTCATTTGCGTGCGTGTTCAGAAGATCGCTGGCGACAAGGTGCTGACCGTTCGGGGTGTAGATGCGCCATTCCTTGGCTTTTCCCCAAGAACCAAACGTTTCAATCCGCGGCCGGCCTTTCGGCCGGGCGATGCTATTACCCCCTGGCCTTTGAGTGCCAGATCGTGACGTTTCAATCCGCGCCCGGCGCCGGTCGGCAGGCTGGCTTGGCAAGCTTGCGCGAACCGGTTGCGAACGGCAAGCATAGTTAGCATTTCGCGCTCTACATACCGCTTTAAATTGTTAAAGAACAGGGTATTACAGCCTGCGCGAAAGGCCCGGGATTTTGTCGTCGCTTGGGGTTCGCGCGTCATATCAGCAGGGGGCCTTCGTAATCGACCGAGCGGAATTTGCCGAACTGTTTGACCCGCACTTCCACCGGTTCGGTGATGCGGTAGAAGCGCAGGTTGTCTTCCTTCTCGTCGATTTCCCCCAGCAGGGTACGTTCCAGTTGCTCGAACTGCATTTCGTTAACCTGACATTCGAATACCGATTTCTGTACACGCTGGCCCATCGCCTCGCAGGCTTTGGCGACGCGGCGCAGGCGTCTGCGGCCGGCGGGTGTTTCGGTGGATACGTCGTAGGTGACGATGATCAACATGATTTATTTGGCGATATACGGCAGATAACCTTCCATCTCGCCTCGTATGGCGCGGGCCATGAATCGGGCCTGGATCATCGGCAGCAGGCCAATGGGCAGTTTGCTTTCCAGCAGCGGATGGGTGATTTCTTCCTGCTTGCGCTCCTGCCAGGCGG
>JAIFKV010000131.1 GCA_020049415.1 Betaproteobacteria bacterium
CGTCTCCCAATCCTTCAATTGAACTCAGGACAGACCTGCCGGAAGCGGAATTCATCGGCAAAGCCTGCACGATGCGGCCGGGCGATGCGGGATTCGAGGAATGTGAGGCGTGTCAGTAAGGCGTATTCGCCATGTCCAGCCACTTGCCTCCCGCAAGCGCCTCTGTATGGGGCTTTACACGCCCCATATAACTCACGATCATGCCGACTGAGCGCGCCAACGTGTCCACATCTTCAAACAGTCCTTCGGGGCTGGTCGTATCGAGGGTGTGGTCTGGCGGGTGCCTGAGCCGGTTCCGCCCAGTGAACACCCGTACAAAGTCGGATTTCATGATCGACGTGGAGGCGAACAAAGCATGAGCGACAACATTCTGCGCATCGAAATACAACCCGCCCAAACCGCCTTGGCGCGGTTTGGTGAAGCGCTCACGCAACTCGAAGCAAAGCAGCCTGTCCAGTCCTACGCCGGCATCGGCTTCGAAAGCCTGCCCCAGTTCATTGAAATCTTCACACCCAAGCGCTGGGAACTGATCGCCGCCCTCAAGCAGACCGGCCCATCCAGCATCTACGCCCTGGCCAAGAACCTGCGCCGCCATTACCGCAACGTCCACAAAGACGTGACCGCGCTGACCGAATGGATGGTGCTGGAAAAGGATGAACAAGGCAGGGTATTTGTACCTTGGGATGAAATCGACGTGCGAAATGACTGACAGCAAATCACCAGCAGAATCCCGAATGGAATGGCGATGTGACTTCGTCGCCTCCGCGTTGATGGCAAGGGAAGAAGTTGAACAATTTGGCCTGGTTTACGAAGCAGACGATGAATTCAGCCACCTTCGCGCCAAATTGGAAGGACGTCCGGCGAAACATCCAAAATTGGTCAAGCTGTGAGCCTACCCCGTTTAATTCACGAACTAGCCAGCGAAGTCTCCAGCCTGTTCAGCCTGCCTGATCTGGTGACACGCGCCTGTACAGTCATGGAGTCGCCCACCGCCAGCGCACAGGACCTCGTCGAAGTCATCGAACTGGACACAAACCTGACAGCAACGGTGTTGCGGCTGGCCAATTCGGCGTTGTATGGCAGCCGGGGCAAGGTCGAGACCCTCACCCGCGCCGTCGCCCTCATCGGCCACAACGCCTTGCGCGATCTGGTGCTGGCCACGGCGGCGGTCAACACGTTCCGCGATATTCCGGCCGAATTCGTCGACATGAACACCTTCTGGGACAACAGCGCCACCAGCGCCGTGCTTGCCCGCCTGATCGCCGACCGGCTGCGGATGCGGGACGGAGAAAGCCTGTTCCTGGCCGGCTTGCTGCTCGGTGTCGGCCGTCTGGTGTTCTATGTCCGCCGCCCCGCGCAGTACCGCGAGGCGCTACGACACGCGCAACAGAACGAAATCAGCCTGACCGATGCCGAGCGTCGGGTCTTCGGCTTCAGCCACGCCGAACTGGGCGCAGCCTTGCTGGAAAGCTGGGGACTGCCGAAAAAATTAACCCTCGCCGTGCGCTATCAACTCGACCCCGCCTCGGCCCCGGACTTCGCAAAAGAAGTCGCCGTAATCCACCTGGCCGGCGACTTGGCCGCCAATCTGGCCCCCTGCCTGAAAACCGAATACGAACCCGAGACCTACCGCCCCGATAACCGCGCTAAAGACAGCATGCAGTTGCTGGGCATCTCCCCCGCTACGCTGAAGGAAATCAGCCTCGAAGGGCAGGCCGCCAGTCTGGAAATCAGCGAGATTCTGCATCCGTGTACCAGCGTTACTTATTGAGGCGACCTGAATAATGTGCGCCTGCCCTATAACTCCGAGCAGAAAGAGAAGCAACGCGCCGCGAACGCCAGCAATATGAAGACAACCCAAGATAGGTGACGCGATGAGCCAAGATGCAACAGACCACGAAGACATGCCCGCTGAAATCGACTTCACCGGCGCGGTGCATGGCAAGTTTTACCAAGCCAACTCAATATTGAATTTGCCTGCTGATCCAGAAACACAGGTGCGAACCACACAACACAAGTGAGGTAACGACATGGGCATCACTTACGCGGAAATTAACGTCGAGAATCTATTCAACAAGAGACGATTAGCCGTCAAATCTCTGGTCGATTCCAGTTCAGTCTTCTTTACGCTGCCGGAACACTTGGCACTGCAATTGGGTTTTGATACTTCGGAAGTCAGCACACGTGAAATCATCCTGGCGGATGGGACGCGTAAGGCGGTTCCCATGATTGGACCTCTGCGTGTTTACTTTTCCGATCGTTACTGCGACCTCTCCGCCTTAGTCATGGGGGATGAACCCTTATTCGGTGCAGTGCCCATGGAAATGATGGATTTGGTTTTACATCCAGCAACGCAAACTCTCACTGTTAATCCTGCTAGCCCTTATTTGCCGGTGGCATTGGCGAAGTGAAGGAAATAATGCGTGCCTGGCCCCTTTAATTCCTCGCCTACATCTCCTCGACAATAAGCATCACAACCTGCCAAATATTCACAAATAAATTGGGGACAGACCACTATTTAATGCGCCAATTTAGTTATAGCGCATATACCTGATCGTTAACGAGCAATCATTAAAGCCCGAAATACTATGCCTACCATTTCGATGTTTTACGGAATTCTGATCCGGATGTTTTTCCGGGATATACAGAAACACCATGTCCCACACATTCATGCAGACTACCAAGGTACTGTGGCCGTTTACTCAATTATTGATGGGGCACTGTTAGCTGGTGAACTGCCTGCAAAGAAACATAAACTGGTTGTTGCGTGGATCGAGATTCATCAAGAAGACTTGCTTGCCGACTGGAATCTGGCAGTTGACGGCAAGAAGCCTTTTCCCATCAAAGGACTGGATCAATGAAAATATCGGATCTACAAACCCAGCCAAACTGGAGACTGTCCATCATTGCGGATGACGGCCGAGTGGGGATTTTTGATGTCAGCCCCTATCTGGAATATGAAGCATTTGAGCCACTCAAAGATCAGACTGAGTTTTCAAAAATTTCAAATGGCAAATATTTTATTGAGTGGGATTGTGGCGCAGATTTATCAGCGGACACGATTGAAGCACAGTGGCAAGTCAACTCCCAAGTATCGCCAGATGCAGGCGTCAATCCGGATTTGAAAGCGCTGCTTGCCACCATGCCGAATGTCCGCCCATGACGCGGATTTCTCCAGACAGCGTGATTTCTCAATTAAAGGGACCAGGCTCGAAATAACTATGATAATTGATGTCATTTCAGTCAGTCCCCGCCCCGAGTTTCAACTTGATCTTGAATTCAAAAACGGGGAGCGCCGCAGATTCGACATGCGCCCTTTGCTGACTATGAAACCGTGGAATCGGGTTGCGACACCCGCCCGATTCGAACAGGTTCATATTGATTACGGAACGGTTGTCTGGCCAGGGGAAATAGATATTGCGCCGGAAACGCTCTACGACGATTCAGTGCCAATCCGAGTTTGAGGCATCAATCAATATAAACGATTGTGAAATACTGTCGGGTGATTTACCACGCAAGCAATTGCGTCTGGTTCAGGCATGGATTGAACTCCATCGCGATGAATTGATGGCCGATTGGGAAATCGCTGTCAGTGGCGAGACGCCTTACAAAATCAATCCTCTGTGAGGTTTTTATGTACTGGGATGTCACCACCGTCAAACCACTCTCCGACTTCCGTATTCAGGTCGAGATCGCCGATGGGCGCAAGGGGATATTCGATTTGAAACCTTATCTTAATCACGGTGTGTTTCGCGAACTGCGCGATGTGCACTACTTCAATCAAGTGAGCATCTTGTTTGGCGCAGTGACCTGGCCGCATGAGCAGGACATTGCTCCAGAAACCCTGCTGGCCGAAATGCAACCGCTTGAACTGAACGAGACGGCATAAAACATCTGAACTGTTTTAATAAAATAAATCACCCATGCCCCCCAACATCGACCACCTCACCGAAGCCGAATTGATCGACCTCAACCGCCGCATCGTCGAGCGTTTGAAATTCCTGTCACAGATGCGCGCGCATGCGCGGATGCTGGATTTCAGTGTCGGTGACCGGGTGAGTTTTCAGCCGGACGGCCGCCCGCCATTGTTCGGCATGCTGACCCGCTATAACAAGAAAACGGTGACGGTGATTACCGAAAGCGGCGAACACTGGACGGTGTCGCCGCATCTGCTGCGCAAGGTGGCTGGTGTCTCGCCAACTTCGCGCCCTGTCGAACAAGCCAAGTTAACTCTGGAACATGCAAGATGAACGCTCAGACTCCGATCTCCCTCGCGGCTGAAGTCGAGTCGCTGTTCACGTTGCCCGATATCGTGCTGCGTCTCAACAAGCTGCTCGATTCGCCCGAGGTCAACACGCACGAAATCAGCGCGGTGGTGGAACTGGATCCGGGTTTGGCCAGCAGTGTGCTGCGGCTGTCCAATAGCCCGGTGTTTGGTCAGCATGGCAAAGTGGGGAGCGCGAACAATAGGGGACAGACCATGCTTTATTCCATCCTGATCTCCGTTTTCTACAACCTCACCTCTCGCCATGCCGCGTCGCGCTCGAGTCACCCTTCCCGGCATTCCCCTGCATATCATTCAACGCGGCAACAATCGCCAGCCGAATTTCTTTGCCGACGAGGACTATCGCTTCTATCTGGATTGGCTTGCTTTCCGGCAATGAAGCGGAGAGCACCAGCAGATTGATGAAGGCCATGGGGCAACGCTATGTGCAGTATGTCAACCGCACCTATCGGCGCAGCGGCACGCTTTGGGAAGGGCGTTATCGCTCCTGTCTGACACAGCAGGAAACCTATCTGCTGGCCTGCATGCGTTACATCGAACTCAATCCGGTGTACGCGGCCATGGTGGTGCATCCGGGGGGAATATCGCGGGTCGAGTTATCGCGCCAATGCGCAGGGTGAGGCCGACACGCTGATTTCGCCTCATCCAGCTTATGTGTCGCTGGGCAGCGATCCCGAAACGCGTTTGGCGGCCTATCGCGAGTTGTTTCGTTTCGAGCGTGATCCCGGTCTTGTGGATGAAATTCGCAAAGCGACCAATGGCAATTTCGCGCTGGGTGATCAGCGTTTTTCGGCGCTTATCGAATCAGCGCCTGCCAAGTGGGTGACGATGGGGAAATCCGGCAGGTCTCGCACAGCCTGGACGGGTTGAAGAAGCCACACGCAGCGAAAATGTCGAGAGAAAGCGCCTCATTGCACACGTCTGTGCTTCATTCCGTTTTTTCACGCGCCTTGGCCAACATGATTGTCAGACCCTTTTTCTTGCTGTGCTTTGCCGGTCTCTTCACCGCGACATCCATCGTTGGCGCGACTGAACAGGTTTTGCCTGGCATCGAATACACCGCGCAGGAAAAGGCATATCTAGCCACCGTAGACTCGATCAAGATGTGCGTCGATCCCGACTGGGCTCGGCCTCAAGATCGAGCTTTACCCAGTAAAAAACTGGGATGAATCGCTTGCCGCCTCGAAAGCCGGGCGATGCCAGATCATGAGCTTTCTCAACCAGACCCCCGCACGAAACAAGTGGTTGGATTTCACCGCCCCGATTTTCTTTGACCAGAACATCATCATTACGCGCGAGGAACATCCTTTCATCGGCGATCCGCATGGCCTCCAGGACGAAACAATCGCCTTGCCGCGAGGCACCATGGTTGAAGAGCGTATCCGCCGCGATTTCCCCAACCTGAGAGTCCTTCTGACCGCAAGCGAACAGGAGTCGGTTGAACTGG
>JAIFKV010000024.1 GCA_020049415.1 Betaproteobacteria bacterium
GTTGGCCGCGTTCGGTAATCAGATCCCAGACTGAAGGCGCGATTTTCTTGATGTTGGGCAGCGCTTCTTCCGCCGTGGTGATGCAGGGCACGCGGATGCCATGGTAATCGACATCGGGTCCGATACGATTGAAGACCATGCCGAAACGGCTGAGCAAACGCAATAACGCGGGCTCCATCACCGCGTAACAATGGGTGATCCGATGTTCATGCACCATACGCATCACCGCCGCGAACAGGCCCAACGAGATATGCGGCAGAACACGTCGTTCGTCCTCTTCGAAATAGATTTCAACGTCATCGGCAACACCCGCTAAAGAGCCCAATTCGCCAATCCGGCGCTTGAATACTTTGGATACAGCAAAGCGAGAAATTTCTCCCAGCCGAGTCCGCACCGAGGTATCGGTAATGCTGAGGTCGAGCGGGCAATGCAATTCAATTGGATAAGGCGCGGCGGCATCGATCGGACTCGGCAATATCAAGCGCGCGGTTGCAGCAAACAGGCCCGTCCGACGATGACGCAGCAAGTAATGGTCGGCGCGCTCATCGAAAACATCCTGTTCCCAGAGCATAGTCTTGCCCCGTTCATCGGCGCCATGGTGGCAATCTGATTCCGTCTCGAAGCCTGTTTCCACAACATAAACCTGGAAACGCAACAGATAGACCTGCATGCGCAGTTCATCAGTGTCTGCATGCACCAACTCGAAAATCTGATTGAACGCGGCGATCAAATCATTATTCATAAATTATTCCGGGTCTGTTTTACGCAGAGTAGCCATGCCCGTGTTGTTCGTAAACAACAAAGATAACAAATTCAAAGGAAGATTGCCCAAACAGCCGCCGATTAATTGTTAATCGAATGCTTATATTAGAAAATACTTATGACAGTGACTTTCCGTTTGGTCCCAAACGTTGTCAGTGTTGTCTCCTCCATCCTCCTTCATAGGTGGATTTAGCCCGATCCACGGATCGGGCTTTTTTTTTGCCCGCGCACTGCGACAATCGCGCCTGTTTTCGATGCGGGAGCGGGTATGGCGCAGTCAGTATGGTATTTGAGGCATGAAGACCAAATTTTTGGTCCTTTCCCCGTTCCGCAGATCGAAGAAGCGATGAAATTGGGCGAGGTGAGTCCAGATTGGGAAATCAGCCTGAACCAAAGCGATTGGCTGAGCATTGCCGACAGCGCCCAGTTCAAGGCTGAAAAAACAGCCTGGACCACTGCCGAAGCCGAAGATACTGTTTCCTGGCGTGAGCAGCGCGAGCAGGCGCGTCTGCGCTGGTTGCAAGATACCGGTTCCGGCATTGCCCAAGAAGCGCGTGATCCCGCCCGCGACGCCGCCGTGCGTAATTCGATCGCGCACGATTACATCCGCACGCATGCTTTGCTGAAAGCCGAAAAATCCAAGCCCGTCTCACTCTCGATTGGCCTGCTGGCGCTGGTGCTGATTGCCGGCGTCGGCATTTTCATCTGGTTGGGCCAAGGCGATAAGCCGATCCAGACCGGCATCAGCCTGACTGTTGATTGTGCGGCAACGTTAAGCAACGGCGTCAACTGGACCGGGTGTAATCGGCGCGGTATTTCGCAACCTGGCGGGCAGGCCCGCAATGCCCGCCTGGATAGTGCGGTGATTGACGATGCGCACTTGAAAAACGCTGATCTGTCTTATGCCTCGCTGAAAAAAGCCAGCTTGCGCAATGCGGAACTGACCGGCATCAAGTTGACTGGCGCAGACCTTTCCGGCGCCAACCTCGCCGGCGCAGACCTCAGCAATGCCGACCTGAGCTATGCCGTGTTGACCGGCGCCAATCTGACCGGCGTCCGGCTCACCGGCGCACGCCTGGACAAAGCCACTTGGATTGATGGTCATGTCTGCGCGCCAGGATCATTGGACACATGTCAATGAAGGTCATCAGTTCGCGCGCCAATCCGCTCTACCAAGAACTCCTCGGCTTGGCCAGCGATCGTCGGGCGCGCCGTCTAAGCGGCAGCACGCTGCTTGATGGACCGCACCTGATCGAGGCCGGGTTGGCGTCTGGCGCGGCCTTTCGGCAACTGATATTTTCCCAGACAGGCGCATCTGGCGCGCTAGCCGACTGCTGTTTGCGCTTGCCGCAGACCCCCTCCTGCGTCTTGCCGGACACCTTGTTCAAGGCGCTGACGCCGGTCGAAACACCGGTTGGCGTTCTCGCTGTCATCGCCATTCCGGCCGCCGCGAACCCGCGCCCAAGCGACTGCATCGTCTTGCTGGAAAACATTCAAGATCCGGGCAACCTCGGCGCAATTCTCCGCGTCGCCGCAGCGGCGGGAGTTGATGCGGTGCATTTATCGCAGGGCTGTAGCGAAGCCTGGTCGCCCAAATGTTTGCGGGGTGGCCAGGGCGCGCATTTTCAGTTGGAAATCCATGAAAGCGCCGATTTACCCGGATTGGCGCAAGACTTTGACGGGCCGGTGTATGCCGCCAGCCTGGGCGCCAGCGAATCCCTGTTCACGCTGGAACTGGGTGGTCGAGTCGGCTTCGCTTTCGGCAATGAAGGCGCGGGCCTGTCGGATGAACTGTGCGCGACGGCGCGGCCATTCATCATCCCGATGTCCGGCAAGGTCGAGTCGCTGAATGTCGCCACCGCGGCGGCAATCTGCCTGTTCGAACGGGTGCGCCAAAAAATGACTTCAACAAAACGCTAACCCAATGAACGCAACTGAATCCATTCAAACTTTGCTGCATTGCTTGCTTGAATCGCAAAAATACGCGGTCTTGGCGACTGACCAGCATGGCCAGCCCTATACCAGCTTGATGGCATTTTCGGCAACGCCGGACTTGCAATCTTTCATCCTGCTGACCGAGACAGGCCGCTTGAAATACGCGAATTTAATGACCAACCCGCGTGTCGCTCTGTTCATCGACAACCGGGAAAACGTCGGCGCGGATATTGAAGAAGCCATTGCGGTCACCGCCCAAGGTGTCGCGGATGAGGTGGTCGGCGAAGAGCGCGAGGTGCTCAGAGATTTTTTCCTGCGGCGCCACCCAGGGTTACGCGTCTTTGCCAGTGCGCCTAAATGTGCGCTGATTCGCATCAAGATCAATTCATACGTCATCGTCCGACGGTTTCAGGAAGTCATCGAATGGCGCATCGAAAACTGAAGCTTGAAGGCTGGCATGCTTGAAATAGAAGGACTGTCCCGCCAGTTCAATGGTCGACCGGTTTTGCGTCAAGTTTCGCTCCAACTGCACGCCGGCGAGTATGTCGCCGTCGTCGGCGAGTCTGGCGTCGGCAAATCGACGCTGCTCAATCTCATCGCCGGACTGGATCGTCCAGACACCGGCCGGCTCGCTCTCGATAACATCGAATACGCTCGCCTGGACGAGGATGCGCTGACCCGTTTACGACGCGACAAACTCGGTTTCGTGTTTCAAGCGTTTCATCTTCTGCCACATCTGACGGTCATCCAGAACGTGGCGCTGCCGCTCTGGTTGCAGGGGATAAATGGCGATGCGGCCAGCACGCCCGCGCATCAGTTGCTGGATGCGGTGGGTCTAGGTGACCGCGCCGCCAGTTGGCCGCGCGAGCTATCTGGTGGTGAAATGCAGCGGGTGGCGATCGCCCGCGCGCTGGTTCATCGTCCGCGTCTGGTGCTGGCGGATGAGCCGACCGGCAACCTCGACCCGGCTAACGGCGCAAAAGTCATCGCCTTGCTTGGCGAACGCATTCGTCAGGCTGGCGCAATCGGCATTCTGGTGACCCATTCGCTGGAAGCTGCGGCCAGCACTGACCGAGTGCTGCGTTTGACCGCCAGCGGGTTGCTGACGTGAGGCTGGCACCGGTTTTTCTCGGTTCGTTGGCTCGGCGGAGAATGGCAACATTGTTTTCATTGATCGCCATCGTCCTCGGCGTAGCTTTGGGCATGGCGGTGCAAGCGGTGCATGAAGCGGCGCTCAACGAATTTGGTCGCGGCCTGCGCAGCATGAGTGGCGCGGCGGATTTACAGGTAGTCGGTCCACAAGCGGGATTCGACGAGCATCTTTATGCCGTGCTGGCCCGCCGCCCCGAAGTGGCCGAAGCCAGTCCAGTGCTGGAATTGCAGGTAAAAATACCCGGCACGGCGGAAACGCTGCAACTGCTTGGGGTCGATGTTTTCAACCTGGCACGGGTAACGCCGCTGCTGTTACCCCGACCGACCAACACCGCCGGACGTTTCGCGACACTTGCCGAAGAGCATGTTTTTCTCAGCGCCGCAGCCCTCGCCGCGCTTCACCTCAAACCCGGCGACGACATCGCGTTTCAGGCGGGCGCCGAAAGCGTGCGTTTCAAGATTGCCGGCGATCTGCCGGGAACCGAAGAAAACCGCCGCTTGGCGCTGATGGATATTGCAGCGGCGCAATCTCGTTTCGGCAAGATCGGCAAAATTACTCGCATCGATCTCCGTCTGGCCGAAGACGCCGCTGCCGACGACGCCCAGGCGGCGCTGCAAAATCTGCTGCCGGCGGGGGTGTTGCTGGAGCCGCCCGAAGCGGCGGCGGATCAGAGCAAAAACCTGTCGCGCGCCTATCGGGTCAATCTCACCATGTTGGCAGCCATCGCGCTGCTCACTGGCGGATTTCTGGTGTTTTCCGCGCAGGCGCTGTCGGTGGTACGGCGACGCAGCGAGTTCGCCTTTCTGCGCGCACTCGGCTTGTCGCGCCGCAGTCTGTTCACTTGGCTGCTGGCCGAGGGCGCGGTGGTCGGATTGGCGGGCGGTATCGCCGGCGTCGTGCTGGGGCATGGACTGGCCTGGGCCGCGCTGAGCCTGCTTGGCGGCGACCTCGGCGCGGGATATTTTTCCGGGCTGACGCCTCGTCTGCATTTTCAGCCGGGGATCACCACCATCTATATCGTGCTCGGCATGCTCGCCGGCATTGCCGGCGCTTGGTTGCCGGCGCGGGAAGCGGCAACGGTATCACCGGCCCAGGCGTTGAAGGCCGGCGACGAGATGACCTTGATGCACCAGCGCGGACATCCTTGGGCCGGCCTGATTCTGCTGTTGGCCAGCCTCGCCGCCAGCGCTATTCCGCCGCAGGCGGGCTTGCCGCTCGGCGGTTATCTGGCCGTCGCCTGCTTGTTGGCCGGCAGTGTCTTGTTGTTGCCGCTACTCGCCGCCACTTTGGCCGGCGGGTTGCCGGCGCGCGGCCCGGTTTCGGCGCGGCTGGCCGTCGCCCGTCTGACCGCTGCGCCGGGGCATGCGGTGGTGGCGGCGGCTGGGGTGTTGACCAGTGTCGCGCTGGCGGCGGCGATGGCGATCATGGTGACGTCTTTCCGCGCTTCGGTAGATGAATGGCTGAACCAGATTCTTCCCGCCGATCTGTATCTGCGCGCCGGTCGAGCGCAGAGCGGCGCTTTTCTCGATGCCGCGCTGCAAGCGCGGATTTCGCGGTTGAAGGGGGTGAGCGCGGTGAACTACACCCGCCACGACAGTTTGCGTCTGGCTGGCGGCGCTGCGCCGGTGGCGTTGATTGCGCGGCCGCTGTCGGCGGATGGGCGGGAGCTGCCGCTGGTTGGCGCTTCGCGGCCGGGTGATGCTGGGCTGACTTCTACTGCGATCTGGGTTTCCGAGGCGATGCTCGACCTCTACGCTTGGCGCGTCGGTCAGCGGGTGGATTTGCCACTCGCCGGGCGCAAGGTGTCGCTGCGAGTGGCCGGGGTCTGGCGTGACTATGCGCGGCAATCCGGCGCAATCATGATCAATCTGGCCGATTACCGCCGCCTGACCGGCGATATGCTGGTGAATGATGCGGCGATTTTTCTTGCCCCCGCTGCTGTTGCCGATGAGGTTGCTGAGGCGCTGGCTTCGATGGCCGCTGCGGGCGCTTTTGAAATCGCGCGGCCGGGTGAAATCCGGGCGCTCAGTCTGCGGATTTTTGATCGCACCTTTGCCATTACGTATCTGCTGGAGGCGGTTGCCGTCGGCATTGGTCTGGCTGGGGTAGCGGCCAGTTTTGCGGCGTTGGCTTCGGCGCGGCGACGCGAGTTTGGCATGCTGCGCCATTTGGGTCTGACGCGCCGTCAGATTGGCTGGATGCTGGCGCTGGAAGGCGCGCTGGCGACTGCGGTCGGCGTTGTCGCCGGTCTGCTTGCGGGCGGTGGTATTGGTCTGGTGCTGATTGAGGTGGTGAATCGGCACAGCTTTCATTGGAGCATGGACGTGCATATTCCCTGGGGGTCGCTGGCGCTGTTCGCGGTGTGCTTGATCGCGCTGGCGGCGCTGGCTGCGGTGCTCGCGGGTCGCCAGGCGATGCGTTTGGATGCGGTGCTGGCGGTACGCGAGGATTGGTGATGCGGCGGCGCGATTTTCTTTTGGCGCTTGCTGGGCTGTGGCTTTCGCGATCGTCGCCGGCGGGGTCGGTCGATTTTGCGCCGGTTTTGCCGGGGCGCCGGTTGGTGTTTCCCGCCGATCACGGTGCGCATCCGGATTTTCGCACCGAGTGGTGGTATGCCACCGGTTGGCTGCGCTTGCCGGATGCGCGCCAGGTGGGGTTTCAGATTACTTTTTTTCGGGTTCGCAGCGGTATTGGCGATTCCAGCGCCAGCGCCTTTGCGCCGCGCCAATTGATTCTGGCGCATGCCGCTATCGCTGATCCGGATTGGGGGCGTTTGCGGTTTGACCAACGTTCGGCGCGGACCGGCTTTGGTCGTGCCGGGTTTGCCACCGACCAAACGCGGGTGTGGGTTGATGATTGGCGTTTGGAACAGGTGGCCGATGCTTTTTCGGCGGTGGTGCGCGGCGATGCTTTTTCTTTTGCGCTGATGCTGTCGCCCTCCGCGCCGCCGATGCTCAATGGGGTGGCCGGTTTCAGCCGCAAGGCGGTTGATCCGCGTTATGCCAGTTTTTATTACAGCCTGCCGGGACTGGATGTGCGCGGGACGCTGTCTGTCGCGGGTCGGTCGCTACCGGTGTCGGGCGAGGCTTGGCTTGATCATGAGTGGTCGAGCGCGTTGTTGCCGCCCGCTGCGCTGGGCTGGGATTGGGTGGGGGTGAATCTGGCCGATGGCGGGGCGTTGATGGCTTTTCAGATGCGCGGCGTGGGCGGTGCTGCGCTTTGGTCCGCCGCCAGCTTGCGGCCGGCGGGCGGCGTTAGCCGAAACTTTGCCGCCGAGGCGGTGAGATTTGAGCCTTTGCGCCAGTGGCGCTCGCCGCGTTCCGGTATTGCTTATCCGGTGGAGTGGCGCATTGGCGTTGGCCGGCGGGTGTTTCTGCTGCGGGCGCTGATGCCCGATCAAGAACTGGATAGCCGGCGTTCCACCGGCGCCATTTATTGGGAGGGCGCGGTCCGGCTGCTCGAAAGCGGCCGGGAGGTGGGTCGCGGTTATCTGGAAATGACCGGCTACGGTGAAAGAATCCAGCTCGGCTGAGCGAGGCGGTTCAGCTGCGTTCGTCCAGCCATTTGCCGATCGCCGGCGGGACGGTTTGCCTTCTGCGGTGGAATTCAGCAATAAAGTCTGGCGTGAATACACGCTGTTTTGTGCATTACAGGGTGGGTTTATGTCGCCAATGGCTGTTTTGGCGGCTGAATCAGGCATTCAGCCGGAATGCCGAGTTTCTGGTGCAGATTCCAAATCATGTGCAACGTCAGTGGACGCTTGCGATTCAAAATCTCATATACACGGTTGAGCCGCCCGATGGCGGGCACCAAGTCCTTGGGGGTCAGACCGGCCTGATCCATACGAAACTTGATGGCTTCGACCGGATCGGGCAGATCAATCGGGAAGTACTTGGCCTCGTAGGCTTCAACGAGTGTGATGAGCACCTCAAACCGATCAGCCTCTGCCGTGCCAGGCACAGGCTCATTGTCGAAATACGCGGAAACTTGGCGGAGAGCCGCCTTGTAATCCTCTTCGGTCTTGATCGGGCGAATTTCCATAGTCAATCCTCCATTTCTACAGTTTCGGCATCTATCGCGTCATATTCTTTGTGTGTGCCAATGAACTTCACGTACACCGCCTGGTAGTGATAGGCGATTGACACCACCAGCCGGTAGTCGTTGCCTTTGATGTTGAACACCACCCGGCGATTCTTGAGAACGCTTGCATTCCGGTATTGCGCCTTGATTTCGGAGGGCTGCGTCCATGAAGCCATCTTGGCTTCGTCAACCCAAGACTTGAGTGGTTGTTCTGCATCCGGGTGTTTTGCCCAGAAAGTTCTCAAGAATTTGACGGCTACAACATGCATACGCAGAGTTTAGTCCCAAATTGGGATTCGCCAAACTTTCCTGCCAGGCCATGTGCCCGCCACAAACGCAAATTCCAATCCCGGGTTGCACATAGCCCCGCTGGCCTGGCGCATTGGCGTTGGCCGGCGGGTGTTTCTGCTGCGGGCGCTGATGCCCGATCAGGAGCTGGATAGCCGCCGTTCCACCGGCGCAATTTATTGGGAGGGTGCGCTCCAGCTGAGCGAGGCGGTTCAGCTGCGTTCGTCCAGCCATTTGCCGATCGCCGGCGGGACGGTTTTCTGCGCTTTGCCGCTGACGTAGATGCCGATATGGCCGCCGGGGAAGGAGAGTTCGGTGTAGTCCTTGCTGCCAAGTTTGCCGCGCATGGCGCGCGAGGCGTCGGGCGGGACCAGGTGGTCTTGTTCGGCGAAGATGTTGAGCACCGGCATGCTGACGTTCTTCAAACTCACCGGGTCGCCAATTTCCAGGCCGCCTTTGAGCAGTTTGTTTTGCTGGTAGAAGTCTTTGATGAATTGGCGAAAGGCTTCGCCGGCCTGGTCGGGGCTGTCGAAGATCCATTTTTCCATCCGCAGGAAGTTCTTCAGCGCTTCCGGGTCGTCGAGGGTGTCGAGCAGGCCGAGATACTTTTGTCCCATCAACTGGTAGGGCTTGAGGTTGAGGAAGGTCCAGTTGAGCATTTCGCCGGGGACGTTGCCCATGGTGTCGACCACCAGGTCGATATCAACCTGTTGTACCCAGTGCGACAGCATGTTGTCCGGGGTCTGGAAGTCGACCGGGGTGACCATGGTGATCAAGTTCTTTACCTTGTTCGGGTGCAGCGCGGCGTAGCACAGCGAGAAGGTGCCGCCCTGGCAGATGCCGAGAATGTTGATCTGGTCGATGCGGTGGCGTTCACAGATCACGTCGACGCAGCGGTCGAGGTAGCCGTTGATGTAGTCGTCGAGGGTGAGGTAGCGGTCGGCGCGGTCCGGGTAACCCCAGTCGATCAGGTAGACATCTTGCCCGGTCTCCATCAAGGCTTTGACGGTTGAGCGGTTTTCCTGGATATCGGCCATGTAGGGCCGGTTGACCAGGGCGTAAACAATCAACAGCGGTACCTTGTTCTGCACTTTCTGCGCCGTCGGGTTGAAGCGGAACAGGGTCAGTTTGTCTTCTTGGTAGATCACCGTTTTGGGGGTGACGCCGGTGCTGATTTCACCGACTTCCATCAGATTCTTCATGCCATGCGAGAGCTTCTGGCCATAGGCGGTGAGTTCTTGCATGACGGCGTCGGGACGCATGTCGAAGGGGATCATGGCTCAGTCTCCTGCTTTATTTGGTTTTGGCCGCAGGCTTGGCGGCGGCTTTAGGGGTGGCGGTCTTCGCTGCGGCTGCCTTCGGCGCGGCTCTCGGGGTGGCCGGTTTGCTCGGCGCGGCATCTTCCGCCGCTGCGGCGGCCGGGGGCGCGGTTTGCGCCATCAACATCGATTGGCGCAGGGCTTCGAGTTGCGCTTGCATCGCTTTCAGTTCCTTGTGCAGCTTCAGGTTGTCGCGCCGCAGTTCCTGTTGCCGGCTTTGCAGCGTGCTGATTTCGGCGTGCGTCGGCATGTGCATGGCTTCCAGGGCCTGGTCGACCATGCGCGCCATTTGCTGTTTCAGTGCCAGCAGGGTGTTCACCAGTCGACCATACAAGGTCTGATATTCGTCGGTCATGACGAATTCGGCGTAGGCCGCTTCGCTCATCTCCACCCATTGGTCGTACAACTCACGCAGGCTGGTGATCGGCTTGCCTTCCTTCATCCGCGCCTGCAACGCAGTCTGGAAGCGTTTGCCGCTTTCCATCCCCAGCTTGCCGAATGCCGCTTGGTAGGCCTGGGTCGCGCTCAGGTAGTCGAGCTGTCGCTGCGCCAGTTTCTGGTACTGCTCTTGCGATTCGCGCGAGTAGCCCACCGCCGGCGCCGATAGAAACTTGTTGATCTGCTCCTGCATCGGCTGCCCGCCGCCCTGCTGGAAAGCCTGGGTGTAGTCGCCCGGCATCGGCATGATGTTGGCGGCCAGTCGATTCCAGGTGTCCATCGGCAAATCCCAGAACGTGCTCAGGCCTTTGGGCGGGTTATTCTGAAACATCGTCTCCGGCTTGAAGGCGCTGCCCATTTGCGACCAGTCGCTCCACGTCTTCTGCATCCCCTCAAGCCAGCCGTTGATCGCCTCCATGCCGCCATCCGGCTTCGCCTGGGCGCCTGCCATGAATCGCTCGGCAAGACTGAAATAGCCTTTGCTGACATCCATCAGCTTGTCGAATGCTTCGCGGCCAGTGGGGGGGGCCATCGGCGAAACGCTCTGCCACCATTGCCCCAGACCATCGGCAAAAGGATGCTTCGGCGCTTCTGGCGCTTTCATGCCGCGCTGCGCCATATCGGCCCAGGCTTTCCAGTAATTCTGCTGCGAATTCATCCAGCTTTCGGTCCAGTCGTTGGCATCGCTCACTTGGTCTCTCCTTGCTTGTGGGTTGTTGAAGCATTTTTGTGCGTCGCAACAAAATATGTCAAGTGCAATGCACAAAACCGCATAGAATTTACTCTTCAGGGGAGGCGAGATGCCATTTTTTTGAGGAGATTTCCTATGTTTGACGATGTAGTAATTGTGGCTGCGGGTCGCACTGCGGTCGGTGCATTCAATGGTGCCCTGGCCGGCATTCCGGCAACTCAACTGGGGGCGCAGGTAATCAAGGCGCTGCTGCAACGCGCCAATTTGCAACCCGGGCAAATCGACGAGGTGATCCTTGGCCAGGTTCTGCAAGCGGGAGTCGGTCAGAATCCGGCGCGGCAAGCGGCGTTGGCCGGAGGGTTGCCGGATACGGTTTCGGCGCTGACCATCAACAAGGTCTGCGGCAGTGGTCTGAAAGCCGTGCATCTGGCGGCGCAATCGGTGCAGTGCGGCGATTCCGGCATTCTCATCGCCGGCGGCCAGGAGAACATGAGCCTGTCGCCCCATGTGCTGCCGAAATCGCGCGATGGCAAGCGCATGGGCAATTGGGAACTGGTCGATACGATGATCCAGGACGGTCTCTGGTGCGCATTCAACGATTGTCATATGGGCATCACGGCGGAAAACATCGCCTCGAAATATGACTTCTCTCGCGCCGAGCAGGATCTGTTTGCCGCCACTTCGCAGCAGCGTACCGAGGCCGCGCAGAATAATGGTCATTTCGATTCGGAAATCATCCCGATCGAAATTCCGCAGCGCAAAGGCGATCCATTGATCTTCGCCAAGGATGAATTCCCGCGCGCCGGCACCACCGCCGAGACCTTGGCCAAGCTGCGCCCGGCATTCAAGAAGGACGGCACGGTGACCGCCGGCAATGCCTCCGGCATCAACGACGGCGCCGCCGGCGTGGTGGTAATGAGCGGCGCCATGGCCAAACAACTGGGCTTGAAACCGATCGCCCGGGTAGTGAGCTTTGGCAGCGCCGGCGTCGACCCGGCGATCATGGGCACCGGCCCGATTCCGGCGGTGCGCAAGTGCCTGGATAATGCCGGCTGGTCAGCCCGTGATCTGGACATGATCGAAGCCAACGAGGCCTTCGCCGCTCAAGCCATGTCGGTCAACAAGGAACTCGGTTTTGACCCGGTGAATGTCAACGTCAGCGGCGGCGCGATCTCCATCGGCCACCCGATTGGCGCTTCCGGCGCGCGAATACTGGTCACCCTGCTGTATGGCATGCAGCGCACCGGCGCCAACAAAGGTCTCGCCACGTTGTGTATCGGTGGCGGTCAGGGCGTCGCTCTGGCGGTTGAAAGAATTTGAAATCGAGAGGAATGAAAATATGAGCAATGGATTGAACGCAAAAGTGGCTTTGGTAACCGGCGGCACCGGCGGCATCGGCAGCGCGATCTGCATCAAGCTGGCGCAAGCCGGCTGCAAAGTGGTGTCCACCTACACCAACGAAACCCAGGCCAAGGCATGGCAAGCGACGATGGCTGAAGCCGGCTACGACATCGCCCTGGTCAAATGCGACGTCTCCAGTTTTGATGAATGCAAAGCGATGGGCGAACAACTGAATGCCGATTTCGGCGGCGTCGATGTGTTGGTCAACAACGCCGGCATCACCAAGGATGGCACCTTCCGCAAGATGGGGCCGGAGCAGTGGAACGCCGTAATCAACGTCAACCTGGTTTCGGTATTCAACGTCACCAAGCAGTTTGTTGACGGCATGATGAGCAAGGGTTGGGGCCGCGTCATCAACATTTCCTCGATCAACGGCCAGAAGGGCCAGTTCGGCCAGACCAACTACGCCGCAGCCAAGGCCGGGATGCATGGTTTCAGCATGTCCCTGGCGCAGGAAACAGCGAAGAAGGGGGTCACCGTCAACTCCATTTCGCCCGGCTACATCGGCACCGAAATGGTGATGGCGATTCCAGAAGAAGTTCGTAACCAGATCGTCGCACAAATTCCGATTGGCCGACTGGGCAAACCTGAAGAGATCGCCGCTCTGGTAACCTTCCTGGCTTCTGAGGATGGCGCTTTCATCACCGGCGCCAATATCGCCGCCAACGGCGGTCAACATATGTGCTGATATCACACGCTACCTCCGCCAATGCGGGGGTAGCGGTTTGCGGGAGAAGAAGAAATGACCAACGAACGCCTGATCAAGAAGTATCCGAATCGGCGTCTTTACGATACTGAGGAAAGTCGCTACATCACGCTGGGCGAAGTCAAACAACTGGTAATGAAGGGCATTTCTTTCCGCGTTATCGACTCCCACACCGAGACCGACATTACCCGCGCCATCCTGCTGCAGATCATCATCGAGCAAGAATCCAGCGGTAATCCGCTATTTACCGCCGCCATGCTGGAACGTTTCATTCGCTTCTATGGCGACACCGCACAGGCGGCATTCAGCGCCTTCCTTGATCAAAGCCTCGATATGTTCGCCAAACAACAGCGTCTGTTAAGCGAGCAGATGCAGGGCGTCCTGGGCGGCAATCCGATGGATTTCTGGATGAAACTCGGGCAGCAGAATATGAGCTTCTGGCAAGACACGGATGCGCAAAACAAGCCATCCGAAAAGACTGAAGACCCCGACCCCAAACGCTGAATCGACCGCTCCGGCGAGTTTTGAATGCAAACATCAAAATTGAGCCTGGCTCGCCCCCGCAGCCGACTCAATGTCCTCGCCGTAACTCAGCTTCCAGGGTTTTGTTGGTGGTGATGTCCATGAAGGTAATAACGACACCGTCGATGACATTTTCCAGCGTCCGATAGGGCATGATTTTCACCATGAAATAACGGCCGTCGCGGGTGGCGATGACTTTCTCCGAAAACACCAAAGAGCGCAGAACCTCGTGCGCGTCATATTCCATTTCGGGGTAGATCAGGTCGCTGACGATGTCTGAAAGCGGCCGCCCGACATCTCCGGGGATCAGGTTGATCAACCGTGTGGTCGGGGTGGTAAAGCGGCGCACGCGCAGCAGGCTATCAAGAAACACCGTCGCGATGTCGGTGCTGTTGAGCAGGTTCTTCATGTCGTTATTGCTGCGCGAAAGGTCTTCCACCTTGGATTGCAATTCGGCGTTCACCGTTTGCAATTCCTCGTTGAGCGACTGCATTTCTTCCTTCGACGTGGTCAGTTCCTCGTTGGTCGACTGTAATTCCTCGTTGGTCGACTGCAACTCCTCATTGGCCGAACGCAGTTCCTCCTGCGATGCCTGCATTTCCTCGCGCAATGTCCGGACTTCCTCCTGCGCGCTGTTCAGCGCGCTTTCCATCGCCAGGGCTCGCGCGCCACGCGCCGGGACACGCTTGACATCAAGCTTGCCGATGGCTGGCGTAGCGCGATCCTGAAAGGCGATCAGCGCCATGCCTTTCAGTTCCGGCGGTTCCCGCAGCGCCTGCACACTGAGATCCACCAACTGCTGGCCGCCATTGTTGCCCACCGTCAGGCCATGCACCTCAACCGTATCTCCCTGCCGCAACGCCTTCTGCAATGCCATCGCCAGTTCGTGGCGCAGACCGTCGCGCGCCATCGCATGGATATTCCAGTTTGCCTTGCCAGCGGCGGGCTCCAGATATTTTCCGGTGCGACCACTGATATAGACGATGTCGCCCCTATCGTTGACCAGCACGGCGGCCGGCGCAAACTGTTGCAGAATATTTTGCTCAACCATGTTCTGCAGATTGGCAAATGAGGGGCCGACCACATCCTCGTGCGGCAAGGCCGGCAAAACCGGGCATGATCGCAGCGGAAAATCGAGCGCCGACAAGCCCTGACTGCCATCGATACGACGATACAAGCGTGACTTGGTATCGACAGGAATGAACAGATCGTTGAAGTTGCCGACCGTCTCTGCGCTACCCAGAAACAAAATGCCGCCCGGGCTCAGGCTGTAATGAAACAGCGGCATCAACCGCTTCTGCAACTCCGCATCCAGGTAAATCAGCAGATTGCGGCAACTGAGAATATCCAGTTTGGTGAACGGCGGGTCGGAGAGCACGTTCTGCGGCGCAAAAATCACTATTTCGCGTATCTCCTTGCTTACCCGGAAGCCACCCTGCTCACTCACAAAAAAACGTTCCAGCCGCTCTGGCGAAACATCGGCGGTGATGTTGGCCGGGTAAAAACCCTGCCGCGCCTGGTTGATGGCATCTTCATCCAGATCGGTGGCGAATATCTGCAAAGTAAAGCGACTTTTCGGGTTGAGTCGCTCCAGCGCCTCACGGAACACAATCGCCAGCGAATAAGCCTCCTCGCCGGTCGAACAGGCCGGCACCCAGGCGCGCAACAAACGGCCATTCGGATAATTTGCCAGCAGCTCTGGAAAATCGTTTTCCAGCAGATGCGCCCAAGCTGGCGGATCGCGGAAAAAGTTGGTGACACCGATCAGCATCTCCTTGAACAGCAAATCGATTTCAGCCGGGTTTTCCTGCAGAAAGTGGGCGTAGGCAGCGATTCGGTCAATTTGATGTATCGCCATGCGCCGCTCGATGCGGCGATAAACCGTACTCTTTTTATAATGCGAGAAATCATGTCCGGTACGCGCGCGCAGCAAGGTCACCACTTTCTCCAGCCCGCCCTGGCCGACGGGTTCCGTATCGACTTCAAGTTCGTGCGTAAACGGATGCTTCAAGGCTGCGGCTAATCGCGCTGGCAGCGCGTCGGCAGTGGCGACAATATCAACCATGCCGGTGTGAATAGCGCTGCTTGGCATACCGTTGAACTTGGCGTCGGTCGGATCTTGCGCCAGCACCAAACCGGATTTTTCCTTGATCGCTTTCAGCCCCAGCGTGCCATCCGACCCCATGCCGGAGAGGATCACGCCGATAGCCCGTTCACCCCGATCATCGGCCAGGGCGCGAAAAAAACAGTCGACCGGCAAACGCAAACCATGCGGCTCAGCCAGATCAAGCAGATGCAACGTGCCGTGCAAGATCGACATTTCTTTATTCGGCGGGATCACATAAACGCAATTCGGTTTAACCCGCATAGCCTCGCCAGCCTGAACCACTTGCATCGGCGTGACCCGCTGCAACAATTCCGGCATCACATCGGTGCGGGTGGGGTCAAGATGCTGAATGACGATGAAAGCCATGCCGGAGGCTTCCGGTACATGCCGCAAAAAATGATCCAGCGCCTCCAGGCCGCCGGCGGAAGCGCCAATGCCGACGATGGGAAAGTCCCCCCCTCCCATCGCGACAGGGGGGACGATTTTTTCGGACATTACTGAAGTCGCAGTTTTGCCGCGTTTTGCCATAGCTTTTACCTTGATCTGATGAAATCTTGACCTGCCCGAAACGAAGTTTGCCAGCGCATCGGCGACGAGAATGCGGACATGACTTCCGCCAGAAGCCGGATGCGGCAAAGCACCATTTTAGGCCAGCAAAGTGCGGCCAAGCTGTCTACTATTCAATTACAGGGCAACTGTATAACACCTTGAAAAAGTCAAAAAACACCGTCTTCAGCTTTAATGCATTCACCTTTGGTTTTTATATAGGGTTGAATTGATGGTTTTTTTTGCGCTAACCGCAGAATAAATTTTTTCAATCCTCAACCAAAAACGGTCATGGAGAAGCATTTGAATTCAGATCATGTCGCGTTGCGTCGTAGCGCGGAGCGTTTGCTGGCGTCCTCACCCCCCGCCCCGCCGATTGATGTGGATGCGCATCGTCTGCTGCATGAACTGCAAGTGCATCAGATCGAACTGGAAATGCAGAATGCCGAGTTAGGTCGGTCTCAAACTGAGCTTGAACAAGCGCGCAATCTTGCCGAATCTCGTTATGACGATCTTTATGAATTCGCCCCGATCGGCTACCTCACGCTCGACAAGACCGGGCTGATCCGCGCCGCCAACCTTACCGCCACCACGCTACTGGGGGTTGAGCGCAATGCCTTGCTGAAGCAACGCTTTGAGCGCTTTGTCAGTATTTGCGATCTGGATAACTGGCAACAAAAGTTCAACCAGGCAGTGGCCGAGGGCGAAGATCAGAATTTCGACATGGCGTTGAATTGCGCCAATGCCGTGCTATGTCAGGTTCAGGTCAACTGCCATCCCATCCACCCCTTTGATGACGCGGCAACCCTGCAACTGGCGCTCACTGACATCAGCGAATTGAAGCGTGCCGCGACAGAACTTGAACAAAGTCGACACCTGCTGGAAAAACGTGTTCAGGAACGGACGCTGGAAATTGCCCAGCTCAATCGCGAACTGGTTCGACGCACCGAAGCCGCTGAAGCCGCAAACCAGGCAAAAAGCATTTTCCTCGCCAACATCAGCCATGAAATCCGCACCCCGATGAACGCCATTCTCGGCATGGCCCATCTGCTGCGTCGCGATGGCGTCACCCCGACCCAGGCCGGCCGGCTTGACCGAATCGAGGCCTCCAGCCAACACCTGCTGCGCATCATCAACAACGTTCTCGATCTCGCCAGAATCGAGTCCGGCAAATTGGAAATCGAACAAAAAGACTTCGCTTTGGCCGACCTGCTGCATGCTGTCCTGGGGGTCATCGACAACCAACGAAAAGCCAAGGGACTGGATTTTTTCATCAAGGTCAGCAAGTTGCCAAAGTCACTCCATGGCGACGCCGTCCTGCTATCGCAAGCCCTGCTCAACTATCTGGATAACGCTGTCAAATTCACCGACCAGGGCAGCATCACGTTGTCAGGCCGCATCCTGGAAGAATCGTCAACCAGCTACCTGTTGCGCTTCGAGGTCACCGATACCGGCATCGGCCTAACGCACGAACAACAGTCACGCGTCTTCTCGCCGTTTGAACAGGCCGACAACTCCACCACCCGCAAATACAGCGGAACCGGGCTGGGACTCGCCATCACCCAGCGCATCGCAAAACTGATGGGCGGTAGTGTCGGCGTAGACAGTACGCCAGACCAAGGCAGCACCTTCTGGCTCACCGCACGACTGGGCAAGCCCGAGCAAACAGCCACTCCACCCGACACCCAAGCCGACATGAGCGCGGCAAACAGCCTGCGCCGCGATCATCACGGCAAACGCATCCTGCTGGTCGACGACGACCGCTTCAACCGGGAAATCGCGCTGCGCTTGCTGCTCGATGCCGGACTGCAACCCGACTTGGCCGAGAACAACGAACAAGCTTTGCAAATGGCGGCAGAAACCGATTATGCCGCCATCCTGATGCACCTGCGGATGGAGAAATTGAGCAGCCTTGATGCCACCCGTTCACTTCGCCAACTCCCCAACTGCGGAGAAATCCCGATCTTGGCGATGACCACTGACGCCTTCGACGCAGAGCGTGCTAAGCACCTTTTCGTCGGCATCAACGACTTCATCTCCAAACCAGTTGAAGCAGCACCGCTTTACGAAACCTTGCTGAAATGGCTCAAGCGGTCTGAAACTCGTCCTGCCTGATTCCAGCCCGCATCACCACCTGCCGGGGTGATCGACCGTCGTCGCCCAAAACAACAAGATCAATCAATTTCCGCACGTTGAAATTTTCAGACTTAATGGTTGACAAGGTAGAACCGACTTCGATATTGTGCGGCGCAACATTTGTGCAGTGCACAAATAGCCGAAAACCCGATTTTTAACCTGTCGTCGAGGAGAAACACCATGCAAAAGCAAATCATCGAAATGTTTGAAAAATCCACCGAAACCACCCTGGAGTCGGTTCGCAAGATTGGCGAACTGAACCAGCGCACATTCGACAAGCTGTTTCAGCAACAAACCGAACTGGCTTCTTTCTTTATGGATGCCAGCGCCCGCAGCATGGAATTGATGACCAAAGCCAAGGGTTACCAGGATCTGATGGCGGGCCAGACCGCACTGATGCGTGAATGTGGCGAGCGTAGCATTGCTGCGGTGCGTTCCAGCCTGACTTTTGCCACTGAATCGTCAACCGAATATGGCGATCTGGCCAAAGAAGGTGTCAAAACGGTTCAAGAACAGATGAGCAAGGCCTCCAACCTGCAAGCCGCTGCCTGATTCCTGTCTAATTCTTAACCAAGCTCCTTCAAGGCTCGGCGGGTCAATGACCTGTCGGGCGTATTTTTATTGCGGCGCAGCATGAGCGGTCTTTGGATCAAGCTCTTCACCAGGCTTGCCAAAATAAAAACCCTGCGCATGGCTGAAACCCAGGCCAATGATGTTGTCGAGTTGTTCGCGGGTTTCAATCCCCTCGGCGACCAACTCATAGCCGGCGCTGATCACCATGCTGACAATCTCTTCCAGAATCATTTTCTGACGCCGCTCGCCGTGTTCCAGCAAGCGCACCATGCTGATATCGAATTTGACTAGATCAACCGGCATCGAGGCCAGATAACGTAACGAAGAATAACCGCTGCCAAAATCGTCAAGCGCCACCAACGCCCCGGCGCTGCGTAATTGTTCGATATTCGCCGAGGCGACTTCCATCTGCGTGATCAACGCCGTTTCGGTGATTTCGACCACAATCTTGCGCCCGCCCGCCAGCGCCTTCTGCGCGCGCACCAGTTCCAGCATCGCATCAACCACCTTGGCATTGACGATACTGGGGGCGGACAGATTGATGGAAACGCCCTGCCAGGCTGGCAAACGTCCGCTCGCCATATCGTCGGTAACCGCGCGTATCACCGATAAATCGAACTCGGCATCCAGCTTGCGCGCTTGCACGATGGGAAAGATGGCATCCGGCCGGATCAGTTCGCCATTCAGACGAATACGGGTCAGCGCTTCGACATATTCCTTTTGCTGCATGGGCAAACGCATCACCGCCTGATAGCTCAACTCGATCAGTCGATGATCTCGAATCGCGTCAAACACCGCGCTGATCGATCGATTTGCAACCAGCGCGCCGAGTTCGCCCATACCCTCACTATAAAAAACGATTTTCGGACTGGATGGCCGCTTCGCTGCATACATCGCCAGATCGGCGCGTTTCTGTAGTTCGCCCAGACAAAACTCGCCCGAATGCGACTGGGCGATACCGATGCTGATAGTGGCCGGTTCACTCATGCCATATTGACGAAAATCGTGCTTCATCAAGTGTTCCTGGCAACGCTCGGCAACCACTTGGGCGTGAAGCGGATCATCATCCAGAATCACGCTGGCGAATTCGTCACCGCCCACCCGATACAAGCGGTCACCCGCGCGCAACGCGGATTGCAGACAGATGGCGATGGCGCGTATCACCCTGTCGCCAACGTGATGCCCGTAGGTGTCGTTGATCGCCTTGAAATGATCGCAATCAAACAACAATAAAGCGGCGCTGCCATGCCGGCGATCTTTGCCCAGGTTATTCCAGTCTTCGTCATAGGCGCGCCGGTTGAAGGCGCCGGTAAGCGCGTCATGGCGGGCCTGATCAAAGAAATCCTGGCTGTTTTGTTCCAGATTCTGGTGCAAGGCAAACAGCCGCTCCTGATAATCACCAAACGCCCGGCGGACGCTTTCCAGTTCCGCGATCAGCAGCGGCGCGCCGAGCATCCCACGATGCGGGAAATTATTTTCTACTGAACGCATCGCATTGATTTCACTAGAGAAGGTACGTAATGGATGCACGACCAAACGCTTTAAAAGCCAGGCCGCGATCAGCAATACCGACAGCACCACCAGCGTGAGCCGGAGTTGAGTAACCTGAAACAAATTCAGAAAAAGAACCTGATTGGGATTTTCCCGAACCTCGAATCGCAGATTCGGCAGACTGTTCTTCAAATCGATCTTGCTTTGGCTGGGAAAATCGACTTTCAGCACAGACAAGTCGGCATAGCGAAAAGAGTACGCACGTTCAAGCTCGGCAAGAAAATCCAGCCTCATGCCCAGATAGCCAAGCAGAATTTGCGCGGCGGGATCGGCATGAACAGGAATGAAATATTCCAGTTGATGGCCCGTTGTCCCGGCAATGTAGCGCACTAGCGGCGGCTTGCCGGGCAAACGAGGCGGAAGCGCGTCAGGCCCGGGTTGCTTCGCCAGAATCAAGCCGGCCTTGTCGTAAAGCGCCACCGCCCCCGCGCCGGAGGAAATCAATCCGCTATCGCGCATACGGCTATCGCGCCAGACCGAGTAGTACTCGGGAAACACCAATTGCTGGCGGGTTTCTTCCCATTGCGCAACCGCTGTTGCCGTTTTATCCAGCCGCTGCGAAAGTATCACCAACGCTTCTCTGACCTCCTGGTTTGCGCTGACCAGCTCGTTCTGGCGCACGGCGGCGGTGGCTTGCCTGATTTCCATCCAGAAATAACCGCCCATTGAAACAATCAGAACGCCAGCAACCAAGATAAAAAACAAAGACAAACGCCCGATGCTGAGAGATTTCATGGCGTGAACTTAACCCGGATATTTCATGAATTCACGCGATGATCGCACAAGACATTGTTTGCACAGGGAATTCCGAGAAGGCGTGGCGTAGTTATCGACAAACCCGACGGAGCAGAAATTCTTGTTCGGACAAGGCACAAGCGAGGGCAACGGCGCATCTCAAAGCGACTTTAATTCCAGCAAGACGGTATCAAGCAAATCGAATTCAAAATCGCCATCCATAAAGTGGTTGGCGCCTTCAATGACGCTGACTTTGGCTTTGGTTTTGCCGAGTTGTTCAATCCAGCCGGGGCCCAGCCGGTCATCGCGACTGCCCATGATGAAAGTCGTCGAGATCGGCAAATTACCGGCTTGGAGAATGATGTGATCAGGCGTCCATTCAAGATAAGACAGCATCGCTTTCGGCGTAGCACGAAATTTTTGGCAGAACGAGAACGGTTGCGTCAGGAGATTTTTAGAGCCGGCTTTCACCAAAGCGCGGGTTTGCCGGATCACTTTGTCACGCGATTTGTCATCAACTTTTATTCGTCCTTCCGCCGCACTGACTCCGATCATTTTACGCACGACCGGATCGTGATTTGTACTCAGGTAAGCCAACAACTCAACACTGCCAAAACTATGCCCCATCAGCACAATGGTCCGAGTTTTATTGGCTTTGAGCCAATTCACCCAAGTAGCCAGTTCCTTTGATCCTTCATCCATGGTGTAGGTGTGGATCGCTTCGCAGGCCTTGCTTTGCTTGCGGTGCGTCACGCCCAACGTCAAAGTCGGCGCCAGCACCCCGTAGCCGGCGCTGGAAAGCCCCTCGGTAAGACGGTGGATGGTGGGAAATTCATGCGTTTGAAGAAAGCCATGCATCAACAGCACGGTGGGCTTGCCCGCCTCGGCTTTCCGATACTCCGCCTTGGCGGTCAGTTTGTTCGGCAACACCAGTTCAATCGGCTCCGCCCATACCGGCAAAGAAAAAATAGTGATGAGCAGAAAAATCCAACGCAGCATAAGTCTTAACCTCTCGTTTAATTTATCGGCCTGTCGGATAAACTCGGACAATGAATCTGGATGAAATTTTTTCGCACACCGGGCCATTTTGCGGCGTCCTGCCGCACTATCGACCGCGGCCGCAGCAACTTGAGATGACCCGCACCATTTATTCCGCGCTGGAGCGCCGCGCGCACCTGGTGGCTGAAGCCGGCACCGGCACCGGCAAGACGCTGGCATATCTGGTGCCAACCCTGCTGTTCGGCGGCAAGGTCATTGTTTCCACCGGCACCAAGACGCTACAGGATCAACTGTTTCACCGCGACATTCCTGCGGTTCGCCAAGCCTTGGCTCGGCCGATTACCGTCGCCCTGCTGAAAGGCCGCGCCAATTACGTCTGCCCATATCATCTGGAGCGCGCACTTTCGGAAGGCCGTTTCAAAAGCCGTGAAGATGCTCAACATTTACAGGCAATCGCCCGCTACGCGGCAGTAACGGAATCCGGCGATCGCATGGCGTGCGGCGATGTGCCGGAAGATTCACCCGCCTGGGGCTGGGCGACCTCTACGCGAGACAATTGCCTGGGCGGCGACTGCCCGCATCACAAGGCCTGTTTTGTGCTGCGCGCGCGCAAAAAAGCGCTGGAAGCCGACCTGGTGGTGGTCAACCACCATTTATTCTTTGCTGATGTCTGGCTCAAAGACGAAGGTGCTGGAGAACTGCTGCCCGCCAGCAACGCGGTGATCTTCGACGAAGCGCATCAACTACCGGCCACCGCCAGCCTGTTCTTCGGCGAAACCGTGACCACCGGCATGCTGTTCGAACTCTGCCGCGATGTGAAGGTGGAAGCCTCGATCAGCGCCGCCGATTTCGCCAAACTGCCACATGCTGTCGGTGAACTCGAAATCGCCGCCAAGCAAGTGCGCCTTGCCTTGGGTCCGGCGCAAGCGCGCATGCCAGCGGCGCGCGGTCTCGAACTCGGCGAATTCCGCATGGCGCTGGATGCCATGATCACCGGCCTGGTCAAACTCGACGTGCTGCTGGAGAGCCAGGCGGAGCGTTCCGATGAACTGGAGAAATTGCACGCCCGCTGCCATGAAGCGGCGGGACGTCTCGAACGCTGGCTGACGCCGCCCGCTGATGGCGATGCGAGCGTGGACGGCGTCATCGTGCGCTGGTTGGAAGCCACCAGCCATTCCGTGTTGTTCCACGCCACCCCGTTGAATGCCGGCGAACTGTTCGCTCGCCAGATCGAAGACGATCCGCGGGCTTGGATCTTCACTTCCGCCACCCTTTCTGTGCGCAAGGATTTCTCCCATTACCTGCACGAAATCGGCCTGAAAGAAGCCGAAACCGCCGTCTGGGACAGCCCGTTTGATTATGAAAAGCAAGCTCTGCTGTATGTACCCGAAGCGATGCCCGATCCAAACTCGCCCGGCTATACCGAGGCGGTGGTGGAAGCCGCTTGGCCGCTGTTGGAAGCCAGCTGCGGCGGCGCTTTCATGTTGTTCACCTCGTTGCGCGCAATGAACGAAGCCCATCGTTTGCTGCAAGCACGCATGGCGGAAACAGGGGTTCACTACCCGCTGCTGCTGCAAGGCGAGAAAAGTCGCACCGATCTGCTCGATGAATTCCGCCGGCTTGGCAATGCGGTTCTGTTCGGCAGCCAAAGCTTCTGGGAAGGCGTCGATGTCGCCGGTGATGCGCTGTCGCTGGTCATCATCGATCGCCTGCCATTCCAGCCGCCCGACGATCCGGTGCTGGCGGCGCGCATGGAAGCGATGAAGCGCGCCGGCAAGAACCCATTCTTCGATTACCAATTGCCGCATGCGGTGATCAGCCTGAAACAAGGCGCGGGCCGGTTGATCCGGCGCGAAAGCGATCGCGGCGTGTTGATGATTTGCGATCCGCGACTGGTCGAAAAACCGTATGGACGGCGCATCTGGCAAGCCTTGCCACCAATGAAACGGTCCCGCAAACAGGCCGATGCGCTGGCGTTTTTCACCTCCACTAGCGATCAACTCGATACGCCAACTGATTGATTTAAAACGTGCAAAAGCAGTCCACCGGTATTTCACGGCGACCACCAAAGCGTCGACTCGATCATGGCCAAAGTATTGAGTTGCTCGATTAACCCATGCCCTGGAATACCAGCTTGATCCGCGTGCTGTTATCGCTCAGCCTGCTGGGTTGTTTACCGCAATCGCGGGTGGCAGCCGCCAACGACGCCCTGATGATCCTGCAAACCTCGCCGCTCGCCGGTTTTCAACACCACGCCGGAGCAACCTTGTTTGCCTTGATGCAAGTCGGCGACCACCTGGAGTTACGTCGAGAACCAAGCAACCCGTTCGACGCCAAAGCGGTGCGGGTGGATTGGAACGGCGCGCAAATCGGATATGCGCCGCGCGCCGACAATGTCGACCTGGCGCGGCTGATGGATCGCGGCACACGCATCGAAGGCCGCATCCTGCATCTGCAAAAAAGCCGCGACCCATGGAAACGCGTGCTGATGGAGCTTTATGTAATACAACCAGACGACCGCTAATTCACCCGCTCGTCCGGTAAAATCTTTTCCTTTCCTCTCGCCTGCCCCGCCTTGAAATTTCTCGCCTTCGACACCGCCACCGAATGGTGCAGCGCCGCCCTCTGGGTTGATGGCGTTTGCACGCAGCGGGAAATCCACGCCGGTCAGAAGCATTCCGATCTGCTGGTCCCCATGCTGATGGAACTGCTCGCCGAATCCGGTTTGGCACTAAAGCAGCTTGATGCCATCGTCTATGGCATGGGGCCGGGTTCGTTCACTGGCTTGCGCATTGCCTGCGGTGTTGCCCAAGGCTTGGCACTGGGTGCGGATTTACCGGTATTGGGCATTTCAACCCTGGAAACGCTGGCCGAAGAAGCCGGGGCGGAACAGGTACTCGCCTGCCTGGATGCACGCATGAACGAGGTTTATGCCGGGCTGTATCAACGCGAGAACGCAGTCTGGCGCTGCCTGGCCGGCCCGCTGGTCTGCCCGCCAAGCGCTGCGCCAATCCCGGAAGGCGACAATTTTGTCGGCGTCGGCTCCGGCTTCGCCGCTTATCCGGAAATCGCGGCGGCGCGACGGCTCAGCCGGGTCGATGCCAGCCTCATTCCGCACGCCCGCGCCATGGCCAGACTCGCTGCTCCACGCTTGCTGCGTGGCGAAGGCTTGCCAGCCGAAAACGCCGAACCGCTCTATATCCGCGACAAGGTCGCTTTAAAAATTTGCGAACGAGGCCTCTAGTTTGAACGCCATCCTGAAGCCGCTCAGTTTCCACTTCCGCCCGATGCTGGCCAGCGATGTGGAAGACGTCATTCGCATCGAGCGCGCCGCTTATCCGTATCCGTGGACAATTGGCAATTTTAAGGACAGCCTGGACTCGGGTTATTCCAGCTGGATCGCCGAGATCAACGGCATTCCAGCCGGCTACTGGATCATGATGTTGGCGGCGGGTGAAGGTCACGTCCTCAATTGCTGCGTCGCGCCGGACTGGCAGGGCCGCGGCTTCGGGCGTCAATTGGTCGAACATCTGATCGACACCGCGCGCAGCCATCGCACCGAATGCCTGTTCCTTGAAGTTCGCCCATCCAACACCGCTGCGGTGTTTCTCTACCAACGCCTTGGCTTCGAAACCATCGCCCTGCGCCGCAACTACTACCCGGCGGATCAAGGCGCGGAAGACGCGCTGGTGATGAGGATGCTGTTTTGAGCCTGACCCGTCAGGATCGCCTGCAAGCGCTTGGGCTTTGGCCAATCTGGCGGCTGCGCACGGCGACGCCAGTCGAGCCTGAGCTCGCCGTGGAGCACCCGTTAGCGGAAAGCAGCGCAGCACTGACAGCTGCGTCCAACATGCCTGCCGCCGTCATTGAAGAAGCCCGTTTGCGGGTAGAGACGGAAGTCGCTGCACCACTCCGCCCTGCGTTGGAACGCCCCCCCGCCAGCGTCGGCTCGGATGCAATCGAGACCATGGATTGGGCCGCGCTCAACGCCGCCATTCGAGACTGCAGGCGCTGCGAATTGGCCAAAACCCGCACCCAAGCCGTACCGGGCGTAGGCGATATCCATGCCGAATGGCTATTTGTCGGGGAAGCGCCGGGCGCGAACGAAGACCGCCAAGGCGAACCCTTCGTCGGCGATGCCGGCCAATTGCTCGATGCGATGATGGCCGCCATCGGTCTGGCGCGCGGCAGAAACGTTTTTATCGCCAACGTGCTGAAATCGCGCCCACCCGGCAACCGTGACCCGAAGCCGGAAGAAGTGGCGACCTGCATGCCCTACCTGGAACGCCAGATCGAACTGATCCAGCCCAAACTGATCGTCGCGCTAGGTCGCTTTGCGGCGCAAAACCTGCTTGCAACCGACACCCCAATCGGCAAACTGCGCGGCCAGGTGCATCGTTATCGCGGTGTGCCGTTGGTCGTCACCTATCATCCCGCTTATCTGCTGCGCAACCCGCTCGACAAAGCCAAAGTCTGGGAAGACCTGGTGCTGGCGCGCAGAACGATGAACGAATTGAAGCAATAACCCTGAACACCTCGGTTGAAGACGTTTGAATGCGCAGCAGCCGACTGAGGAATCCAGCTTCAATGCGCAGCTTTGAACAAATCGAAGAAATTTTTGCTGGTCGCACTCGCGATCTGTTCTAGCGAAATTCCACGCAAAGTGGCGATTTCTTCAGCAACATGACGTACAAAAGCCGGTTCATTGCGCTTGCCACGATGTGGCATGGGTGCCAGATAAGGTGAATCGGTTTCAATCAGCATGCGCTCCAGCGGTACGCGACGGGCGACTTCTTTCAAATCCTTCGCGCTTTTGAAAGTGACAATGCCGGAAAACGAGATATAAAACCCCATCGCCAGCGCCGCTTCAGCCACTTCCCAGCGCTCGGTAAAGCAATGCATGACACCGCCAGCCTGATCGGCGCCCTCCTCCAGCATGATCGCCAGGGTGTCCTCGGCGGCATTGCGGGTGTGAATGATCAACGGCTTGCCAGCTTGGCATGCGGCGCGAATATGGGTGCGAAAACGGGCGCGCTGCCAATCGACCTGATCGCGTTGCAATCGGTAGTAATCCAGCCCGGTTTCACCAATCGCGACAACCCGCGGGTGGCCCGACAAAGACACCAGTTCATCGACGCTGGGCTCGCGTCCTTGTTCATGATCGGGATGAACACCAACCGAGGCAAACACGTTTGGATGTGCTTCCGCCGCAGCGAGGACTCGCGGATAGTTCTCCAGATTCACCGATACGCACAGCGCGGCATCGACTTGAGCGGCTTGCATATTCGCCAGCAACGGTGAAATACCCTCGCTGAAATCGGGAAAATCGATGTGGCAATGAGAGTCGATAAACATGGGGAAAATTAGAAAAGCAGGTGCCGAGGCGCGCCTGTGTAGTTACATGGTGTGTGTTTGGCGAGTGGATTTGAGCGCATTGCCCAAGATCCCTTCGATTTTCTGCCTGACCGCAGTAGCCCCTTCATTATCATCAAATTGCACGCCAATGCCCTGCTGACGGTTGCCTTGCGCACCGGCTGGCGTGATCCAGACGACGCGTCCCGAAATCGGCAACTTGTTGGCGTCTTCCATCAAGGTCAACAGCATGTAGACCTGATCACCCATTTGATAGGGCCGATTGGTCGGAATAAATAATCCACCGCCTTTGATGTGCGGCATATAAGCGGCAAACAACGCCGTGCGCTCCTTGATCGCCAAGGAAAGCATACCGGCCCGACCTGCTGGCTGTCTTGCTATCTCACTCATTTACCTTCCTTTGACCTCAGCGTTTGGAAACAACTTCGACGTAGCGAATCAGCCATGATTCTAGCAACAAGGTTGGATTCAACGGATGCCGCAACCAACGCCCGGCAACCGCCAACTCGCGCTCCAAGGCAAGCAAACCAGAGAGGTCAGCTTGGTGCGCCAACCGAGCAATCACTTCGGTGCGCGCCGGGAAATAGCGTGACGAACCGGCCAGTCGCTGCTCCAGCGCATCATGCACCCAACGCATCAACCAGCCCCAGGTCTCGGCCAATAATGGCTTGTAGGCCTCAGCAACGGCGCAAACATCAAGCTGAGCAGGATTGGCAAGACGGTCGAGAAACATCTCGCGCCGCTCACCGCGCTCCGATTCAGCAAAACCAATCGCGGCCAGCGGCGCCCCGCCGGCTTCGGCAAGCAAGTCTAGCGGCTGCGCCACGCCGGCTTCCCGCAACCAGTCCATTGCCACCGAAGTTGCGGGCAGACCGACCGCCACCTTACGACAACGCGACCGAACGGTCGGCAACAAACGACCGGGTTGATGCGAAACCAGAATCAGCAGAACGCGCGGTGGCGGCTCTTCCAACGTTTTCAGCAAAGCGTTGGCTGCGGCTTGATTCATCAACTCGGCCGGATATATCAATGCACTACGCCAACCGCCGCGATGCGCGCTGAGACAGAGAAACTCGCTAATCTCGCGAACCTGGTCGACCTTGATTTCCTTGCTGGCCTTTTTCTTGACTTTACCGGCTTCGTCGACCTCTTCTTCCTTCGGCTCCAGGTAGCGATAGTCGGGATGATTTCCTTGCACAAACCAGTTGCAAGCATCGCACAAGCCGCAAGCGCCTTCCGGGACGGGCGCTTCGCAGACACTCCATTGCGCCAGCGCCAGGCCGAGATCACGTTTGCCGACTCCGGCTGGGCCATGCAACAGCAAGGCATGCGGCATCCGCTCGCGGTCGGCGGTCAATTGCTGAAATAAAGCGCGATTCCAGGGATGGATCACGTCAACGACTCCAGCACCGAGGTTAATTGCAGACGCACGGATTCGATGTCGCGACTGCCATCAATAACCCGAATACGCTGTGGAAATTGTTCGGCTCGACGCAGATAAGCTGCGCGGACGCGCGCATGAAAATCCGTCTTTTCACGCTCGAAACGATCCGGTTCGCGAGCAGATGCCAGTCGTTGCGCAGCAATTTCGGTAGGAAGGTCGAACAACAAGGTCGCATCCGGATGCAGGTCTGCATGTACCCAACTTTCCAGCACGGCCAAACGAGATTCAGACAGACCGCGGCCGCCGCATTGATAGGCGAAGCTTGCATCGGTGAATCGATCCGAGATCACCACCTCCCCAGCGGCCAGCGCGGGGCGAATGACTTGCTCAATATGTTCCCGTCGGGCAGCGAACATGATCAGCGCTTCCGTGTCCGGGTGCATCGAATCATGCAATACCAACTCGCGCAATTTTTCACCCATCGGCGTGCCGCCCGGTTCTCGGGTCATGCGAACACGATGCCCACGCAGTTCAAACCAGTTTTTCAACCAATCCAGATGGCTGCTCTTGCCCGCCCCATCGACCCCTTCAAGCGTAATGAACATCAACGCCCTCTCTGATAACGGTTAACGGCTCGGTTATGCGCATCCAGTGATTCCGAGAAAACATGGCGTCCACTGCCCTTGGAGACGAAATACAACATTTTGCTGATCTTGGGGTTCAATGCCGCCTGAATCGATGCGAGGCCTGGCGCGGCAATCGGCGTTGGCGGCAAACCGGCGCGGGTATACGTGTTGTAGGGCGTATCGGCGAGCAAATCCACGCGTCGAAGATTACCGTCAAACTCGCCGCCCAGGCCGTAAATCACGGTGGGGTCAGTCTGCAAACGCATGCCCAAACGCAAGCGGTTGATAAAAACAGAAGCAATCAAAGTACGCTCCTCCGCCGCGCCGGTCTCTTTTTCAATAATTGAGGCCATGATCAAGGCTTCGTAGGGCGAGCGATAAGGCAAGCCCGGCGCCCGCTGCGCCCATTGGTTTTCCAAGTGATATCGCATCGCACTGTAAGCCCGTTTATAGAGCGCCAACTCTGAACTGCCCTTGTCGAAAAAGTAGGTGTCAGGATAAAACAGGCCTTCGGGATGCGATTCATGCGCGCCAACCGCCGCCATCAATTCGGCATCGCTCATCGCCAGGGTATCGTGCTTGAGGCCGGCGTTAGCGGCGATGCTGCGACGCATTTCCTGAAAACTCCAGCCTTCGATGAAGGCCAACTTGCCAAGCACCGTGTCACCCTGGGTAATTTTGCGCAACAACTCCAACGGCGTCACCGCACGCTCCAACACGTAGCTACCGGCTTTGATCTCGCCCGCCTGGCCTTTCAAGCGGGCGATCAAGACGAACGCCCAAGGCTGAGCCAAAGCCCCGGCGCGATGCAATTTGTCACTTGCCGTCGTTAGCGAATCACCGCGTTGGATCGAAAAATCAAACGGATAGGCGACATCCTGCATCGATGTAGATTGGTTGGCATACCAATACATCCAGCCGCCCAAACCCAAACCCGCCAATACGCCGAGCAGAAGAAAACGGTTGATCCATCTACGCATCGAGCATTGCCGCCAAACGTGAACTCACCAAGGGTTCAGACCAGACACGGGTTTCCAGCCGAGCAACACGCCGCAAGCCCCAAACGCTGTTGGTCAACATCACTTCATCGGCCTCTAGCACCGACTGCAAATTCAATTCAGTCTCCTTCACGTCGAACCCATGTGCGCTTGCCAAGCGCAACAAACGCGCGCGCGCGACACCCGCGACACCACATCGATCGAGACGCGGGGTAAGCAGTTGGTTCTGACGCCAAATGAAAAGATTGCTCATGACGCCGGAAATCACCTGTTCTGAATGATCCAGAAGCAGACCTTCGTGGATATCGGGATCGCTCCATTCGGCTCGCGCCAACACGTTTTCCAGCCGATTCAAATGCTTGATACCGGCCAACCGGGGCTGCCAACCGAGTCTTAGCGAGCAAACGCGAAGCTGTACATCGCCCACCGGCGTCTTCATCGGGCTATTCAAGGTGACGTCGTAACGCATTAAACGCCGTATTTGCGGCACATCGGGCGGGCAATAACCGCGTCGTCCGCTTCCCCTTGTTACCAGCAATTTAAGAATCCCACCGCTCGGACGAGGCACAATTTTCGCCAGATCGGCATTCCACACAGCCGAGTCCGGCGCCGGCAGAGCAAGCCGGGCGCAATCTTCCGTCAATTTGGCCAAGTGCTCGTCCCACCAAAGCGGGTTTGAATCGACGATGCGCAGGGTTCTGAAAACACCATCGCCATACATCAGGCCGCGGTCGTCAACCGGAAAAGAATCGGTGAAAACGCCATCGACGAGGACAGCGCCGGCCAAATCCATCGCTACAGACGCACCTTCATTGGAACCGGGAAGGCGCGCCCGAACCATCAAATCTTGGCGAAGATAACCGTGCCGTTGGTGCCGCCAAAGCCGAACGAATTGGACAGCGCGACATTGACCTTGGCATCACGCGCGATATTGGCGACGTAATCAAGATCGCAGCCATCGTCTGGTTCAGCCAGATTGATGGTCGGCGGAACCGCCTGCTTCGCAATCGCCAAAGCCGAAAACACCGCTTCAATACCACCGGCAGCGCCCAGCAAATGGCCGGTCATCGACTTGGTCGAACTGACCATCACCTTGCTCGCGTGACTCCCCAACGAACGCTTCACCGCTTGGGTTTCGGCCAGATCACCCAATGGCGTGGAAGTGCCATGCGCATTGATATAGTCAACCTGATCCGGATTCAGCCCGGCATTGCGAAGCGCCACATCCATGCAACGCGCCGCGCCAGAGCCATCTTCGATCGGCGCGGTCATGTGATGTGCATCGGCACTCTTGCCGTAGCCGATCAACTCGCAATAAATGCGCGCGCCACGCGCCTTGGCGTGCTCGTACTCTTCCAGCAGCAGCACCCCGGCGCCCTCGCCCATGACAAAACCATCGCGGCCCTTGTCCCAAGGACGACTCGCACCGGCAGGATCGTCATTGCGGGTGGAAAGCGCACGCGCCGAAGCGAAGCCACCAATCGCCAACGGACAAATAGTTGATTCAGCGCCGCCCGCGATCATCACATCGGCCTCGCCATATTCGATCATGCGCCCCGCCTCACCAACCGAATGGGTGCCTGTTGAACAAGCGGTCACCATGGCCACATTAGGGCCTTGCAAACCGAACATGATGGAAAGATGGCCCGAGATCATGTTGATGATCGTGGCCGGAATAAAAAATGGCGATATCTTGCGTGGGCCATCAGCAAGATAAGTCTTGTGGGTCTCTTCAATCATCTGCAGACCACCGATACCGGAACCGATATTGACGCCAATCCGTTCACGATTCGAATCGGTCACTTCCAGTCCGGAATCTTTGAATGCATCGATTGCCGCCGCCAGGCCAAAATGGATAAAGGTATCCATTCGACGCGCCTCTTTCGGAGTCAGATACTTTGACAGCTCGAAATTCTTCACATCGCCGGCAATCTGGCAGGCAAAAGCGGAAGCATCGAAACGACTGATTCTGGTAATACCAGAACGGCCAGCCATCAAACTGGCCCACGCTTCTTCAACACTGTTGCCGACAGGGGAAATGATGCCGAGCCCGGTAACCACGACTCTACGCTTGGACAAGGGAAACTCCTGATGCGGGTAGCTGCGGATTTTGCCGGATAAGCGAACTAATAAGCGATCTGGACGGTTTGAAAAAGTCAGCCGCTCAACCGGTGATAGGAAATGTTTGTCTCAACGCGAGCGGCATATCAGCCGTCTCGCGCCGCGATAGGCGAGTTACTTGTTCAGATGACCGTTAACGTAATCGACGGCTTGCTTCACGGTGGTAATCTTTTCGGCTTCCTCGTCAGGGATTTCACACTCGAAAGCCTCTTCCAGAGCCATCACCAGTTCCACCGTGTCGAGAGAATCGGCCCCCAGGTCGTCGACAAATGAAGACTCCAGTTTGACATCCACTTCGTTGGCGCCTAATTGTTCGGCAACAATCTTTTTGACACGTTGTTCAATATCACTCATCAGATAACTCCCACAAGGGTAGAAAAATTACGGGTAGAAAAAGCGGGGGCATTCTAGCAGTCAGTCCAACATGAAGAAAACGACTGATCGTTGGCCCACCATGAAAAATTGAATTTACTTGACTCAAGGCACCTCGCCTCAATCCATATACATACCGCCGTTAACATGCAATGTGGCGCCGGTAACGTAGGCGGCGGCGTCCGAAGCCAGATAAGCGACTGCGCTTGCGATATCTTCCGGCTTGCCCAGTTTGCCTAAAGGAATGCGCTCCATCAACTTGGCGCGAGCAGCTTCTGGCAGCGATTTGGTCATATCGGTATCGATGAACCCGGGCGCGACACAATTAACCGTGATACCGCGACTGCCGACTTCCTGTGCCAGAGACTTGGAGAAACCGATCATGCCCGCCTTGGCGGCAGCATAGTTGGTCTGGCCGGCGTTGCCGGAGACGCCCACCACCGAGGCAATATTGACGATACGGCCATAGCGAGCCTTCATCATCGGCCGCAACACGGCGCGCGAAAGGCGGAAAACGGACGTCAGATTGGTCTCGATGATCGACGCCCATTCCTCATCCTTCATCCGCATGAGCAAGTTGTCACGTGTGATGCCGGCGTTATTGACCAGTACGTCGATACGACCGTGGCGTCCGAGGACGCCTTCGACTGCGGCATCAACCTGAGCCGCATCATTGACGTTGAGCATCAAGCCCTCGCCCTTGAAACCTGCGGCCAACAAAGCCGCGCCGATTTCCGCTGCGCCGGAATCACTCGTGGCGGTGCCAACCACCAGACACCCCGCCTGTGCCAGCGCATGCAAGATGGCTTTGCCGATACCGCGCGTAGCCCCGGTAACCAATGCAACTCGTGTTTCCAATCTGATCTCCTTAAGCTTTGATCTTTGCCAAGGTATCGGCCAGCACGGCGGCATCGGCAATGCCGATGCCTACCATGCCATCGACAATCCGTTTATTGAGGCCAGCCAGCACTTTACCGGGTCCGCATTCGGCGACCAACTCAATGCCTTGGGATGCAAAAACCTGAATTGTTTCAACCCAGCGTACCGGGCTATAAAGTTGACGCGCCAAAGCATCGCGTATGGCATTTGGATCTGCATGACCGCTGACATCGGCGTTGTGTAAAACCACCACGCTGGGTGTTTTCACCTCAATGGCGGTCATCGCCAGACGCAGTTTTTCTGCGGCCGGTTGCATCAACGCACAATGCGAGGGCACCGAAACCGGTAAGGCTAACGCCCGCTTTGCGCCTTTTGCCTTGGCCAAAGCGCAACCACGTTCAACCGCAGCCTTGTTGCCAGCGATAACAACCTGGCCAGGCGAGTTGAAATTAACGGCTTCTAGCACCTCGTTCTGTGCCGCTTCAGCGCACACCGCGCGCACCGCATCGTCATCCAGACCAAGCACCGCAGCCATCGCGCCGACACCTTCCGGCACGGCCGACTGCATCGCTTCAGCACGCAATCGAACCAGCTTGACCGCATCGGAGAAATTAAGCGCATCAGCGCACACCAAAGCGGTGTATTCACCCAGACTGTGTCCAGCCATCATGGCTGGCACGGGGCCGCCCTGGCTTTGCCACAAACGATAGACCGCAACCCCGGCCGCCAGCATTACGGGCTGGGTATTCACGGTTTGATTAAGGGTATCCGCCGGACCATCGGCAACCATCGCCCAGAGGTCTTGCCCCAACGCATCAGAGGCTTCCACAAAAGTATCGCGGATCGGGGCGGCGTCGCCATAAGCCGCCAGCATACCTACCGACTGCGAGCCTTGACCCGGAAAAACAAAGGCGAATTTCATTAAAAATCTCCGCAATCACGCATTGTGAAGTCAGCTGTCAACAGCATCATGCACATGTATTTTTTTAGAATCGGGCCAGCACCGAGCCCCAGGTAAATCCACCGCCAAACGCCTCCATCAAGACCATTTCACCCGACTTGATTTTGCCTTCGCGCACTGCGGTATCGAGCGCCAACGGAATCGACGCAGCGGAAGTATTGCCATGCCGATCCACCGTTACCACCACGCGATCCATGCTCATACCCAACTTTTTCGCGGTTGCTTGAATAATGCGGATGTTGGCTTGATGCGGCACCAGCCAATCGATATCGGATTTTTGCAAACCATTCGCGGCCAAGGTTTCATCGACAATTGCATCCAGGGTATTCACCGCCATCTTGAAGACGGCATTGCCCGACATGCGCATGTAACAAGCGCCTTCCTTCTTCAACGAAACACCGCCGTCAACAAACAACAAATCTTGATAGCGGCCATCGGCATGCAAATGTGTCGCGACAATTCCCGGCTCTTCCGACGCCCGCAGAATCACCGCTCCAGCGCCATCGCCCCATAACATGCAGTTACTGCGATCGCTCCAATCGGTAATTCGCGAGAGCGTCTCCGCCCCAACAATCAACGCGGTTTTGACCTGACCAGAGCGAATGAATTGATCCGCAACCGATACCGCATAGACAAACCCGCTGCACACCGCCTGCACATCGAGCGCCGGACAACCATTGGTAATCCCGAGTTTGGCTTGGAGTACACAGGCGGTGCTGGGAAAGACACGATCCGAAGTGGTGGTCGCGACAACGATGAGTTCAATCTCGCCGGCATCGATTCCAGCCGCCTCAAGTGCACTTTCAGCCGCTTTTTGCGCCAGATCACTGGTTAGCTCGCCCTCGGCCGCGATATGGCGCTCCCGAATGCCGGTTCGCTCAAGAATCCACTCACTGGTGGTTTCAATTTGTTTTTCCAACTCGGCATTGGTGAGTATTCGTGCAGGCAAATAACTGCCAGTGCCAACGATACGCGAGTAAATCCGGTTCATTTGCGTCACGCCAGTTCTCCTTCTTCCAACGAGCCGAGATGAATATTCTTATGGTTGCCGACCTGATCGGCGATACGACGTAGCAAACCACCGCGTACTTCCTCGGCAGCCTTCAAAATTGCTTGTTCGAAAGAAAAAACATCGGCTGATCCATGGCTCTTGATAATGACGCCATTGAGACCCAACAAACTGGCGCCGTTATATCTTCTGGGATCGAGCTTGTGCTTGAAGGCGCGCAACACGGGCAAGGAAAGCAGCCCGGCAAGGCGTGTGATCAGATTCCGCTTGAACTCGCTGCGTAACTGATCACCAATCAACTTGGCCAGTCCTTCAGATGCTTTCAGCGCGACATTGCCGACAAATCCGTCGCACACCACAACATCGACCGTGCCCTTGTAAATATCATCGCCTTCAACATTGCCCTGGAAATTCAGGCCGCTGGCGCGCAACAACTCACCCGCCTGCTTGACCACATCATTACCCTTGATTTCTTCTTCGCCAATATTCAGCAAGCCAATGCTGGGTCGCTCTTTATGCTCGATCGCGGCAACCAACGCCGAACCCATGATGGCGAACTGCAATAAATGCTGGGCGGTACAGTCGACATTTGCGCCTAAATCAAGCACATAAGTGCTGCCGCTGCGGGAGGGTAAGGTAGATGCAATGGCGGGACGATCAATACCAGGCAACGTCTTCAGGACAAAACGTGATACCGCCATCAATGCACCGGTATTTCCAGCCGAGACTCCGGCATCAGCTTCACCGCGTTTGACAAGATCGGCGGTGACCCGCATCGATGAATCTTTTTTGGTGCGCAGCGCCACCGGCAAAGGGTCATCCATCTTCACCACTTCGCTGGCGTGGCAAATCCTCAGCCGGGTTCCCACTGAAGATTTGTTGACTTTCAGTTCTGCTTGAATCGCATCTTCAAGCCCAACCAGCACAATGTTGACATCAGGCTGCTCGCGCAGAACATTCAATGCCGATTTGACCGTAACATGAGGACCGTGGTCGCCCCCCATGGCATCAATTGCAATCGTTATCTCTCGCATGAACGATCAGCCCAAGTCAAACCAGTTTGAATAGCCTGGCATTAACCGAGGCGGGATCGAAGCGAAATCAGCTGTTATCCGCTTTGGTATTCAGAATCTTGCGGCCACGATAAAAACCATTCGGGCTGATGTGATGGCGAAGATGCATCTCGCCGGTAGTTGGCTCAACCGCAGTCGGCGGTGTCGTCAGAAAGTCGTGTGCACGATGCATGCCACGCTTGGAGGGGGATTTTTTATTCTGCTGAACTGCCATGACAATCTCCTGATACGAATCAAAATTCAAAAATTCAAAAACCAAAACACAAAACACTAGTGCATGAGAGACAAACTCTCAGGATCGCAACACCCTTCCGGGTGCAGCGGCACGGTCGGCAAACTCAGCAAAATCTCGTCTTCGACCAGGACAGTGACATCCATCAAAGGATCGGCCACCAGCACATCCAACAACGGATCCAGCTTTTCCCAGCGCAACAACTCTGCTTCATTCCTGGCCACAGGGAAAACATTATCCAGAACCAGAATCTCGGGATAAGCCGTCATACAACGCTGACAAACCAGCCAGACAGTGGCTTCAACTTGCAACCGCAATGCAGGACGACCAGCAGATTTGACGCCGGAAAGATGGTATTGCACTGCAACATCATCTGGCCTCAAACTATCAAGCAATCGCGGCAGCTCATCAAAACGAAAAACGCCACTCATGCTTTCGCCGGACTTGGCAAATTGCAGGCTATCGAAGGGTTTCCGTGCAGACATAAGCGGTAAATGTTAAGCTGAGCGGCTGTTTTTGTCAAAGGCAATGCCACTTTCTAGGGTCTCTAGCGTGATCAGGAAAATACTCATCGCAAACCGAGGTGAAATCGCTGTACGTATTGTGCGTGCATGCAAGGAGATGGGCATTCAGGCGGTCGCTATCTATACCGATGCCGATCGACATGCGCTGCATGTCAAAAAAGCCGACGTTTCCTACAACATTGGTTCCGACCCGGTGCTGGGTTATCTGAATGCACACAATATCGTCAACCTTGCCGTGGCATCCGGATGCGATGCACTTCATCCAGGTTATGGCTTCCTTTCCGAAAACCCGGTTCTAGCTGAAGTCTGCGCCCGTCGCGGCATCAAATTCATTGGACCGAGGCCATCGGTGATCACCCAGATGGGTGACAAGATCCAGGCGCGACTGGCCATGATCAAGGCCGGCATCCCGGTTATTCCCGGCTCCGACCACAACCTGGAAAATGTTGAAGAAGCGCTCAAATTAGGCCGAAAAATCGGTTATCCCATCATGCTGAAAGCCACCAATGGCGGTGGCGGTCGCGGTATCCGGCGTTGCGATTCAGATGACGAACTGGTCAACAACTATGCGCGCGTGGTATCCGAAGCCACCAAAGCCTTCGGCAAGCCGGAGGTTTTCATTGAAAAGTGCGTAGTCAATCCCAAGCACATTGAAGTCCAGATCATTGGCGATAGCCAAGGCAATTGCGTACATCTGTTTGAACGTGATTGCTCCATTCAGCGACGTAACCAAAAGCTGATTGAAATCGCGCCGTCGCCACAATTGACTGAAGCGCAGCGCGAATACATCGGCAAACTTGCCGTGCGCGCCGCCAAGGCGGTGGGCTACGAAAATGCCGGCACGGTCGAGTTCCTGCTCGATGCCGACAATCAGTTCTATTTCATGGAAATGAATACCCGGTTGCAGGTCGAGCACACGGTCACCGAAACCATTACCGGCATCGACATTGTGCAGGAGCAGATTCGCATCGCCGATGGCCTGCCCTTGCAATACAAACAGAGTGACATCCGCCACCGCGGCTTCGCAGTGGAATTCCGCATCAACGCGGAAGACCCGAAGAATGGCTTTCTGCCCAGCTTTGGCCGCATTACACGTTATTACGCGCCCGGCGGGCCGGGGGTCCGAACCGACGCCGCGATGTACTCGGGTTACACCATTCCGCCCTATTACGACTCCATGTGCGCCAAGCTGACGGTCTGGGCGCTGACCTGGGAGGGCGTCATCGAACGCGGTCGGCGATCGCTCGATGACATGGGCGTCTACGGGGTCAAGACAACCATTCCGTACTACCAGGAAATCTTGAAGAATGCCGATTTCCGCTCCGGCCGCTTCAATACCAGCTTTGTCGACGAACATCCCGAACTGCTCAACTATGCAGTTCGTCATCCGCCGGAAATGAAGGCAGCCGCGATATCGGCGGCGATAGCCGCGCACCTGGGAATTTGAACGCCGCTGTCGTCAACGACACACACTGATCACATCGTCAGTTACACAAGGAAGACACGATGACTCAAGTCAAGATTACCGAACTGGTTCTGCGTGATGGTCACCAGTCCCTGATCGCAACGCGCATGCGCACCGAAGACATGCTGCCGATTTGCTCCAAGCTCGACAATGTCGGCTTCTGGTCGCTCGAAGCCTGGGGTGGCGCAACATTCGACGCCTGTGTTCGCTTTCTCAAAGAAGACCCATGGGAGCGTCTGCGCAAACTTCGCCGAGCCCTTCCCAACTCGCGCATCCAGATGTTGTTGCGCGGCCAGAACCTGCTCGGCTACCGGCATTACCCGGACGACCTGGTGCGCGCCTTCGTGCAAAAATCCGCCGACAACGGTGTCGACGTATTCCGCGTGTTCGATGCGATGAACGACATCCGCAACCTGCGCGTCTCCATCGAAGCAGTAAAAACCGCCGGCAAACATGCCGAGGGCACGCTCAGCTACACCACCAGCCCGGTGCATGACATCGACTATTTTGTATCGATGGCGCGTCAGCTCGAAAAAATGGGCTGCGATACCATCGCCATCAAAGATATGGCCGGTCTGCTCACCCCCTACACCACGTATGAACTGGTCAAAGCACTGAAAAGCGCCGTCTCCATCCCGATCCATCTGCACAGCCACGCCACCTCCGGCCTGGCCAGCATGGCGCACATGAAAGGTGTCGAAGCCGGCGCGGTGATGATAGACACCTGCTTGTCCGCATTCTCGGAAGGTGCGAGCCACCCCACCACGGAAAGCTTGGTGGCCGCTTTTGCCGGCACGGAATATGACACTGGCATCAACCTGATCAAACTGCAGGAGATCAGCGCTTACTTCAAAGAAGTGCGCAAAAAATACTGGCAGTTCGAGATGAAAGGGCAGCAGGTCGACACCCGCATCCTGGTCTCGCAAGTCCCCGGCGGCATGATCTCCAATCTGGTCAACCAACTGAAGGAACAAGGCGCGCTCGACCGTATGGATGCGGTTCTGGCGGAAATTCCGCGTGTCCGCGAAGACCTCGGTTTCCCGCCGCTGGTCACCCCCACCTCGCAGATCGTTGGCACCCAGGCGGTATTGAATGTACTCACTGGTGGCCGCTACAAATCGGTCACCAACGAAGTCAAGAGCTACTTGCTTGGCCGCTACGGCGCAGCACCGGGCAAAGTCAACGACGAAGTCAAGCAACTCGCCGTCGGCAATCAGGAAGTCATTACCTGTCGCCCCGCCGACCTGCTGACCGATGAACTCGACAAACTGCGTGGCGAAGCGGAAGGCCTGGCCAAGTCTGATGAGGACGTGCTGACCTACGCCATGTTCCCGGATCTGGGCCGCACCTTCCTGCAAGAACGCGCCGGTGGCGCGCTGACCCCCGAACCTCTTCTGCCGCCCGAATCAATGCTGGCGACCTCCTGCCCAGCGGTTTATGCCCCAAGTGAATTCAACGTCACGCTGCACGGCGAGACCTATCACATCCGGATCAAGGGCACTGGCAAGGCGGGTGATGGCGAGCGCCCGTTCTACGTTCACGTCGATGGCGTTGCCGAAGAAGTGCTGCTGGAAGCGCTGGACGAAGTCGAAGTCACCCCCGGTGCCAGCGCACCACGCCGGACATCAAGCAAAAAAGCCGACCTGCCAGGCGGCGCAAAACAACGTCCGCGTCCGACCCACGCCGGCTGCGTCACCACCGCCATGCCGGGTGCGATCGTCGACGTCAAAGTCAAAGTCGGCGACAAGATCAAGGCCGGCGATGGCGTGCTGGTTATCGAAGCCATGAAAATGGAAAACGAAGTCCAATCGCCCGTTACCGGCACGGTCGTCGCGGTCCATGTCGCCAAGGGCGATGCGGTCACACCAGATCAGGTTCTGGTCGAGATTCAGCCCGAGTAAGGTTGGCGCATTGAAGCTCGTCCTCGCCTCCACCTCGCCCTACCGCCGTGAACTGCTCACCCGCCTCGGCGTGCCGTTCGACGTTGCCGCGCCCGATGTCGATGAAACGCCGCTGGCCGGCGAATCGCCGGATGAAACGGCACAGCGACTTTCCGTACTGAAAGCGCAAGCGGTAGCGTTGAAATTTCCCGATGCACTGGTTATCGGCTCCGATCAGGTTGCGTTGCTGGAAGGCGAACAACTTGGCAAACCGGGCAACTTCGACAACGCGGTCGCCCAACTCAAACGCATGCGCGGCAAGACGCTGGAGTTCCACACCGCACTGACGTTACTGAATGCGCGCAGCGGCCGCACGCAAACCGCCAACGTACCGGTTCGCCTGGTCATGCGTGAATACAGCGACGCCCAGATCGAGGCCTATCTTAAAAAAGATCAGCCCTACAACTGCTGCGGCAGCGCCAAGAGCGAATCGCTCGGCATCGCACTGATCGCCCGTTTTGAAACCGAAGATCCAAATGCGCTGGTCGGCCTGCCCTTGATCAAGCTGACCGAGATGCTCGCCAACGAAGGACTGGATGTGCTGACGTGGCCGGCATCCTCTACCTGATCCCGACGCCGCTCGGCGATACGATACTTACCCAGGTTCTGCCCGAAGAAACCCGACGCATCGCAGCCGGACTCACCACCTTCATCGTCGAGCAAGCCAAGACCGCGCGCGCCTTTCTCAAGCTGCTGCCCACCGCCACGGCTCTGCAGCAACTGACCCTGCTGGAACTCAATGAACACACTCCAGCCAGCGAACTGGAAACGCTGATCGCACCGTTGCTGGCGGGTCTGGATGTCGGCCTGCTCTCGGAAGCCGGCTGCCCAGCCATTGCCGATCCAGGTGCCAATCTGGTGCGATTGGCACATGTTCACGGCATCCGCGTGCGACCGTTGACCGGGCCTTCCTCGATACTTCTGGCGCTGATGGGATCCGGCCTGGTTGGTCAGCGTTTCGCCTTCCACGGCTATCTCCCGACCAAACCAGATGAACGCGCCAAGTCGCTGCGCGAACTGGAAAAACGTTCGCAGAAAGAAGACGCCGCGCAAGTTTTCATCGAAACGCCGTATCGCAACCACGCCATGCTGGAAACCATTCTGGCCGCTTGCCAAGCCGACAAAAGTCGCTGCCTGGAAAGGAAAGTTACCGGACATACAGAAGCGGCCAGCCGTATTTCTGCTTTATCGGCCTGGAAAATAAACCTCACCCTCAAGCAAAGGGAGGTCTGGATGCCGATCGGCAGCTTGCGTCGAGTCAGCGCGGAGGACGATGTTTAGGTGACAGTCATCTATTCATGCCGTCAAAACGTCTCGCGCACACGTAAATAACTGGCAAAACGCGGTAACCCATTTTTGTTGAGTTCCCGATAACGATAAGTCACCAAGGTGCCAGCAGCCGGCGGCTCGCGCCGCACCGCATCGGTAAAACCAGTACCGAGCCGGAAGCGGCTTCCATCCGGGGCTTCCAATAGCAAAGCGCCCATCATGCCGAGATACTTGCCCTGCC
>JAIFKV010000154.1 GCA_020049415.1 Betaproteobacteria bacterium
TGCGCGACGAGTCGATGCACTGCAATTTCGGCATCGACATGATCAACCAGATCAAGCTGGAAAACCCGACGCTGTGGACCAACGAGTTCAAAGCGGAACTGAAAGGCATGTTCGAGAAGGCCGTTGCGCTGGAATACCAGTACGCCGAAGACACCATGCCGCGCGGCGTCTTGGGTCTGAACGCGCCGATGTTCAAGGAATATTTGCGTTTCATCGCCAACCGCCGTGCCACCCAGATCGGGATGGATGAACTTTATCCCGGCGCCAACAACCCGTTCCCGTGGATGGCGGAGATGATCGACTTGAAGAAAGAGAAGAATTTCTTTGAAACCCGCGTTACCGAGTACCAGACCGGCGGCGCGCTGGCCTGGGATTGAAAGCCGCTCATAACGCACTCAACAAGGCGTCAGGCGCTATGCCTGACGCCTTGTCATTTGCCAGAACATCTTCGCGGATTTATTTTTTTGGTTTCAGAGGCGCAAGTTTTTGAAAAATCGGCATCCGCGGCACATCCGGTTTCCAGTTCACTTTGCAGTCCTGATCATAGGCGGGCGATGGCAAGTCACTGTCGGCCGTTCGTTCACGAACTTCGCAATCGATAATGATCGGCAGCGGGCCGGGGCAATCGCAGTGATAACGATCCACAGTCGACATATCCTTGATCGAAATGCCTTTTTCGCGATCCAGCCGCAACAGGCGTTCAACCAGACTGCCTTTTTTCGCCTCCAGCACGCCTTTATTGATGCGTTCGAAATACAGCGAGCGCGGCTCATAGCCGTTGCGAATGCGCACCGGGTTTTCATAAAGCTCCACCGTGCGCGCCTCGCCTATCAAGGTGCCGGCGCTGGCAGGATCACCATAACGGGTATGACCGAATTCATGCGAAATGATCGCCAAAGGGTCAACCAATTCACTGCTGGTTGGAAATTGACAACTTAATCCGGCATCACCCAGGCCAATCGCGCCCGGATGCGCCATCGCGCCGGGACCGGCATAGCCAGAGAACTTGAAGACTTGAGCATCTCCCGCGAACAATGCGGTTTCGGTCAGGCGACCGGTCAGCAATTTGGAAAGCGGTGGCAAACGGCCCAGCTTCACCGAGCGTTTCCACAATGCCTTGTCGTATTCCAGGTAGCCCTTGTTGAACAAGCGCAAGGTATCGTCAGCAATCTCACGCAACCAGATCGCACCGGCGTCACTCAACGCGAACCTTTCCAGCAAGGCCTGTTGCGGCGCGGCCATAGGCAAACCCAGCGGATGCGCCTCTGCTTTGCGTGCCATGTTGACGCGGCGAGCGAGTGCAAACTGCTCTACGCGACGTGCTTCTTCCTCCGCCGCGCCGCTGGGCGGCCGAGCCAAACGCCCGACTTTGGGGGAGCCATCCGGTGTGCAAATCAGAACAATTTCACCACCGGCCTGCCAGGGTGCGGCCAACTCGCGCTCTAAATCGACCTGCTGACGCGCTTCCGGCGGCAACATGAAATCGGCGGGGACCAATGGGCAGGAGGCGCTTGCGGACTGGATCAACAGAAGACAAAGGAATGCCAGCAGGATTGAGCCCAGGAGCCTGTCGGACTTTGGTCGTCGATAGCGAAAATCGGCCCCGCCGATGCCGTTTTTTGCCGGATTCTCCGCCGCATGGTTGTTCCATGGGGCAGCGGAGTCGTAGCGCTTTAGCGCGTAAGAATCCGGCGTACCCCTTGCGGGTGCAAGAAACCGGCAAAAAAGGGGCCGGCGCGGTCGATTTGCAGCCGACGATTCCAAAGTCCGACAGGCTCCTGGCTTGTTTTGCCAGCAATGCATGGCCACCTCCTTCGCGAATTACCCCTTTTTGCCATCCACCCTGGGCCGCCAACTCATCGGCGCATATCTCCACGCCCACCCAGAGAATGCGATCAACCATAGCAAACCCGCCAGCGAAACCCATCGGCCGGGCACCAGATCCGCCGATATATCCGGCAGGATACGCAGCAACGCCACAACCTGAACCGACCAGAATATCGACCAGGTAAGCGCATCCGCCTGCAAAGCGCGACCTGAATGACCAAGACTGACGCGCGAAGCCATCCCTATCAGCATGGCACTAAAAAAGCCGATCCCCAAGGCATGCAATGGCGCCAGCCCTGCCGACCATTCCAAGTCGAGAAAGCTTGCCAGACTCGCCACGCCATAGAGCGCAAACGCGGCGCCTGCCCACAGAAAAGCGATATGCAACATGGCTAGCAGACGCACCTTTAAGGCGCGCATGAAACCCCAACGCGACGAACACCAGAATGCCATCGCGGCCATCGGCAAATCCACCAGCCAGGTCAATCCGGCCTGACCGGTTAGAGTCAATGCGGCATGTATCAAACACCCCGTCGACAAAGCCCAGAGCAATGGATAGGGCCGGATGATGACGTAATTGCTGATCACCCGACTGGTAAACCACGGAATCATGCGGTGGCTGACAGTCAAAAACAGCGGCGTCAGACAAGCCCAGACGCCGAGTTCAAGACCCGCTTGCAGCCAATCCCAATGTTCAACAATCAGCCCGGCCAACATCAGCAACTCAGCCGCCGCGCCCAGCGCCAGAGCGACCCAGGTCGCCCAAGCATGGCGTTTATCGCTATCTTTACCGCCAAGCAGCGTTGCCAGCAATGCTTGCAAAGCCACGCTCCAACCGAGCAAATGCATCAGCATGCCAAGACCGCTCTGGCCAAGGTATAGCAACACCGTGCCAACACTCAAACCCAGCGCCGTCAAACCATAAGCAGACCGCGAAATGCCCGGCCCGCTGAGCCAATTGGGCGCAGCGGTAAACAGAAAGCCGAAGACGAAGAAGGGGAAGAAACCGAACACCATCAGCCAACCATGCAGCACCGCTGCCGGCAACCCGACACTCACCAGACCCTCGCCCCCCGCTAGACGAGTCTCCAGATCCAGCAACCACCACAGCATGGCAATGACACCTTGAATTGCGCCAGGCAAAAATAGAACACGATGCGGCGCGGCGGTGTAAACGGACCAGAGAGTGCGCATGAAAAAGGCCAAAGAACAGAAGGACGCGATACTACGCAGACGCCGCTGGATAACATTGATGAACATCAACGCCGCGATACGCGCAGAGATTCGGCAGAGATTCCTGAACAGTCCAGGCTGCGTTGCCAAAGCGATACTACAAACCAATTGCTAGCCGCATCGGCTTGCCATTCATATAATGGGTTGGTGATTTGATGCGTCAGGCAGCAAGATTTCATGCCGAACCGATAACAAATCACTGCTTTCAAGTTGAAATCGCTGTACTGGGCCCAGCGAAACGGCCTTTAACGTCGACTTCAATGGAATCTTCTTTTAGTCAGCATTGCGTCCTCGAATGAAGCAAGACAACAACTGCATGACAACAACGGTGTGAATTGATGGCAGTCTTACCTAACTGGATATACGAACCCCTTCCCTATTTGTACGCAGGCGCGGGGGTCGTTGCAATCATGAATCTGGATACCGTTATCGGGCGGATCAGCGGAATTTTGTTGATTACCGCAGGCTTGGTTGTCGGCTATCAGCGCTACGAGTACCGCAATTTTCAGAAGCAAAGAATAGAAAGACAAAATTGGCTGCGAGAGCAGGCGCGCAAAAAGAAAACCAGCAGACAAGAGTGGCTGCGTGCGCAGGCAAAACAATTCCGTGAGGACATTAATCATAAAAATGACGACTTCTAACCGACCCACAGGCCGTCATTGCACAAGCCGTCATTGCTTAATCCGCCGCTCCAGTCCCTTTTAGTCCAGTCAGTTACGGCAATCGAGTCGCCGCGCTCGGCATTCGAGTCAGATGCCCTGCCGCGCATCAAACAAATCCAACAAATTCGCCAGCAACTGCGCGACCTCGGCGCTAAACCGTGTCATGAAGAACGCGTGTTGCGCGCCTGGACGCAAGTGCGTTCGCTCGACAATCGTCATCGTCGCGCCGAAGACTTCCTGCCGCTGGCGGTTCGTAACGCACTCCCCGCTTTGACTGCCCAGCTCGACGCACTGGCGCGGGTGCAGTCCGAACATCCAGGTGAAGACGGTTCGGCCCGACTACTGGTCGAACTGGCGGATGGCCAGACAGTTGAAAGTGTGTTGCTGCCGCGCGAGGGTCTGTGCGTATCGACCCAAGTCGGCTGCGCCGTGGGTTGCGTGTTCTGCATGACAGGCCAAAGCGGCCTGATTCGGCAACTCGGCAGCGCCGAGATCGTCGCCCAGGTGGTGCTGGCGCGGAAACGGCGCAAGGTCCGCCGAGTGGTTTTTATGGGCATGGGCGAACCGGCCCACAACCTCGACAACGTCCTCGAAGCCATCGACCTGCTCGGCGCCATTGGCGCTATCGGCCACAAGAATCTGGTTTTTTCCAGCGTCGGTGACTATCGTGTCTTTGAACGTCTTCCTGGCGGAGTCGTGAAACCGGCGCTGGCGCTTTCGCTGCATAGCACCCGTGCCGATCTGCGCGCGCAACTACTCCCCAAGGCGCAGCGCATCGACCCCGCCGAACTGGTCGAACTCGGCGAAAACTACGCCCGTTCGACCGGCTACCCGATCCAGTATCAATGGACGCTGCTGCAAGGCATCAACGACAGTGATGCGGAATTGGACGGCATTATCAAACTACTTGCTGGCAAGTACGCGATGATGAATTTCATCCCCTACAACACCAATGAAGGGCTTGGTTTCAATCGGCCGTCTTGGGAGCGCGCGGCGGAAATGGCGGGCCGCTTGCACCAACGCGGCATTCTGACCCGACTGCGCAATTCGGCTGGACAGGATATCGACGGCGGCTGTGGTCAGTTACGCGCACGAGCTGCGGCGCTGAAGGATATCAATCGAGAGCCGGTTCAAGACGACTGAATACTGTCTTTGGCGGTCTGGCGCAGCCAAATTTCCATCGCCTCTCGCGCCAGCGGCTTGCTGATCAGATAGCCCTGAATTTCGTCACACCCCTGAATTTCAAGAAATCGGAGTTGTTCATCGGTCTCCACGCCTTCCGCGACAAGATTTAAATCCAGCCCATTGGCGATCGAAATGATTGCCTTGATGATGGTGTGTTGGCGGTACTCGCGATCGATTTCCCAGACGAATGATTTGTCGATCTTGAGCGTATGGATAGGAAATTTTTGCAGATAGCTGAGCGAGGAATACTGCGTACCAAAGTCGTCGATAGCAATCATCACGCCATGCGCAGCTAGTGTCTGCAACTTCAACGACACCATATTCGGGTCTCGAATGAACAGATTCTCGGTCAACTCCACCTCGACAAGCTTGGGATCGATGCCATATTCCGCCAGCAAGGCAATGAATTTCTCGACAAAATCCGCTTCCTCAAGATGCCGTGGCGAGATATTGATGGCGACCCGGGGTGGCGCAATGCCTTGCCGGATCCATTCTTGCAAAGTTTTGCAGACATCTCGCGTCACCCATTCGTCCAGACTGGAGATCAGATTCGCTTCTTCCACCAACGGCAGAAAATCGCCCGGCGGCAACAAGCCCCGTTGAGGATGATTCCAGCGGATCAGCGCTTCCACGCCTCGAATGAGGCGATCTTGCAGGCCGACTTGAGGTTGATAAAACAGCACGAACTCATTTTGATCGATAGCCTGGCGCAACTCGCTCTGCAATTGCAGACGCTTATCCGTGCTCTCGCCCATTTCCGACATAAAGAAAGAATGCCCTTTGCTGCCGGAAAGACGGCCGTGATACAGCGCGATATTGGCATGGCGGATCAGCGCATCGGCGGTATCACCATGCTCTGGATAAAGCGCGATGCCGGCGCTTACCGAAAGATGCGCTGATTTTCCCGACACCTTGAATGGCGTTTTAAATTCGTGATTGATGCGCTCGACGATCTGCAAAACATCTTGCTCCGACCAGATGAATGAGTTGAGCAGCAAAAACTCGTCGCCGACAAAACGCGCCAGCGTATCGCCGCCGCGCAGACAACGCTGAATGCGTTCACCGACCTGACGCAACAACTCATCCGCCTGCGCATGGCCGAACATATCGTTGATGTGCTTGAAACGATCCAGATTCAGGTGCAGCACGGCGATCTGCTCATTATTTCTGTGCGCACGAATCAACGCCAAAGCCAGGTGATCGCGGAACAGATTCCGGTTCGGCAAGCCGGTCAACGCATCATGGTTGGCTTGGTAATTCGCCAGCGCCTCCACTTCACGCCGAGCGGTGGTGTCACGCGCCACGCCATAGTAATGATCCCGCGTTCCCGCATCGTTGTCAGCTTCGCCTTCTGGCAAACCGATAGCGGCCAGATTGACCTCGAAATAGCGGAATCCGGGTGCGTCGGAATGACTTTTCAAGCGCAACTCCAGACTGTGCAGCGCGGTCTCGGATAGTTTTTGCGCGCTGAATACATACCGCGCGCGCTCACGATCATGGCCATGCACCATGCGGGAGAAATGACGCCCGACAACAGCGCTTTCGTCCAGGCCAAGCAAGCCGTGCAAACGCTCATTGACGTAGGAAACCCGGCCATTCTGGTCGAGGATGAAAATGATGTCAGGCGAGGCATCGACGAGAAAACGATGCAAGCGCTCGGAACGATTGATGCGTTGCTGCGCGGATTGGTGTTCACGCTCCAGATTGCTTTGCGCCAACGCGCGACGGATGGCGTAAAGCAAAATTTCCGGCTCGATCGGTTTGCGCACGAAATCCATCGCCCCCAACCTGAGCGCCAAGATCGCCACATCGATTTCACTGTCGCCGCTGACGACAATGACCGGCATCACAAAACCCCGCTCGCGCGCGATCCGTATCACCTCATGGCCACTGATATCAGGCAGCTTGATGTCCATCAGAACAAGATCGAAGGCCGGCTGCGCAGACAGACTCTTTTGCGTTTCCGCCAGTTTTTCCAACCCGGCATGACCCGTCTGCGCAATCTCGGCGAGGTAACCCGCCTGAACCAGCAAATACCGCATGCTGGCCGCAAACCCCGAATCATCCTCAACGATCAGGACCCGCTTCGGCCCGGCAGCCTGGCCGTCTGGTTGAAGCTCGTCTGGTTGAAGTTTCAATCTTTCGTTATCTTCAACTTGTTCAGGGCTGCGCGAATCGGTCATGTCAGGCATCCTTTGCAATCAGAGGCAGGAGTATCTTGAACTGGGTACCTGAAACCGAGCTGCTGCATTGCAACATCCCGCCTAAATCCTCCACCAGCTTGGCGACGATAGACAATCCCAAGCCCGCGTGGCCATTGCCTTTTCGAGTCTGCACCGGCTGATACAAGTTCGCCAGAACATCCGCCGGCAAACCTGGCCCGTTGTCGCTGACCGAAAGTTCCACATAACGTTGATTTTTTCCGGCCGCCCACAACGCCGAGGCCAACGTAATCCGGCCTTTGCCCCCCATTGCTTCGGCGGCATTGAACAGCAGATTGGTCAAAATCTGCTTCACGCTATCGCCGGGTTTGTTCAGCTTCGGCAGATCGGGCGTCAAATTGAAATCGATGGCGATATCGCGCAACTCGGGCTTGCCCAGGCGACAGAACTGAACCACTTCGCCGGTCAGTTTATTGATGTCCAGCGAAACCGAAGCCGCTTCGAGATCACCCCCTGGCGTGGTGCTGAAAGCGGGATCTTTGAACTGCTGCAAGATGCGCGCAACCCGCCGCAACTCGTTTTCAATCAGACTGAATTCTTCCCCTGTCTTATCCTCTTTCGCCGCCTGCATGCGCAGCACCGATATGTAATTGCGCACGATGCCCAGCGGATTTCCCGCCTCATGGATCAGATTGCGCGCGTGTTTTTCCTGCCGTTGACTGGCATCGCGCAACGCCGCGCCAAGTTGCGCTTCTTGTTGAAGCGCGAAGCCCAGACATTTTCCCGCTTCACGCGCAAAAGTGATCAGCAAAGCCTGTCTGGAAATGAAGTGTTCAACCGTCGCCCGATCCAGCGCAACCGCCAGCGCACCCACTGCGTTGCCGGTAAATCGCAGCGGCAGACAGAGCAAGCGTTCGCCATCCAGCAAGCGCAACAACTGGGCATCCGCCAGGTTATCGGGTCGCGTCGGCAAGCCGGCCAAGCCGATACGCCCACGAAAGGCTGCCGCCACGCGAGATTCCATGCTGTCACAGGGAATGCGTATTTCAAGACCAAGCGGGTCATCACCGGCAATTTGCCGCCAGTGCAACACCTCTTCTTTCGGCATGAACAAGGCGCAACCCCGCGCGGCAAAAATCTGCCCAGCACCGCGCAATACATCACCTATCGCCGTTTCCAGGGAGTCCGACTGCGTCTCCGGCTGCGCCAGCACGCCTTGCAAACGCTGCGACACCGCTTCAGCGAGTTCACCCGCAGCCGCCTCGGTTGTTTCGTCCGAACGGTCATCCAGTTGGTCTTGCGTCGGCAGCTCTACCCCCAGTTCGCCGGCAATGCCGCGTGCCTCCGTCTGCACCGAAGCAAGCATTTCCTTTAGCAAGGCCAGGTCCAGCTTCCAGAAGGCCAACGCCGCTTCATGCGCGGACAAAGCCTGCTCAGGCAGGGTATTGAGCAGATTCGCCAACGCCACGATCTGAACCAGAAGGTGCGCATCGCGAACGCGTGCAAGCGGCTCATGATGAAACAGGATGCTGTCGGCGAACAAACTATGCAGATTCCAGCGCTTCGCCAGCCAGGCCCCGACATCGGCATGGGTCACGCCAAACTCGGCTTTCTCCTGAACGATCAAGGCTTCCTCGTCACCCCGATTTCGCAGCATTTGTGGATAACGATCAGCCAGCGTGGTCAGCAAGGCAAGTTGACCGACGTCGTGCAAGAGTCCGGCCAAATAGGCTTCATCATCATTCGCATACCCCAGATGCCGAGCCAGACGGCGGGCGGTCACCGCGACACAAAGACCGTGGAACCAGAAGTAGCGCAAATCCAGCGCGTTGTTTTTCTGGAAACGACCGAACAATTCGGCAACGGCTTGATTCAGCGCCAAACGACGCACCGTGCCAGTTCCCAGCACAGCCAGGCATTGATCAATATCTTGCAGACAGCGTTTAGGGCTGTAAAAAGGCGAGTTCGCTACGCCAACCAGACGCGCCGCGACACCGGCATCTTTTGCCACCGCCGCGCCGATTTCAGCCATCCCGACGTCATCGCGATCACACAACGTCAGCAACTCAAGCAATACCTGGGGCAAAGACGGCAAACGCGCCGATGACAAACGGTCAAAGAGGGCTTGGGATTCAATTGGCATGGCAGCGCTTATTGGTTCCAATCATTGAACTGAAGTGAGCCTGATAAAACCGCCTCAACCGACACGCCATCAACGAAAGCGTCCGCTTCAAAGCGGGCCTTCCGCCCGGGCTGGTCGAGTGATCGGTTACTTTGCAGGCCCCTGACACATAATATTCTGGGAGAATTTTGGCTAACGGCAATAGTCTAAATAACTTGAGTGCAAAGAACTTGACCCCCGATCAAGGGCCAATCAAATCGCTTGTTCCAAGATACTTCGCGTCTGCAAACAAAGCGCTGCGGCAGTCCCGCCTCACCCGTATTCCCAGTTTATTCATCAAGATTAGAGCAAGCATCAACGAAGAAGAAACATCGTCGCCACGCTACAAACGACATTTCGGCACACTTCTGGTTTAGCGGATCGACCGGTATAGTTCGCTGGCCACTTTTCACATGCTAACGCCGTGCCCAACCCAGACACCTCGACCCTCATCAACGTGCGCGACTGGTTGCGCTACGCTGTCTCGCGATTCAACGCCGCCGGGCTGTTTTTCGGTCATGGCAGCAACAACGCCTACGACGAAGCCGCCTATTTGATACTGCATGCGCTGCATCTGCCACTGGATCGGCTCGACCCATTTCTGGATGCGCGACTCCTCCCGGGCGAAGCGCAGCAGATTGCGCAGTTGCTGGAACGCCGCATCAACGAGCGCCTTCCAGCGCCTTATCTGACCCAGGAAGCCTGGCTGCAAGGTTACCGATTCTTTGTCGATCAACGCGTAATCGTGCCACGTTCATTTCTCGCGCCGATGATTCTGGAACAGTTGCAGCCCTGGCTGACAAATCCGGAAGACATGATGTACGCGCTGGATTTATGCACCGGCTCCGGTTGCCTGGCGGTATTGCTGGCGGAAGCCTTCCCGGACGCGGAAATTGATGCGGTCGACCTATCGGCCGAAGCGCTGGAAGTCGCGCATCGAAATGTCCTCGAATACGGCCTGGAAGATCGCATTTCGCTGTATCAAGGCGACCTGTTTTCGCCTCTGGCGGGCATGACTTACGATTTGATCGTCGCCAACCCGCCCTATGTCGATGCCGAAAGTGTTGCCATCCTGCCCCCGGAATATCGCCATGAGCCCGCGCTGGCGCTCGGCTCAGGCATTGACGGACTGGACGCCACCCGGATCATCCTGCGCGAAGCGAAGCGGCATTTGAATCCCGGCGGTTTGCTGGCGGTAGAGATCGGCCACAATCGGGCGGAACTGGAAGCCGCCTATCCCGATCTGGAATTGATCTGGCCAGAAATTGAAGGCGGCAACGACACCGTGTTCATCATCTCGCGAGAACAATTGCCGCAACCAGAACAGGATAAATAGATCGCCCGCCGCCGCAACACCGCAGCAAACAATATTGGTAATTAACCAACTCACCCCACAAGGAGTTCTTCATGGAACAAATTGACATATTCGTCGCATCGCTCTCATCCTTCTGGACACAACTTGCCAGCTTTGTGCCGCAACTCCTCGGTGCAATCATCGTCCTGGTGCTGGGTTGGATGCTGGCAAAAGTAGCGCGCAGTGGCGTAATGCGCCTGCTGACATTACTGAAGTTCGACAAGGCCACTGAAAAATCCGGCCTGGAAGCCTTCATGAGACACGCCAATCTCGAGTTATCGGTCGGTGCGGTCATCGGCAATCTGATCTACTGGCTGATCATTCTGGTAATGATCGTCACCGTAGCGAATTCGCTTGGTCTGCAGATGGTGGCCGACCTGTTCAACAAAGTTGTACTGTACATCCCCAACATCATCGTCGCGATACTGGTTCTGGTATTCGGCACCATCCTGGCCCGCTTCATCAACCGGTTAGTGTTTGCCTGGCTGTCCAACATGGAATTCGACGGCGCGCTGACCGTCTCCACCTTCTCCGAATACGCCATGATGGTGTTCGTGTTCTTCATCGCGATGGAGCAATTGCAGATCGCCAACGAACTCCTGACCGCAGCCTTCATCATCGCCTTCGGCGCAATCGGACTCGCATTTGCCATCGCCTTCGGCCTTGGTGCCAGAGACTGGGCCGGCAAAGTGGTAGAACAAATGATTGCCGGCAAAAAACAACGCCGCGATTGACGCCTGAAGACTACAGCCGCCGCACTCCGGTCCCCAGGACAGGATGCGGCAAGCAGCGCAAACCGCGTCTACTCGCGTCCTCCGAATTCAGTGCATTCGACAGGATAGGCAAAACACGGCGCGCGCCTCATTTCAGCCTCGGCATCGCGGACTCCTGCCAGGAAGTGGCCGATCAAGCCTTGCACCGTTAGCGGACGTCCCTTCATGACAAATGCCATGACACCTCTAAATCGATGAACAAACTCGGGGTAACGTTTCTGCATGCCGGCATCTGGCTGGGTCTCGGCCTGTTGTTTTACGTCTTTTTTCTACGCCAGGACACCCCGCCGGTACAGGTTGTCGGCGCCGACGCCATCGAACTGAAGCGCTCGCGCGATGGACATTTCCACATCAACGGCACGATACAGGGCACACCGGTGCGCTACCTGATCGACACCGGCGCCAGCAGCGTGTCCATCTCGCAAGAACTGGCCACCCGCATCGGCCTGGGTTGCGATGTCGCGGCAACATTCCACACCGCCAACGGCACCGTTGAAGGCTGCAACAGCCGCGTCACCGAACTCGAATTCGGGCCGTTCCGAATTGCCAACGCCGCTGTCGCCATCCTCCCCGAACTCACCAGCGATGCCCTGCTCGGCATGAATGCCTTGCGCAAAGTGCGCATGGAACAGGAAGCGGACAGACTGCGTTTATCAATCGCCGAATAATTGGCAAAACCCAAAGAGGCAAAACACCACCGAGAGACGTTCGAATATCGCGTTTAACCGGGTCTGACGGTCGACTACAGACCTCTCGGTTCAAAACAAAATTAGCGTGATGGAGAATTCAAACTGCTTTTTTGTCTGGCAAAGACCGGATAATCTTCAAAAGTTTTGTTCGCCGTAGCGGCTGCGTTGTATTTTCATTGAGCGTTCGCATAGAACAACTGGCATCAGCCTCAGGCAACACACTTTTGTCAGCCACCGCCCTGGTGATAGGGACGAACGGCGTTAATCCGAATAAACAAGAAAGAAATCAACATGAAGCAATGGATCGTTTGGTTGTTTGCCTTTGTCCTGATCTTGGCGGGTTGTTCACAGCCGCAATCGACAAAGGAAATTCGTGTCGCAGTATCACCGGCCTCGCCCCCCAATCTGTACGAGGAAAACGGCAAAACCACCGGTCTCGATCTTGAACTGTTCGAGGGCTACTGCAAGGCGCGCGGCTGTACCCTGAAAATCACCTCCTATGATTGGCAAGGCATGCTCGGAGCGGTTGTCGGCGGGCAGGCGGACGTCGCTTTCTCCGGCATTTCCATCACCGACAAGCGCAAGGAAGTCATGGACTTTTCCCAGCCTTATCTGGAAAACACCTGGAATCTGATGAGCATGACACAACGCAAAATTGCGTTTACCGACCTCAGTGAAATGAAAAAGTACGTCATAGGCTACCCACGAGGCATGGCTTACACCGACTTCATCAAAACCGACCTGGAACCGAAGGGGCTTTACTCCCTCGACAAGGTCAAGCTGTATCCCAGCTATAACGAGGTGCTGGCCGATCTACAGAACGGCAACATAGACCTGGCCTTCGTCGATGGCACCGTGGCTTCGGTCTACCGCAAAAAATTGCCGCTGACGGACAGTTACGTCTTCACCGGTTTTGATCGGTTTGGTTTTGCTTTCCCGAAAGGGTCCGCACTGCGGGCAGATTTCGATCTTTATCTGACGGAACTGGGGCCGGAAAAACGCCAGGCAATCCTCGACAAATGGCTTAAATAAGCCGCCTCGGCGCGATGGATTTTTTTCAGATTGTGTCCCTGCTGGCGCTGGGGGCGGGCTATACCGTGCTAGTCACGCTGGCCTGCATCGCCACCGGCTTGGTCAGCGGCATAGCGGTGGCATTGCTGGGCCGGTTGCAGATTGGCCCGCTGGCTTGGGTATTGGCGGTTTATACCTATGTCTTCCGCGGCATTCCGGTACTGGTCCTGCTTTTCATTGTCTTTTTTGGCCTGCCCTGGTTCGGACTCAACTTCCCCCCGCTGGTGTCGATGATGCTCAGCTTGGGGTTGATCACTGGCGCCTATCTGGCCGAAGTCTTTCGCGGCGCGCTGGCGGCGGTGGACGAATACGAAATCATGGCCGCCGAAGCGATGGGGATGAACCGGCGTCAGGTACTGCTGTCCATCGAAATGCCGCAGATGCTGCGTTTCGCCGCGCCCGGCATGCTCAACGAATTCACCACAGTGCTGAAATACTCGCCCTTTGCCTACACGGTGGGCATACCCGAGATCATGAAACAGGCCATGGCGCTGGCCGCCATCACCCTGCGCGGCCTGGAAATCTACCTGGCCATCGGCCTGCTTTATTTCGCCATTTACAAACTGATGCTGGCATTGCTGCGAGCGGTAGAACGCCGCTTCAGCGTGCCAGGATTCAACCTGCTCTGAGGTGGACGTGATTCTGCAAGTCCGGCAGTTGACCAAGGAATTTGACGGCAAGGCCGTGCTTCGGGGCGTCGATCTTGATCTTGCCGAAGGGCAGGTAAAAGTCATCATGGGGCCATCGGGCTGCGGCAAATCCACCTTGCTGCGCTGCATCAACCGACTCATCGAACCCACCGCCGGCAAGGTGCTGTTCCGGGGCGAAGATGTTTTGCGTGCAGAAGCGGATGTGCGCGCCTTGCGCCAGCAGATTGGATTCGTCTTCCAGCAATTCGCCCTCTACCGCCATCTCAGCGCCCTCGACAATGTCACCCTCGGTCTGCGCAAACTGCGCGGAATGCATGCGCGAGAAGCCAACGAAAAGGCAATGCATGAACTGCAGCGGATGAACATGGCCGAACATGCCCACAAATATCCGGCTCATCTTTCGGGTGGGCAAAAGCAACGCGTGGCAATCGCCCGCGCCCTGGCCATGGACCCGGCGGTGCTGTTTTTCGACGAACCCACCTCGGCGTTGGACCCGCTGATGTCGCGCGAAGTGATCAGCGTCATCAACCAGCTATACATGGACAACATCACCATGCTGTGCGTGACCCACGACATGTTCCTGGCCAAATACATTGCCGACCAGGTGCTGTTTCTCGATGCCGGCGTGGTGCGCGCCGAAGGCAGTGCCGAAGAACTGTTCAGCGGCCACAGCGATCCGCGGATACGCGAATTCTTCATCCACGAGCACCACTCGTAATAATCCTGGATACCTCGGTTGACCGCTATTCACCCCTTGGAAAACCCGGCTGATAGCCGCGTTTGCGCCTTCGATGGCATTCACCATTTGAGTGACGCCACCAACCGGCCCGAAGACCGCGCCCTCAAACACAATCAGACGAGGCATCCCGAATGAACGAATGTTGTCGTGCCACCCAGGCAACAGCAAGATGATCGGCTCGCTCTCATTCCTCAACGATGTGATCGACTACTGGCCGCAAATACTCGCCGGGCTGGGCAACACCATGCTGCTGGCCGGCATCATCACCCTCACCGGCCTGATCGGCGGCGTTCTGGTCTTCTACCTGAGCCTGAGCCCTCACCGCCAACTGCGCCGTGCCACCGAGGCGTACATCTCCTTTTTTATCGGCACCCCCCTGATCGTGCTGCTGTTTCTGATGTATTACGGCCTGCCGCAATGGGGCATCCATCTAACGCCACTGATGGTTGCGGTGATCGGATTTACCATGAATGTCGCCGCCTACAATTCCCGCTACCTGAAGAGCGCCTACAACGGCATCATTCAATGCGAACTGGAAGCCGCCCACGCACAAGGCTTTTCCAACCTCCAGGTGTTTCGTCTGATCACCCTGCCCCAGGCTTTGCGCATGGCGGTACCCGGCCTCACCAATCAGGCCATACTCAATCTGAAGGACACTTCGGTCGCATTCCTGATCCAGTACACCGAATTTTTCGCCCAGATGCAGGAGTTGGCGGCGCGCAATTTCCAGTATTTCAAAGTCTATTTGCTAGCCGGCCTGGTCTATCTGGCGCTGGTTTCCCTGGTACTGCTGGCGGCCCGTCAACTGCAACGGCGATTGCCACAGGTTTATTGAACGCTCGATAAACCTGGCTTGGCGAGGAGTTTTGCAGGTTAGCGGGGGACTCAACTGATCAACGCCCCCCGATTAACGACCTGAGTCGACAAAGCCGGCGCTCATTTACAAGCACTAAGCCGCTGACCGAACACAGTCAATGCACTGCGAACGGCTTTATCACCCGACATATGGAACAAATTCAATCCCGGTCTGGGCCAATCCGACCAAGCCAATGTTGTCAGTGTTGAATGACGTATCTGCTGCCAGCGCGGTCAGCGCCCCTATCGACATGCCGCCGTCCAGCATGCCAACGAAGATGGCTTTATCGGCTGAAGTGATCGGGGTGCCGACCACATTGCTCCAGAGAAGATCAACCACGTCGCCATGCGTCGTTTTTCCTGCAGCGCTCACCGCTAAAGCACTAAGGTCTTCGTAGCTCATACCATCGTCCATCAGGAACAGGCCTATCCCGACATAGTCCTTGTTGTGGATTGATGCAAACCCGAACACCGCGCCCAATATCTTGGCGACACTGCCAGCATGACTATTCAGATCAAGGGCTACGCTGAAATCGTCAAACTTCAGGCGTTCAATGTTGGTCAGGGTGTCCAAGCCTTCTGGACCATTCACTGTCCATCCGCTACTGGTGACATCCAAACTGTAGAGGCCACGCTGTTGCAAGTAATTGACGGTGTCGGTTCCTTCGCCACCGT
>JAIFKV010000119.1 GCA_020049415.1 Betaproteobacteria bacterium
TTGGGCAAACAAGGTTTTGTGGTTGCCCGACGCACCGTAGCCAAGTACCGGGAGTTGTTGAATATTCCTCCCGCCAACCAGCGCAAGTCGAATTGACGGGCGCATTACAGAAGGAGCGTTTGTATGAACCTCACTATCACTGGTCATCATCTCGATATCACCCCCGCCATTCGTGGTTATATCGAAGACAAGATAGGAAGAATCAAGCGGCATTTCGATCAAGTCATTGATGTGTCAGTTATTTTGACCGTCGAAAAATTGAAGCACAAAGCCGAGGTCAATTTGCATTTGCGCGGCAAGGATATTTACGTCGAGGCGATTGACGCCGACATGTATGCGGCCATCGACGCGTTGGTCGATAAACTCGACCGTCAGGTAGTCAAGCACAAAGAGAAATCAGGTGATGTGCATCGTGCCTCCGGCGGCGTCAAAGGACAAAACGCCGAGTTGGGCGGCGAAGTCGATTAATTGATCAGTCTCTAAAGGCAGATGCCAAATATGCGAAAAGAAGCGTCCTTGTGGGTGCTGATTTTCGATTTTGACGGCATCTGCCGTTCAATCGTTGCCTGAAACAATGTCCTCGTACCCATGAATCTCATCTCCCCATTGCTGCAGCCTGCCAATGTTCTGGCCGCTTTTGAAACTACCAGCAAGAAGCGTTTGTTCGAACATGCTGGACAGTTATTCATGAATAGCTATGCAGTGCCTTCCGCCGAAGTGTTTGAAAGTCTTTTTGCACGTGAAAAGCTGGGGTCGACCGCCCTGGGATATGGCATTGCTATCCCGCATGGTCGAATCAAACATCTTAAACAGACCGCATGTGCGTTTATTCGGTTGAAGGAAGCAATCAATTTCGACGCCCCGGATAATCAACCGGTCGACCTGGTTTTTGTTTTGCTGGCGCCGGCAGCGGCCTCCGACATCCATTTGCAGATTCTCGGCGAACTGGCCGCCATGTTTTCCGACGAGACCTTTCGCGCCAGACTTCGCGCAGCTGCGGACAGTATCGAATTGCACCGCCTGATTACCGAGTGGACGCCTTGAGATCCGCTCGATGCAGCCTTTGATGGTCATTCCAGAACACCAGATTACGCAACACCCGATCACGGTCGAGGCGTTGTTCCGTCAGGTCAGTGAGCGTTTGCAGCTTTCCTGGATTGCCGGCCAGGCCGGTGGTGGCAAGCTGCTAACCTCGGATACGGTGCAAAAGCCGACCTTGGCCCTGTTCGGACACACCAATTTTGTACATCCGAATCGGTTGCAAGTGCTGGGTTGCGCGGAAATGGATTATTTGCGCAATCTGTCGCCCGAAAATCTGAAGGCGGCAGTAGAAAATCTTTTCTGCAACGAGATTGCGGCGGTCATTATCGCCAATGGCGAAATCGTGCCTTCCATCATGATCGACCGCGCCGAGCATAACGCCACGCCGCTGCTCACCTCGCCCGAGCCTGGCCCGCAGTTGATGCGCGTGCTCTCGCACATGATGACCTTGGCGCTTGCCCCTTCGACCATTCTGCATGGCGTATTCCTGGAAGTCTCCGGCCTCGGCGTTCTGATTACCGGCGAACCTTCTGCCGGTAAAAGTGAACTGGCATTGGAACTCATCACCCGCGGACATCGCTTGATTGCCGATGACGCGCTGGAAGTCTTCGCCGTCTCGCCCGATACCCTGGAAGGACGCTGCCCGAATTTATTGCTTGATTTCATGGAAGTCCGCGGTCTGGGCGTATTAAATGTTCGCCGCCTGTTTGGTGATGCGGCGGTTAAGCAGAAAAAGAATCTCAAACTTATCGTGCATCTTGCCCCGGTGCATGAGTTTGCCGACAAATGGCAAGAGGTCGATCGCCTCAATATGCTCGCCAGCAATAGCAATATTCTCGGCGTTGATATTCCCGAAGTCAGAATACCCGTCGCGGTGGGCCGCAACTTGGCCGTGCTGGTTGAAGTGGCGGTGCGCAATCATATTTTGAGATTACGCGGTTTCAATTCCGCACAAGAATTCGCTGAGCGTCATCGCGCCGCCATCCAGGCGGGAGACGAGTAAGCCGTCATGCGTCTGGTCGTCATCAGCGGGTTGTCCGGTTCGGGTAAAAGCGTCGCCCTCAAGGTGCTCGAAGATACCGGTTTCTACTGCGTCGACAACCTGCCTGCCGCGCTACTCCCCGAGACCGTCGAATATCTGCGTCTGTCTGGCGTAAGCGAAGTCGCAATCAGCATTGATGCGCGCAGTGGCGCCGGCTTGCCTGGTCTGCCGAACGATCTTGACCGTCTGCGCCAACGCATGGATTTGCGCGTCCTTTTCCTTACCGCCAAGGATGAGACGCTGGTCAAGCGCTTCTCTGAAACGCGACGGCGACATCCCCTCGCCACGGGTGATCGTTCGCTCGAAGAATGCATACGCGCCGAACGTGAAATGCTGGAACAGATATCCGCCAACAGCCATCTGATGGATACCAGCGAACTATCCGCCAACAGTTTGCGCGCCTGGATCAAGGACGTGCTGAATTTGCATAACGCCAGTTTTACCCTGGTATTCGAGTCTTTTGGCTTCAAGCATGGCATTCCAATGGATGCCGATCTGGTGTTCGACGTGCGCTGTTTGCCGAATCCGCATTACGATCCCGGCCTCAGGCCGCTGACCGGGCGCGATGGGCCAGTGATCGCTTTTCTCCAATCGGAGGCGATGGTGCGCTCGATGCTGGATGATATTCACGCCTACATCGCCAAATGGTTGCCTGCTTACATCAAGGACAACCGTAATTATTTTACCGTTGGCCTCGGCTGCACTGGCGGACAGCATCGTTCAGTCTACTTCGCTGAAACACTGGCGGACCTTTTTCGCGATCAACAACAGGTTCTGATTCGGCATCGGGAATTGACCTGAGGTGAAAATGAAGGTTTTGCGTGTGCCTTCTGCGCGCCCGATTCATCCGGCATCAAGCGGATACCCCTCGTTGCGCCTGGGTGACTGGTTGCTGGCGGGTATCGGTCTGGTGTTGATTGTCGCGCTCTGGATGCGGCAGTCCGGTAGTCTGGATGGGCATGTCATCATCCGTTTGAATGGTCAGATTTTTCAGCAAGCCAGCTTGCGTTTGAACCGCGACATCGAAGTGCTTGGTCCGCTCGGGGTAAGCCGAATCGAAATCCGCGCCGGCCGCGTTCGAATCGCCGCCGACCCCAGTCCGCGTCAGCTTTGTGTCCGCCAAGGCTGGATTCCACCTGGCGGCGCGGCGGTCTGTCTGCCGAATCGTGTCAGTGTGGAAAACGCCGCAGCGGGTTATGACACCCTCAACTATTGAGCTTTTAACCAGCGCGGAAGATCGGCGCATTGCTGGTCTGGCTGCCGCCGCCATCGGGCTGACCTTGGCGGAAGCCGCCATCCCTTTGCCGATTCCGGGTATCAAACCGGGGCTGGCCAATATCGTCACGCTGGTTGTGCTTTACCGCTATGGCTGGCGCACCGCAGCTTGGGTCGCCGGGTTGCGCATTGTTGCCGGCGCTTTGGCGTTGGGCCAGTTTTTGACGCCTGCTTTTATGCTCAGTCTGGCTGGCGGTGCGACAAGCTTGGCCGTGTTAGCCGCCGCCATGCATTTGCCACCGCGCTGGTTTGGTCCGGTCGCGCTTTCGCTACTGGCTGCTTTCGCCCATATTGGCGCCCAGTTGTGGGTGGTCGACGTCTGGTTGCTTCCGGGCGCCAGTATTTTAGGTTTGCTGCCGTTATTTCTCGCTGCGGCCTGGATAACCGGTTTAGCCAATGGTCTGGCAACCGGCTATCTGCTCAAATCCAACCCTCAACCAGAGGAAGATTTTCCATGAAACGCATCACCCTCGCCCTCACTGGGGCTTCCGGCATGGCTTACGGTTTGCGTCTGCTGGAATGTCTTCTGCGCGCCAGTTGCCAAGTCGATCTGCTACTGTCGCAAGCCGCGCGCATTGTCGCCAAACAGGAGCTTGACCTGCAATTGCCGAGCGGCAATGCACAACTGGTTGAGTTTTTCGATGCGCGTTTCCATGGGCACAGCGGCAAGTTGGCGGCTTATGGCAAAGAAGAATGGTTTGCCCCGGCGGCTTCCGGTTCAAATCCGGCCGACGCGATGGTGATCTGCCCGTGCACCATGGGCAGTCTTGCCGCCATTGCACATGGTCTGGCCGACAATTTGATCGAACGCGCCGCCGATGTGATCCTGAAAGAAAAGCGTCCGCTGATTCTGGTCGCCCGGGAAACACCATTTTCTTTGATTCACTTGCGCAACATGACCGCGCTGGCGGAGGCCGGCGCAACTATTTTGCCGGCTAACCCCGGTTTTTATCATCGGCCGCAAAATGTCGACCAAGTGATCGACTTCATCGTCGCCCGGGTGCTTGATCAACTCCATATTGCCCATCACCTGATGCCGCGTTGGGGCGGTTTGCCGGCTTGAATCCCTAAGTATCGTTGTTATCGGGCCGCCCCCAAGGGGCGCGCCAGCGGTGGTTCGACTTCTACCCGGTTACGGCCGTTTGCTTTGGCGCGGTAAAGCGCCTGGTCGGCCCGGGCCAGGATGACATCGGTGCTGGGATCGTGGCGCATGAACGTGGCAACCCCGATGCTGAACGTCACTGCGATTTCTTTTGCCTGCAAGCGTGCCGGTTGCGCTGCCGCGACGTGGCGGATGCGTTCGGCGAATTCATAAGCGCCGATGCTGTCGGTGTCGGGCAGCAGAATGCCGAATTCCTCGCCGCCGAGGCGGCCAAGAAGATCGATATTGCGCAAGCTGGACTGGATGACTTTGGCGTAATGTTTGAGTACGGCATCACCCGCCGCGTGACCATGATTGTCATTCACTTGTTTGAACCAATCGAGGTCAAGCATCAATAGTGCGGTCGGCGTGCCATGCCGTAGATGGCGAGCTAACGCCAGGATCATTTGTTCCAGAAACTGGCGACGATTGGCGAGGCCGGTGAGTGCATCGGTGGCGGCAAGGTGGCGCAGTTTCTTTTCCATGCGTTTGTGCGTGGAAATGTTGTGCAGCACGCAATGTGTCTTTTTGAATGCGCCCTGGTTGTCCCGCTCGACCAGTCCGTCGACCGAGACGCTGACAATGCTGCGGTCGCAATGCAACAAATCGTATTCGACTTTGCTGGTGGATCCGATGCTTAAAAATTCGCTGAAGCGTTGTTGCAGAAGTGCATCCTGGCCAGGTGCCAGAAAATCGTTGATGAAACGTCCAATTACCGCCTCGCGCTGATAGCCCAATTGCTTGAGCCAGGCCGGGTTGACTTCGATGATACGGCCGGTGATGTCGAGAGACTGGTAAGCGACTGGCGCATGTTCATAAAACAGTCGAAATTTTGCTTCACTCTCGCGCAATTTGCGTTCTGCATTTTTGCGCGCACTGATGTCGTGCTTGACGGCTATGTAATGACTGACTTTGTCGCCTACCGCACACACCGGGGTGATGGTGATTTCTTCATCATAGTGACCACCATCTTTGCGCTTGTTGATCAGTTCGCCGCGCCAGACTTCTCCGTTCAGAATGGTCTTCCACATTTGTTGATAGACCTGTGGATCCTGCAGACCGGATTTGACCAATTCGGCCGGTTTACAGCCAATAGACTCGTCTAGGGGGTATCCGGTCAGCGTTGAAAAGGCAGTATTGGCCCACAGAATGCGCGGCTCGGCATCGGTTATGACGATCGCATTGGCGGCGGCATCGAGTGCTTGAATCAGAATAGCCTGGAGCGGAAGCTGGGTCACGGCGTCAAAGACCTGGAATATCGAAGATTGTATGCCCACTCATTATCGTTACTTTAGGGCTGGATTAAGGTAATGCCTTCCCTAAAATGGTGCGCCTTTTCGCGGGCTGCTGGCAACTTAAATTTTTGTTGCTAGGAGACTAGCGCACTAGCGCAGCCTGATTCTGCGATCCGCACTATCAACGCCATCATAAATCCGGGTATAGCCGCCGATGCCCATCAGTATTCGTACCAGGCCGTAGGCAACCCAGGAGACGAAGCGGGTATGCCAGGGAATGCGTTGCCAGGCGCGGTAGTGAATCTGGTGCGCGCCGCGTTGCAAGGCCGATTCCAGGCTCGTCCTCAGTTGCGCGGCAAAGCTGCGATCGTGCGCGATCAGATTCGCTTCGCGGGACAGCAATAAACTGAACGGGTCGATATTGCTGGAGCCGACTGTCGCCCAGGTGTCGTCAATGATGGCGACTTTGGCGTGCAGTTCGGTAGCGTGGTACTCGTAAAGCATCACCCCGTTATCGAGGAAATGCCGATACAGCGCGCGCGCCGCAAATTGGTACAGCGGGTGGTCGGAGTGACCCTGCACGATCAGTCGCACCCGCACGCCACGCCGAGCTGCGGCAATCAACGCATGGCGAAAACGAAGTCCAGGCAGAAAGTAGGCGTTGGCGATGAGTATTTCATTACGGGCGCGACGAATCGCGCGCAGGTATGCCGCTTCTATGGTGCGGCGTTGGCGCACGTTGTCGCGGGTCACGAACGCCCCGCGTTGGTTTCCGACAGCATCGGTACAGGCTTTCAACCAGACCTCTTCAGCACGGTGCAGGCCGAGCCGGCTCCAGACAACGCGTTGCCACAAGCGATGCACAGCGATGTGCATGTCGGCCACCAGTGGGCCTTCGATTTTTACGGCGTAATCTTGGCGCGGGGCGCCCAGGTCGCGGCCATGCAGATCATCGATGATGTTGATGCCACCAACGAATCCGATACGGGCATCGATTACCGCCAATTTTCGGTGCATGCGGCGTAATCGGTGGCGGCGTAAACCTAGTCGGCCACGTTCCGGGCGAAAAAACAGGACGACGACGCCCGCACTGCGCAGCGCTTGCAGGCTGCCGGCATCAAACTCGCGAGAGCCGAAGCCATCCAGCAACAGTCGCGTCTCGATGCCCCTTCTGGCGGCGCGCATGAGGGCTTCAGCAATTCGATTACCGGTATCGTCGGCGAAGAAAATATAGCTTTCCAAGTGGATTTCGCGCAGCGCCGAATCTAACGCGGCAATCAGCGCGGGGAAATATTCGCTCCCGTTTTCCAGCAGGGTCAGACGATTGCCACCCTTGATCATCCCGGCTAGCTTGATGTTGTGAGGTCAGGCCAGCGGCCGCAATTGCGCCGTCAAAGCGGCGTGGTCGGACAGTCGCCGCCAGCGTTGGCCGTGCAGCACCTGCGCCGAGGCAATGCCGAAACCCCGAACATAAATGCGGTCCAGCGATAGAAATGGCAGCGCTGCGGGAAAGCTCCTGGCATGGTGGCCGTGATGGGATTCAAACACTTCTTTCAGCCCAAGTACTTCTGCCAGGTATGCACTGCTGCGTTGCCGCCAATCGTTGAAATCGCCGGCGATGATCAGCGGCGCGTCGTCAGGCACCATGCGGCGGATGCGTTCGCCGAGTTGATGAATCTGCTTGCGGCGTCCGGATTCATTCAATGCCAGATGCAGGCATATTGCGTGCAGGGGTTGTCGCAGTCCGGGGGCGTCGAGTTCGCAATGCAGCAAGCCGCGACTTTCAAACGGGTGCGCCGAGATGTCGACGTTCTCCCAGCGCAGGATGGGATACCGTGAAAGGATGGCATTGCCATGATGGCCATGTTCATAAACCGAGTTCTTGCCATAGGCGAATTCGTTCCAGAGATCGCCGGCAATAAATTCGTGTTGTGGCATGGTGGGCCAACTCTCGAATTTGTGCGCGCCATGCGCATGATGACCTTGTACTTCTTGTAGAAAAACGATGTCGGCATTGATGCCGATCAGGCTTTCTCGCACGTCGTGCAGCACCATGCGCCGATTGAAAAAAGAAAGGCCTTTGTGGATGTTGTAGCTGGCAATGCTGAGTGGTGGGCTCATGTTGAGCGCGGTCAATGCGACTTTTCAGGAGCGTCGGCTTCAGGCTTCGCTTCTGCCTTGCTGTCAGCCTTATCAGACTTGCTTTCATCCGCTTCGGTTTCCGCATCGCCGGTTTTCTTCTTTTTCGGCTTTGCCGGGGCGGGTGGGTCTATGGGAATGATTGGCGTCACAACCTGCATATTGTTTTTGGCCATGTACTCGTTCATTTCTTTCCAGCCGGTATAAATGTAGGACTTGGATGCATCTTTGTTGAGGCGATAGCAATCTTCCAATCCACGTCCGGCATGGCGGCAGGCGCTGCCGATTGCTTTGCCTTCGGCTTCAAGTCTTGCCGGATCGGGAAAGCCGGCGCGTTCGGAAATCTGGTCGCAGCCGGATAGCATCGCTGCAACCAGCAACAGCCAGAACACCGTCCAGGGGTGAGGTTTGGGCATGCGCATCTTGATGTCGCTAGCGGGAATAGTAGGGTGATTTTCTGACTTCGCGGGCGCGACGCTCGGCTTCTCGCCCAACCGCCTCGAAGCGGCTCCGCACTTCATCTTCAACAAAGTAGCCCGAGCCAATCGGAGGAATTGGGCTGATCGGAATGATATGCGCCCGATAAGTCAGCGTAACCGGCGCTTTGTCGCCAATGATGCGCCACTCGCCGGACATGGAAACCAGTTTTCCAGTTACCGCGCGGAAGCGAATTGAACTTTTCGGCGTTTCTTCCATGGCCAGAACAACCTGATCGGGCATGACAAAAGCGAACATGCCCGCATCGGCGATTTGCTCGACTCTCTTCGGCGCGCCGGGGGCAGAGATGACCCGACTGGACACCATGTCGGGAATGAATGTCGCCAGACGGTTATAGTCGGTGAGGGTCTCCCACAGCGTATGCGGGTCGGTTTGCAAGACTTGCGAGGCTTCCACCTTGACGCCGGATAATCCGGTCTTGGCATTCACTCGCGCCTCGCTTGCATGAACATTTGGCGCTACCAGCAACAGCAAGAAAATCACCGATAAAGTGCGCCTCATTGCTTGATCCTTTTTATTTCACGGGAAAATGCATCGACCCAGGTTCGCACTTGTTGCTCAGCGATCAAGACCGCCATCGGTGGCGGGAAGGGCGTTTTTGTGATGTCCATGCGCATACGATAAGTCAGTCCGAGTTGTTTTCCGGGTTGAATGTTCCACTCACCTTGCACATCCTTCAATGGTCCGCTGACAAAGAGTATTTTGATGCTGTCTGGCACGCCATCGCGCTTGATTTCTTCTACCTGAATGACCCCTTGGAAGGGCATCTCGAACTGGTCGCTGGTGATCATGCCGCGTTGTTCGATCAGTTTGAAGTTATTGCGTTGTTGCAGAATTCGGTTGCTGTGAATGCCGGGCACGAATTCCGGAAAGCGCGTGTAGTCAGTCAAAATCGCCCAAGCGGCTACACGTGTCACCGGCGCGCTAACCGTGCCCTCCACCGTAAGAAAGTTGCCTTCCTGATGTATGCGGGTTTGCCCGACGGTCTGCGCCTCGACCATAGGGACGGGCAACAGTAACAGTCCAGCGAGAAGTAAAGTTTTGAGCTGCGATTTCACTTTGATCGTTAATATCTGATTTGCGAGCGAGTCCGGCGTGCGGACCAACGGAATTGCAAAAAGCCGACTAATTCGAAAGCTACCAACTTACGCACACTCGAAGTATATCCATGCCGCAGATTTTTCGTTCTCATCGTCTGACAGACTTTGTACTTGTAACCATTTTGTTGCTCGGCGCATGGGCTTATTACGCCATGCCGCGAGCGCAATATCCCGAGGTCAATCTCAACTGGGTGGCTGTCGCGGTAGTCTGGCCCGGGGCGACGGCGCAGGATGTGGAGCGTGAAATTACCCGGCCACTGGAGGTGGCTGCTCGCCGGGTCAGCGATGTGCGCTTGGTCGCAGCGACCTCGCGCGATCATGTCGCTACCCTTCTGGTGCGTTTTCAGGATCTCGATCACACCCGATTCGAACGTCGGCTGGCGGCGCTGGATCGAGAAATTCGACAGGCATCCTCAGAATTTCCAAAAGAGGCCCGCCCCCCGCAGGTGATTGAACTCACTTCGTCGAATTTCTTTCCTACCGCGATGGTGGTAGTGAGTAGCGGTGAGTCTGGCGGTTCGGCGGAAGGGCGGGTGTGCGATCTGGCCGAGGCGACGCGCGACAAGCTGGAAAAACTGCCTGGGGTGGGCCGCGTTTGGTCGTATGGCTTGCGCAGCCGCCAACTGGTGGTCAACTTCGATCCGGCCGAGATACAGAAACAAGGCGTTTCGCTGGAAGACTTGACCCGCGTTGTCGCCGAACAGACCCGCAGCTTGCCCGCCGGCATGGCCGATATTTCCGGGCGGCGCTATGCCATGCGCGTGGAGGGGCTGAACGCCAATCCGGATTTTCTCGCCGAATTGCCGATCGTCGGCGCGGATGGTCGCATATTGCAAGTGGGTGAAATTGCGCGCGTTGCCACCAGCATTGCGCCGGCGCGTGAGTTGGTCAGCCTGGATGGCAAGCCGGCGGTGCTGCTGTCGGTGATCAAGCGCGAGAACGTCAATACGCTGGAACTCACCGATGCCGTGCATGCTTTGGTGCATGACACCAATCAGACCTTCGACGCGCAGATTCTGACTTTGCTTGACGACCAAAGCGCGACAACGCGCGAGGCGATCGGGGTGATGGAAGCCAATGCCCTGTTCGGACTCATTGTGGTGTTGCTGGTGACCTGGTTTTTCCTCGGCCATCGCCTTGCCCTGCTGACCAGCATCGGCGTGCCATTCGCGCTGGCTGGAATGTTTCTGGCGTTGTATCTGATGGGCCAAACCCTGAATGTCTCGGTGTTGCTGGGGGTTGCCATCGTGCTTGGTATTCCGCTCGATGACGCGGTGGTGGTGGCCGAAGCGATTCGCTTGCGTCTGGCCAGAGGCATGCAGCGTGGCGAGGCGGTGACGGCGGCGTTGAAGGAAGTCGCTCGGCCGGTGACAGCTTCAATTTTTGCGACCTGTTTGGCGTTTGCGCCATTGCTGCTGCTGCCGGGCTTGATGGGGCGATTCATGTTTGTGACGCCGTTGGCGGTGATTCTGACCCTGTTGTGCAGTCTGGCCGCTTCATTGTGGATCTTGCCGCGCCATGCTGTGGCCTGGGGCGGCAGCGCTGATGTCGGCGCTTGGCGCGATGTTTTTGCGCGACGGCTGCGCGGCTTTTACGGCAACGGGCTGCTCTGGACGATGCGCCATCCGGCGCCGGTGTTCGCGGTATTTACCAGCGTTTTTTTGCTCGCTGGCGCATCGCTGGCGCTGGAGTGGGTGAAGCCGCGTTGGTTTGCTTCCGACCCGCTGCGAGTATTCAACGTCAATGTTCAAATGCCGCCGGCCAGCAACCTGGAAACCACGCTGGCCGCCGCGCGTGAACTGGAACTGGCGGCCAAGCGCATCGCCCGGCCGGGCGAAATCAATGCCACGCTAGCGATGGCCGGTCTGCAATTCACACCCAGCGAGATGGTGATTGGTGAACAAATGGGCCAGATCACCATCAGTCTGGCGCCGGAATCGGTCAGTGGCCGCAGCGTTGCCGACTATGTTGCAGCGTTGCGGCCGGCGCTGCACGCGGCCGGCGCCGAGAGCATCTCGGTGCAAGTGCTTTCCGCCGATCTGCCGATGCTGTCGAGTCTGTCGCTGCGCCTTACCGGCGCGTCGCTGGATCGACTCGCCGAAGCCGCGCGCGAACTGCGTGTTGCCTTGGCGGAAGTTCCTGGTTTCAGCGATATGAACGACGATGCCGGTTTCAGTCAGCCGCGCCTGACGCTGCGCGTGGACGCGCCCGCCGCAGCGCGTGCCGGTCTTGATCCCTTCAAGCTGGCGGCGCTGGTGCGCCTGCACTTCGAAGGCATCGGCGTCGGCAAGGTCAATGATGGCGATATAACGCTGGAAGTTGTGGTGCGCGGCCAGCCGATGAATCAGGCCGATGTGCAACACTGGCTGGCGAAGCCGTGGCAGTTGCCGGATGGGCGCACAGTCAATCCACGTGATCTGTTCAAGATCACGATGGAATCAACACCGGGCGAACTGCGTCGAGTCAACGGTGAACGGGCCATTACGCTGCATGCCGGATTCGATCAGGACAAGATCACCGCGCGTCTGGCGGTAGCGGCAGTGGATGCAGCCTGGGGGCGGATTGCACCGCGCTATGCCGGGGTCAGCCTGCAGCAAGGCGGTGAACTGGACGACGTGAAAGCCAGCTTGCACGATCTGCTCGCCTTCATGGTGTTGGGTTTTGTCCTCATGTATGCATTGCTGGCGGTGCAATTCGGGCGGCTGATCTTGCCACTGGTCATCCTCGCCACCACGCCGATGGCGCTGGCTGGGGTGGTTCTTGGTCTGCTGGCTTCCGCCATGCCGATCACGCTGTACACCCTGTATGGTTGTGTCGCGCTGTCTGGTGTCGCGGTCAATGCGTCCATCGTTCTGGTATCGGCCGGCGAAGACCGCCTCGCGCGCGGCCAATCTCCGTTTGCGGCCGCGTTCTATGCTGGCCGGCGGCGGTTGGTGCCGATCATCATCACGACTTTGACGGTAATTGGCGGCCTGGTTTCGCTCGCCTTCGGCTGGGGCGGTGACTCGCTGCTGTGGGGGCCGCTGGCGGCCAGCATCATCTGGGGCCTGGCCGTCGCTACCCCGCTGACGTTGTTTGTGACACCACTGATGCACGGCTGGCTGATGCGCAAACGGCTTGCAGTGATCAGTCCCGCAACAACGTAACCGTTGACTCGCCGCCGAGTTTCGCAATCTCGAAGCGGACTTCGCAGTATTCGTTGACTTCATGCTGGGTGGTTGGGTCATCGGCGCAACTACAGCCGGCGATGATGCCGGTATAAAACAAGCCGGCTTTGACCTGGATGGTATCCGGTGTTTCGCTGCTGTTCAGAATCGTGACCCCGATATTCGCCCCGTTGGCGCTGCTGGAATGCGCCAGCCCCTGTTGCAAGGGCAGCAGATCGGGGTTCATTCGTTTGACTTCAGCCTTGAAAACATCGTTGAAATCCGTGCTTTGCCAAGCGGCGAGCGATTCTGTCAGCAGCATGTCTGTGTCCGCTCCAGCAGGTTTCATACGGACAGCTTGCGTGTCACATTGACGACATCGGTCGCCAACTCGGTCACCCGGCGCAGTGCGGCAGCATCCAGCAGTTCGCCCGCGTTGCTGAACGCCTTGTCCGCATTGGGCACGGCAACTTTTTTCGGCAGCACCATCGCGCCTAGCGTGGTAAGCACGCGTTCGAGATGATCCAGACCTTGCAATCCGCCGAGCCCGCCCGGCGATGCCGCCATGATGCCGGCAACTTTGCCGGTGAACGGGTTGCCGCCTTTGACGCGCGGCGTGCGCGAGACCCAATCCAGCGTGTTCTTCAGCAGCGCGGAAATGCTGTGGTTGTGTTCCGGCGAGGCAATCATCAGCCCGGCATGCTCGGCAATGATGGTCTGCAACTTGAAAGCGTTCTCCGGTGGGCCGTTCTCCGCCTCGATCTCGCCGCTCAGCAGCGGCATCGGGTAATCGGCCAGCTCCAACAGAGTGGCTTCCCCGCCGGCGGTATTGACCGCGTTTGCCGCAGCCTGCGCGAGTTTGCGATTGACTGAATCAAGGCGGCTGCTGCCGGCAAAAATGAGAATTTTCATGTGGGTAGGTTCCAGGTTCTGGTTGATATCAGGTTGTGATTGAAGCACAAACAGCGGTGAGGTATGCCAAGCGTCAACGGCTATAGCTTGAACCTAAGCCAGACAAGCCGGAACCAAACATACCCAGCGTCGATTTATTTTGATTATGATTTGCACGCGATGTATGCAGACATGAAAAGGTCGGAAGATGAACACATTGCCGCTGGTCATCCCTTTGTTTCTCCACCATCTGAATTCTTAATCCCGTAGTTGATTTTTCATGACGCCTTATGAACGGGGTTTTTTTCGGCAATTGCAGCCAGGACTTCTTGCAGTTCTTTTGCGTTGATCGGTTTCGTTAGATAACCATCGACGCCGGCGGCCATGCCTTGCTCGCGTTCTTCCGGCAAGGCGGCGGCGGTCAGCGCAAAAATCGGCATCCGCACGGAGGCATCCTGGCCGGATTCTTGGGCGCGAATTAGCCGGACTGCGTCCAGCCCATCCATTTCCGGCATGTGGATGTCCATCAAGATGACATCGAACCGCTCACGCGCATGTAATTCGATGGCTTCGCGGCCATTGCTGGCGAGGGTAATGTGATGGCCAAACTTGCCGCCGAGCAATGCGGTAATCACCTTTTGGTTGATGGCATTGTCTTCGGCAACCAGGATGCGCAGGGGGGCATTTTGTGGCGCGGTTTGGGTTGCGCTGGACGGCGTGTTTGTGGCTTCGTTAGTTGTCTTTCGTCTGTTACCGAGCAAAGAACCTATGGCTTGAATCAGGTCAGAGTGGCTGACCGGTTTGGTGAAGTAGGAGGTAATGCCGAGTTCTCGGCAGCGCGCAGCATGGCCGCGCACGTTGCCGGAAGACAGCATGACGACCTTTATGTTGGCGGCTTCTGGCTTTTCCCGTATGCGTCGCACCAGCTCGAAGCCATCCATCTCTGGCATGTGGTAATCGGTGAGAACGATATCGAATGTTTTCCCTGCCGCGAGTTGTGTGTTCAGTGTGCCCAGCGCATGGCGTACGTCTTCTGCCTCGAAAACCGTCATGCCGGCGCGGTTCAGCACTCGGTTGAGTATCTTGCGGTTGGTGGCGTTGTCATCCACCACCAGGGCGCTCAGGCCATGCAGATCGACGTTGACTTCAACCTCTTCCACGTTGCCATCAACTTCGAATGGAATCGACAGGTGGAAAGTGCTGCCTTCCCCGATGTGGCTTTCCACCCAGATACGTCCGCCCATCAGTTCGACGATGCGACTGGAAATGGTCAGGCCCAGGCCGGTGCCGCCGTAGCGCCGGGTAATCGAGGTGTCTTCCTGTGAAAACGCTTGAAAGATCAGATCCTGTTTTTCAGTCGGAATGCCGACGCCGGTATCGCTGATTGAGAAGTGGAGTTCGGCTTTGTTGCGCGACATTTCATCCAAGTCGACTTTGAGCAGGATTTCGCCGTGCTCGGTGAATTTGATTGCGTTGCCGATCAGGTTGACCAGCACCTGGCGCAATCGGCCCGGATCGCCCATCAGGCCGGTGGGAACTTCCGGGGGAAGTTCGCTTAGCAGTTCCAGTCCTTTTTCTTCTGCGTGGACCGCCAAGGGTTTCAGGGTGTTGCGTATCAGCGTGGCGAGATTGAAGGAGATCGATTCGATGCTCAGTTTTCCGGCTTCGATCTTCGAGAAGTCGAGGATATCGTTGATGATCACCAGCAGACCGTCGGCCGATGTTTTGACGATGTTCAGATATTCCTGCTGCTCATCATTCAACGGTGTGTCGAGTGCCAGATCGGTCATGCCGATGATGCCGTTCATGGGGGTTCGGATTTCATGACTCATCGTGGCCAGGAAATCCGATTTGGCGCGATTGGCCAATTCGGCCTGCAATGCGCTTTCCCGCAGTTCGTCGGCCATCGTCTCAAGTTGCCGGCTCTTCTCGCGTAATTCGCGTTCGACGGCCTCGCGGTGGGCGATTTCATCGGCGAGGAGCTGGTTCTGCCCTTGCAACGCGACACGGCGCTGGTCCGATTCGGCGAAATCCTGCGCCAGTTTTTCGGCCCGCCGTTGCATTCGGCTGAACATGAATGCCGCCAGCAGAATGATCAGTGGCACCGCGCTGGCTGAATAGAGAAACAGCCGGGAGGTGATCTGGCCAAAGATTTCCGATTCATCGAGAACGCTGACCAGCGACAACGGAACCTCTGCGATGCGGACGCGGATGGCAAAGTCGTATTCGTCGGTGAGGGGTTGCAGCGCCGGGAAAGATCGCAGTGTGGTTAGCTGGTCAGGCGAGATGGCTGCCAACGCCTTGGTAACAGTCGGTGCGAAGGTGGGTGATTTGCCCTCGGCCGACAGTTCTCGGCCGGAGTCAGTCAACAGTATTTGACGATAGTGCCGATCAGGCGTTGCGGTGATCAGATAACGGTAGAGCAGGCTCAGGTCTGTAACGGTGGCAACGCTGCCGCCCGGATGCGCAATGTCGATAACAAAGCGGGGCGTATCTTTTGCGCCCGCCGGCAGGGTGATGGCATCGCCGGGTGCGGTATCGGCCAGCGGTGTATCCGTCTCGTCAAAATAGATGATGCGTTTGTAGCCGGGAACGCCACGCACCAGTTTCTGCCCGGATTTCCTGCGAAAGCGCTCCTCGATTGCGTCCAGATTGGCTGAAAGCCCATATCTGAGCGACATGCCCAAGGCGCGGTTGACCAGAAAGTTTTCAATTTCTCTGCTTTCCGCCAGATCCAGCACGACATTGCGCTGGTCTGTCGCAAAGTCGGCCAATACGGCTGCGATTTGCCGGTTGTCCGACAACAAGCGCGCCTCGGCGGCGGCACGAAGCTGATCCTGCGAGCGAAATGCGTTTCCCAGCAGCACCACCGAGTAAGTCGCGAAAATGGCCGCAACAAACAGCGGCCAACTTTGCGACAGCCTGGAGAGATTCATTGACAACCGCCTTCGAGGCTACTTCTTAGCGAAAAATTCTGGGAAATAGCGGCGGATGCCTGGGTAATACTTGTTTACGAGCTTGTCGTAGCTGCCATCGGCCTTGATCTTGCGCAGATAAACATTGAACGCATCACGTAGCAGTGGTGCATCTTTGGGAAAAGCGGCAGCCAGCTTCTGTTCTTCTGAAATCGGCCCGAGTACCTTGAATTTTCCGGCCCATTTTTGCAGGTCGAGGATCACATCCGGCACGTCAAGCAAGGATAGATCGGCATCCAGGTTCAGCAGCGCCGGCACCATTTCGTTGATGTTGCTGCTCTTCGTATAGGTCTTCAGTTCGAGACCGGTGCCTTTTAAGCCATAGTTGGCCGGGTCGAGGCAGGTTTTTTCCATGACCAGCAGGCTCTGCTTGCCGATCAATGCTTTGGTTTCCTTGATATCGCGGGCGAGGTTGTCGCTACCCTTGATCGGCTTTCTGGGTGAATCGGCGCGGGCGATCAGCAAAACCTGTGACGGGAAAGTCGGTTCTGAATAGAGCAGCACTTTCTCGCGCCAGGGCAGCATAGTGAAGCCCGTCGCGATGATGTCCCCCTTGATCGGAAAGTCACCTTCGAGCGTCACTTCATCACCCTTGCGGACCACGTTCTTGCCGAGCAAGTCGCGGATCACCGAATAGAAATCGGTGTAAACCAAGCGGTACTTGACCCCGATATGTTTGGCGAAACCTTGCGCCAATTCGACATCGAAGCCATCGCCCGCGCCGGTAACAAAGTTAGCATAGCGGATACCCAGATGACGTAATTCTCCGCGCGCCTTGATCTCCGGCAGATCTGCTGCAATGGCCTGGGAGGTGAGGAAAAAGCAGGAAAAAAGGTAAATCAGCCACGAAATAAAGCGTTTATTTGACATTGGGAGCTCCGAATCGGTTTTCAGGACAGCGGTCGCATAGAAGCAGAGGTTGCAGACAATATGCGTTGGCTGCCACTTATCGGGTGTCGTTGCCGATTCTTGAGAGTACGACGGATTGTTTCCAGATTGTTGTGTGATCCACGAATCTTGGTCTAAGAGTCAGTCCTGCAGTTAGGTGATTTGCTGCGCCGGTCCGTTTATCAATCTCGAAACGGACTTCGCAGTACTCATTGATTTCATCGACTGGCGTCGGATCGTCCGTGTAACTGTAGCTGGCAATGCTGCCGCTTTAGAACCGCCCGGCCTTGAAAACAGCGTCGAAGGTTGGGGTTTGCCAGTTGGAGAGAGTCTTAATCAAAAGCAAGTGTTGGCTGTAATTTAAAGTGAACATTTGTTATGTGACAAGGTCACTGTTTTGCAGCAAGTGCTGCTCTCAATGTGCATTTAAATAAAGCCGCCCAAGTAAGCCAGCCCATATTTTTTGCAACCACCTCGACTGGTGGGGCGTCAATTCCCTGTAGCACTTCAGACAATGGACGCAAGCTGTTATTTCGTCCGTGTTTGTAATAGTCGAATAGCCAAGCGCTTCGCCATTTATCTTTGAATCCACCACCTGGCGTTTCCACCGCATCTGATTTCTTGGTTCTTTTGAACAATAAGTCAACTGGTGCAATATCAAGGAAAACAAAAAAGAATTCTAGATCGTCATTCTGAATCGAATCTAATCCGACTCTTAGCTTCCTGGCGATTTGGTCATGTTTTTTTTCCGGTGGTGATGCCGGGCTTACCGATGAGTAGAGTTTAGCCTCAATAAACACCAATACTCCGGGAGCCTCGATACTTGCGTCTACTTCAGTAGATTCTTTAGTCGAAATGCCAGTATATGACTTGCCAATGTGAATACTAATATCTTTGTTTGTTAGATTTCGTGCTCGAAAGGACAAGGGGCTATCGCCCTGAAATGAATCCTCCAATATTTCATCCAACGCGCTGGCTTTGTCCAAGTATGGAAGACTGGCTAATACATCGAAGCAGGACCAAGTAAGAGCGTCCTCGCTATTGGAACTTACTGCATTTTTCAGTTTGTGCTGCATTCCTTTGTAATCTTGCTTGAGAAATGACAGCAATGCCTCCTCACGGCCTGGAAGAATCACATGGTTGCGTTGATATTCTTTGTAAATCATCGGCATAGATTAAGAACTCCACATTTCACTGATGGTGGGCACCCAACGTAAATCTAACAGGCGCCCGCGAAGGGGCGTCCACGAAGTGAAGCTGGCTGTCCGGGCGTCCCGTTTGAGCGGCAAGTTGGACATGGCAGAATTATTAAAGTGGTTAATGGAAATGCGAACCTGTCCCTTTAATCTTCTCGGCAATAATCGTGTCTGACCCCATTGTTATTGTTATTGTTTTTCATTGTTAATTTTTTGAATTTAAAACCCAACGTAATTCAGGTCCATTGCGTAATCTTGTTCCCATCTTTGTCTGCGAATGACCCAACCACAATCATGATTAAATCGATGAGCGTCCAAATACCGAGCCCCCCAAGAGTGAATAGTTGAAGGATGCCAGTTCCAATTTTGCCCACATAGAAGCGGTGAACGCCAAAAATGCCGAGAAAGAAGCATAGCAGCACGGCTGGAAGAATTCTCTTAGTTGTGCTCGTGCCAGCAGGCAATTGCACCGCCCCGCAACCTGGACAAGCGGTTGCACTCGAATGGATTTCCTTTCCACAGCCGCGACAAAATACCATAGACATCTGTTTTCTCCTTTGATTGAGCAAAAATGGCGTCCGCTCATTACGCATAATGTTCAAATTGAGGAGCTGCCCGGCGTTTTATCGGCCAGTCCCGCTCGAATGCAGAGTTAGGCAACAAATACAACCGATCACTGATTTTGATTAAACTCAACTTGTTTCGCACGTTGTACGTAATCTTGATATGCAGGGATAGCGATAGCGGCCAAGATGCCTATAACAAATATGCCAACGAAAAGCAGAACACCCCAAAATGACCATTTCTTTTGAACACGGTTAAAGTGTTCAACGCTTTCCCATTCCTTATTTTTCCAGGCCCATTCACGGCCTTTAATGCCAAGAATGATGGCCATAATGACCCCTACATAAGGGATAAGAGCGAGCAATCCAATCCAGGTTTTGTTTCCAATTGCCCAAATCCAATTTAATAAGAAAGCACCCCAAGACCAGCCTTTAATACCATCTGGTATAGTGCCACTCTCGTTATTTTTTATGCTAACTCGCTGCAATGCACCACAATGCGGACACGTTGGCGCAGTTTCGTGAATCTCTTTGCCACAGCCACGACAGAAAACCATACCCATAATTTTTTCCTTTAAGTTGGTGTTAGAACTTGCCAATGAACACGAGCAGCGCTATTGACGACAAAATAATGCCGGTTATAGCCATGCCTTCACCGGTTGTTTGCTTGTTAATACTGATGGCACCGAACAGCCAAAGGGGCCAGGGTCACATTGATTTCAATAAATTAATCCACCCTGGCCCCTTTAATCCTGCCTTCATCTGGAATTGCTTTCCGGATATCTGACCTTTCAAAGTTTCTGTGGCTATTACATAGATGAATCGATTCGTCTCGTTATTTCATATCCTTGGACATGGTCGCCCCCAATGCAGTTTGAATATGTGAAGCAGAAAAACGGAGGAATGCATAGGGTGGCAGAACATGCAGCAAGTATATTCCAGGATAAATCGAGCTTGGCCCCTTTCGGTTTTCGGGCCCCTTTAGCCCGGTTTTCGCGACTCGTGGCGCGCTGAGGTCCGGGCTTGTCCAACAAACGGTTCAGATCGTGGCTCGCTGCGCTCGCACGATCTAACCTTATTCGTTGGGCGTCGTGTCAGCAGATTTCTTCTGGACAGACAGTAGTTTGTTATGTACAGTAAAGCGTACATATTTGGAGACAAGAAAATGGATGCTATGACTTACACCACTGTTCGCGCAAACCTTGCCAGCACAATGGATCGGGTTTGTAACGACCACGAAGCTCTGATTATCACGCGCAACGGCGATCAAGCCGTGGTGATGCTCTCGCTCGAAGATTACAAAGCGCTTGAAGAAACGGCCTATCTTTTGCGCACTCCGGCGAACGCCAAGCGTTTGCTTTCGGCGGCTGCACAACTGAATGCCGGCAAAGGCGTTGAGCGGAAATTGGCAAAGTGAAGCTGATTTTCGCAGAGGAGGCATGGGAAGATTATCTGTACTGGCAAAAGCAGGACAGGCGGATAGTTGAACGGATAAACAAGCTGATCCGTGAAACACAACGCGAACCTTTCGATGGCGTGGGAAAGCCTGAAGCATTGAAACATGCGTTATCGGGTTTTTGGTCACGCCGCATAACAGATGAGCATCGCATGGTGTACCGCGTTGATGGTGATGATCTGTTGATTGCTCAGTTGCGTTTTCATTATTGAGACGCCCAACGTCAAAGCTAACCGGGCGCGCGCGAGCCGGCAACCACGAAGCGAACCGGCATTTCGCGCGGTCCGGTTGAGTGGCCTGTTGGACATGGCAGAATTATTAAAGTGGTTCATGGAAATGCGAACCTGTCCCTTTAATCTTCTCGGCAATAAACGTGTCTGACCCGAGCCAGGCCCCTTTAACTGGCAAACGTCCCATGGTCCACGCTCGCTGCCTGCGTCCGCTGCGCGGAAAATCGGAGCCGATGGACTCACACATCGGCGGCAGAGTGTGCGATCTGGCGAGCCGGTTTCAGCCGTTCATCGCTGACCAACCTGTGCAGATCGGCCTGCCATGACGCTGCCCTACACCGGAGAATGTGTCTTGAGCCAGTCGCGCAGCGCCGCATTCATCCGGGTCTGCCAACCCGGGCCGGCGGAACGAAAAGCCGCCAGCACATCCGTATCGAAGCGGATCGTAACTTGCTCCTTGTTGGCCGAACCCGCTGGCCTGCCACGCACCTTGCGCGCTGCCGCCACCCCGGCGCGCAACTCCGCATCGGATGCCGGCCGGTCATCTTCCTCCACGCCATTCCAGACGAAATGCTGTGCAGGCGGAACCGACCGTACAGCGGCGCGGACTTCATCCAGCGTCATGTTATTGGTTTTCGAGCCAGGCATCGTATTGCCTCCATTCCTTTTCGCTTGCGTGGCGGAAGCTGATCACGCGCGCCGCACCGTCGCGCTCGGTGTGAACCACCGTCAGCACCGCCAGAAAGCCCAGCGCGTAGGAAATCGACTGCATCCTACCTCGCCAGCCCGCACCACCGGCACATCCAGCCGGTAACGCGAATCAAGCACCTCACAGGCATCGGCGAAATCAAGACCATGCTTGGCAAGGTTCGCCAGCCGCTTGCCTTCATCCCAGATCAATCGCGTTCCCATGACAATTATTGTAGATGCGTTAATTGCTGGAATCAAAGATTATTTGTAGATGCAAATGGAGCTGATATGAGCAACAAGATCATCCAACCGGCCTACCGCGATCATCAAACAGCGCGCTGCCGTGACTGTGCGGAAAGCACCAAGCAACGGCAGCTGAGCGGCAACAGCATCAAATGCAAGCTGCATCAAGTGCCCGTTCGTCATTCGGCCCGGTGCGACGGCTGGCATGCGAAGGGGACGCTGCTATGACAACCCACAATTCAATGAGAGCGCCAACCAACTTAAGGAGAAGGTTGATGCAGGGATGCTTTGCGCTCTCACCCTATAACGTCAAAGCTAACCGGGCGGGCGGGAGCCGGCAACCACGAAGCGAACCGGCATTTTGCGCGGTCCGGTTGAGTGGCCTGTTGGACATGGC
>JAIFKV010000220.1 GCA_020049415.1 Betaproteobacteria bacterium
ATTTGCCGGCAGAGCAGCGCTTCAAGCAGCTCAGCACGCACAGCAAACATTTTGTCGATGCCATCAAAATGCTGGCCTACCGGGCCGAGACGGCGATGGCGATGGCGAATATCTTGCGCGAGTCACTCACCCGAGCCGATGAAGCACGCACGCTTTTATGCTCGATCTACAAGACTGAGGCGGGCTTGGTGCGGATAAGCGCAGCGCATCCACTATCGTGGCCCGAAAGGTGAATGCGCTGCGCTTATCCACCCTACTGTTTTCTTCGGCGCGATTTGCGGCTGCAGGCCGATTGATCGCTAACCCGACTTACGGTCTTGTTAACGTCACAATTTTGCATGCGCGTTCAACGTTGGCGTGATGCCGACAGGATGGGCCTGCTGTGCTTGACCTATCTTAAGCCGGACTGGGCCGGCTCGATCAACTGCTCTTGCAGCCAATCAAGTCATGCATTTCTTTTTGCAACAGAATTCACTTTCCCGTGTTCAGATGGCGCTCAACACAGGCTTCGAGCTTGTTCCGATTCGTGCTTTGTATGGCGATCAGCAGTTCGTGGCTGACCGCCGACAAGCCAAAGCGGTGCTGGATTTCTTGCTTGATACGTTGCAGCAAGTAGGCGGTGGCTTCGGCATCGGCCAGGGCGCGGTGGTATCGACCTGTCGCGGGGAGGTGCAGTGTCCGGACCAAGGTGGCCAATTTGTGGTTGAGCGCTTGCGGGAACAATCGCCGCGCCAGCAGTAACGAGCAGGCAAACTCCTTTTGCTGCCAGCGTTTTATCCGTTGCAGTTCAGTATCCCAAAATTTACGGTCGAACGCGGCATTGTGGGCAAGCATGGGATGGTCTCCGACGAAATCGGACGCTTCTGCCATGACTGTCTCGACTTTGGGTGCGCTGCGGACCATGGCGTTAGTGATGCCTGTCAACGTCTGTATATCATAGGGGATCGGCACGCCTGGGTTCATCAAGCTTTGGTAGCGATCGAGAATCCTGTCGCCGTCGATGAGGACAACCGCGATTTCAGTTGGACGTGCGCCATATTCAGGCGATAGCCCTGTCGTCTCGAAGTCAATAACTGCATACACGCTCATTTTTACGGACAACTCCTTGTAACAGCAAATACCTGTCTGACTGACAGATTCTTTAGTTTGTGAAGTGTGTAGGCTTGACGAGAATTTTGCATCCTCGATTCATGATTCGTAGCCCTGCTTCCAACAATGTCTTGGGGCCCTGGCGGGTAACGCGATACTTGCCAGTGCGCACGAGGGACCAGCGAGGGCGCGTAAGCATTTTTGAAATATCCGGGCTTGCTTGGCGGTGATTTTCAACATCCGGTCAAGGCCGCTAACCGGGCCAAGCGGCATTTCGTTCGCCTGAAGTTTCCAGATCGGCGGCCGTAATCGCATGCAGCCGGGTTAAACTTTTACAAAAGGGGTGAAAGATGAAACGTAGCGTATGCATATTGTTTGGCTTGTTGTTTTCTTTGTTCGCGCATGCTGAAGACTTGCCGGTGTTGAGCATTCCGTCGGCGAGCGCCCCGGTGATGAGTGATGCGGAGAAAGAAATGATCCGCAGCATCGTCAAAGAGACAATTCGCGAGTACGCCGCCGCGTTGAATGACAAGCAGCAATCGAACAGCAGCGCAAAAGACATGCTGCGTGAGATCAACAAAAGCAACCGTAATTTCATGCGCAAGAATCGCCCCGCTCACTTTGCACACCTTGCCGAAGGCCAGCATCCGCGTGCCACCATCATCACTTGCTCGGATTCGCGCGTGCATACCCATGCTATTGATGAGACGCCGGATGGTGATTTATTTGTCATCCGCAATATTGGCAACCAGATCACCACTTCCGAAGGTTCGGTTGAATACGGTGTACATCACCTGCATACCCCCTTGCTGTTGATTGTCGGCCATGTCGCTTGCGGTGCGATCAAGGCGGCCTCAGCTGACTACAGCTCGGAGTCGTCCGCCATCAAGCGCGAACTCGATACCATTCAGATTCCGAAAGGCGATGCCGGCTTGAGCAGCGTCAAACTCAACGTCAATAATCAGGTGCGCCAGGCGATGAACAAATTTGAAGAAGACGTCATCAGCGGTCGCCTCACGGTGATTGGCGCGGTGTACGACTTCAAGAATGAACTGCATCAAGGTCTTGGCAAGCTCAATATTGTCAACGTTAACGGCGAGACGAACGCGGCAAGAATCGCCAGACTTGACCTGATGCAAGGTTTGGACGCTCCGCCGTCCAAGAAAATGAGCCATTGAAGAGATGGACAAACGTCTCTGATTTTTTTGTAACCCCTTCACTTACTGGAAAGGTCTTTAACCATCATGGAACGTCTTTACAACTTCAGCGCCGGCCCCGCCGTTCTCCCTCGTGAAGTCCTCGAACAGGCGCGCGACGAACTGGTCAATTGGCAAGGTTGCGGCATGTCGGTGATGGAAATGTCGCATCGCGGCAAAGAGTACATGGGCATTCAGGCGCAAGCCGAAGCCGATCTGCGTGAGTTGATGGCCATTCCCGCCAACTACAAAGTGTTGTTCCTGCAAGGCGGCGCATCCAGCCAGTTCGCCATGGTTCCGCTGAACTTGTATCGTGGCAAAGCCTCCGCCGACTATCTGAATACCGGCGAGTGGTCGAAAAAAGCGATCAAGGAAGCGAAGAAATTCGGCGCGGTGAATGTAGTAGCCAGTTCTGATGACAAGAACTTCAGCTACGCGCCGACGCAGGATGCCTGGAAGCTCGATCCGAATGCGGCTTATGTGCATTTCACGCCGAACGAAACCATCGGCGGCGTCGAAATCTTCTGGACCCCGGAAACCGGTGATGTGCCGCTGGTGGCGGACATGTCTTCAACCATCCTGTCGCGCCCGATCGATGTGTCCAAATTCGGCCTGATTTACGCCGGTGCGCAGAAAAACATCGGCCCGGCCGGCCTCACCCTGGTGATCGTGCGCGATGATCTGATCGGTCAGGTATTGCCCGGCACGCCGACAATGTTCGACTACAAGACGCACGGCGAAAACGATTCCATGTACAACACTCCGCCCACTTACGGCATTTACATCGCCGGGTTGGTGTTCAAACTGCTGAAGAGCAAGGGCGGTCTGGCCGCGATGGAGGCAACCAATCGGCTGAAGGCTGGTTTGTTGTACGACTACCTTGATGCCACCGATTTCTACAACTCGCCGGTTGCGCGCGAGAACCGTTCGTTGATGAACATTCCGTTCACCCTGAAAGATGCCGCGCTGGATGAGGAATTCCTCAAAGGCGCCAAAGCGAACAATCTGGTGCAATTGAAGGGCCACCGTTCAGTCGGCGGCATGCGCGCTTCGATCTACAACGCAATGCCGGTCGAAGGCGTGCGGGCGCTGGTTGACTACATGAAGGCATTCGAGAAAGCCCACGCCTGATTCGGCAGCAACCTGGCCGGTGCGTGTCCTGCGCGCCGGCTAATCATTTATTACTTTTGCGGAAAGGCGGCGCATGGCCCAAAACCAGAAAATTCTTACCCTGAATGCAATTTCAAAACGTGGTCTGGCTCGTTTGCCTGGCGCTTACACGGTTGGCAATGACGTAACTGAACCGGATGGCGTTCTGGTGCGTTCGCAGGATATGCATGCGATGTCGATCGCCGCCAGCGTTATGGCCATCGGCCGCGCCGGGGCGGGAACCAACAATATTCCGGTGCGCGCGATGAGCGAGCGCGGTGTGCCGGTTTTCAATGCGCCGGGCGCCAATGCCAATGCGGTGAAAGAACTGGTTATCGCCGGCATGCTGCTGGGGGCGCGCAATATTGCGCCTGCAATGCACTTTGTCGCCGGCTTGCAGGGCGATGAAGCGTCGCTGCACAAGCAAGTGGAAGCCGGCAAAAAGGCTTTTGTCGGCCATGAATTGCCTGGCCGCACGCTGGGCATTATCGGTTTGGGGGCAATTGGATCATTGCTGGCGGATGCGGCGATTCGCCTCGGCATGAACGTCATCGGTTACGACCCGGAAATTACTGTCGATGCCGCCTGGCGCTTGCCGTCGCAAGTCAAAAAAGCGGCTTCGGTGGAGGATTTGATCAAACATTCGGATTTCATCAGTCTGCATACGCCGCTGGTGCCGGCGACAAAAGACCTGATCAACGCCGATCGCGTCAAAATCATGCGCAAAGGTTGTGTACTGCTGAATTTTGCGCGCGACGGTATCGTCAATGAACAGGCTGTGCTGGATGGGCTGAATGAGCACCGACTGCATGCCTATATCTGTGATTTTCCGAGCAATCTTCTGAAGCAACATCCGGGTTTTGTCGCTCTGCCGCATCTGGGCGCATCGACCGAGGAAGCGGAAGAAAACTGTGCCGTGATGGTGGCGGATCAAATCGTCGACTATCTCGAAAACGGCAATATCCTGAACGCGGTGAATTTTCCCAACATCAATCTGCCGCGTGAATCCGCATTTCGGCTGGCCATTGCCAATGCCAATGTGCCCAACATGCTCGGCCAGATATCCACCGCGCTTGCCGCCGCCGGCCTGAACATCCACAACATGGTGAACAAGTCGAAAGGCGAAATGGCCTTCACCCTGGTTGATGTCGATGCCGCCGTGACCGACGAGGTTGTCGCTAATCTTGCCGCCATCGAGGGCGTGTTGCGTGTGCGTTACCTTCCATCTGTTTGAGTTTTTGATTGCTTATGAGCGACGAACTTCTATCCCTGCGCAACCAGATCGATGCTGTCGACGATCAGGTCTTGCTTCTGCTCAACCAGCGCGCGCGTCTGGCGCAGACCATCGGCCACCTGAAAAATGGCATCGTCTACAAACCGGAGCGTGAAGCTCAGGTGGTTCGACGCATGCAGACAGACAATCCTGGCCCGTTGCCGGCCGAATCGATTTCCGTGTTGTACAAGGAGATCATGTCAGCCTGCCGCGCCTTGGAAGAGCCGCTCACCATCGCCTATCTGGGCCCGCAAGGCACCTTCTCTGAAGCCGCCGCCGTCAAGCATTTTGGCCACGCTACTCAGGGGATGGCCTGCGCCAGTATCGATGATGTGTTTCGCGCGGTGGAACGTGGTGAAGCGCATTACGGCATCGCGCCGGTGGAAAACTCCACTGAAGGCGCGGTTAATCGCACCCTCGATCTGCTCCTCAGCAGCCCATTGAAGATCTGCGGCGAAGTGATGTTGCGGGTGCGCCAGTGTTTGATGCGTGTGCGGGGCGGGGGCGAAGGCATGGACGGCATCGAAGTTATTTATTCGCATGCGCAGTCTCTCGGCCAATGTCACGAATGGTTGAGCCAGAACCTGCGTGGCGTAAAAACCATCGAGGCGACCAGTAATGGCGAAGCCGCGCGACTGGCGGCGGAAAACCCGGATGCCGCAGCGATTGCCGGAGAAATCGCCGCCGAACGCTATGGCTTGTATATCGTCGCCCACGATATCGAGGACGAAGCCAACAACACCACGCGTTTTCTGGTGCTCGGGCGAGAGCAAACCGCGCCCTCCGGCCGCGATAAAACCTCGCTGGTGCTCTCTGCTCATAATCGCCCTGGCGCACTGCTTGAGCTTCTTGCGCCGTTGGCTAGCCACAATATCGGTTTGTCTAAACTGGAGTCGCGTCCAGCGCGCAATGGGGCATGGGAATACGTTTTTTATGTCGACATTGATGGGCATAACGACCAACCCAACATTCAGTCCGCCTTGAGCGAAGTTGAACAACACTGTTCTTTCTTGAAAATCCTGGGCGCCTACCCGGTCGCTGTTTGAAGCAATTTCCCATGCAACCTTCTGCTCTAGCTCCTGCTTACATCCGCACCATCGCGCCCTATCAACCTGGCAAGCCTATTTCCGAACTGGCGCGAGAGATGGGATTGAACGAAGCCGATATCGTCAAACTGGCTTCAAACGAAAATCCGCTCGGCATCAGCCCGAAGGCGCGTAACGCCATCGCCGGCGCAATCGACGAACTGGCTTTGTACCCGGATGGCAATGGTTTCGAACTCAAGTTGGCCATTGTCGACAAGCTTGGTGTCGAGTTTGCCGGCATCGGCATGGCCGGTGTTGTGCTCGGCAACGGCTCCAACGACGTGCTTGAATTGGTCGCGCGCGCGTTCCTGGCACCGGGAACCTCGGCGGTTTATTCGCAACATGCCTTCGCGGTGTATCCCCTGGTGACCCAGGCTACCGGCGCCACCGGTGTTGAAGCGCCCGCGCTGGATTATGGTCACGACCTGGCAGCCATGCGGCAAGCTATTCGCGACGACACCCGCGTCATCTTCATCGCCAACCCCAACAACCCCACCGGCACCTTGCTCGCCGCCACCGCATTGCACAGCTTCATTGCGTCGGTGCCGGAACATATCATCGTGGTTCTGGATGAGGCGTATGGCGAATTTCTCGATGCCGGCCTGCAAGCGCCCAGCGTTTCCTGGTTGGCGGAGTTTCCCAATCTGGTGCTGACGCGGACCTTCTCCAAGGCCTACGGTCTGGCTGGCTTGCGGGTCGGTTTTGCGCTGGCTCATGCGGATGTGGCCGGCATGCTGAATCGGGTGCGGCAACCTTTCAACGTCAACTCACTGGCTTTGACAGCGGCGACGGCCGCCTTGAGCGATGTCGATTTTCTGGCCGAGTCGAAGCGCATCAACGACGCCGGCATGGCGCAACTGGTGCAAGGATTTCAGCGCATGGGGCTGGCGTTTATTCCTTCTTATGGCAATTTTGTCTGCGTCAAAGTTGGTGCGGCTGCGGCGGTGTTTCAAGAATTATTGAAGCGTGGCGTCATCGTGCGTCCGGTCGGCAACTACGGCATGCCGGAACATCTGCGCGTCAGCATCGGATTACCTGAACAGAATCTCCGTTTCCTGACGGCGCTGGGTGAAATCCTGGTGCGAGCGTGATCAAGCATCTGGTCATCGTCGGCGTCGGCCTGATCGGCGGCTCCTTTGCGCTCGATCTGAAGCGGCAAGGCCTGGTAGAACGGGTGACCGGCATTGGCCGCAGTCGGGCCAATCTGGAAACCGCGCTGCAACTGGGCGTTATCGACGTCATTGGTAGAAATCTGGCGAGCGCCGCCGCCAATGCCGATCTGATCATGCTTGCCGTGCCGGTTGGTGCAATGCCTGCGGTATTCACTGAATTGGCACCGGTGTTGCCGCCAAACTGCATTGTCACCGACGCCGGCAGCACCAAGCAGGACGTCATCGCCGCCGCACGCGCCGGTCTCGGCGAACGTGTCGCGCAGTTTGTGCCCGGACATCCCATCGCCGGTGCGGAAACCAATGGAGCGGCCGCCGCGCGCATCGGTCTCTATGTCGACAAGCCACTCATCCTGACCCCACTGCCGGAGAACCGCGCTGCCGATGTGCGCTTGGTCGAGTCGCTTTGGGGGGCCTGTGGCGCGCGTCTGGCGCGGATGGAGGCTTTATTGCATGACCAGGTTTTCGCGGCGGTCAGTCATTTGCCGCATCTGCTGGCCTTTGCGCTGATGGACGAACTGGCCAGCCGGCCACATGCGGAGATCTATTTCCGTTATGCCGGCGCAGGGCTGCGCGATGCCACACGCATTGCCGGCAGTCATCCAGAGATGTGGCGCGATATCACTTTGGCCAATCGCGAGCCCTTGCTCGATGAGCTGGATGCGATGGTCGAAAAACTCAAATCAGTGCGTGAATTGGTGGCTACTCGCGATGGGGCCGCGCTCGAAGAAGTTTTTGCGCGCGCCCGTCAGGCGCGTGAAAGCTGGCTGCAAGGCAAATTCAACGAATAGATTCATCATCAGGTTTTATCATCAGGTCAAAATTATGGAATTCCTCGATCTCCCCGCGCTATCTGGCGCACGCGGCAAAATCCGTCTGCCAGGCTCGAAAAGCATCTCCAATCGCATGTTGTTGCTCGCCGCACTGGCCGAAGGAGAAACACGCGTCAAAGGCCTGCTTGACTCCGACGACACCCAGGTCATGCTCGAATCGCTGACTCGCCTGGGGGTGAAATGGCAACGAATCGATGCCAGTGACGACTACAACGTGCAGGGTATCGGCGGGGCCTTTCCGGTCAAACAGGCCGAATTGTTTCTTGGCAATGCCGGCACTGCTTTCCGCTCCCTTACCGCCGCCACCGCGCTGGCCGGCGGCGATTACCGCTTGAGCGGCGTCGAGCGCATGCACGAACGCCCGATTGGCGATCTGGTCAACGCATTGCGCCAGCTTGGCGCGCAAATTACCTATCTGCAGCAAGACGGCTTTCCGCCGCTGTCGATAGCACCAGCACGACCAGGCGCGGAAGCCGTCGCCAGCGTCAAAGGCAACGTTTCCAGCCAATATCTCACCGGCCTGCTGCTTTCTGCGCCCTTGCTTGGACGCGAAGTTACTCTGCGCGTCGAGGGCGAGCTGATTTCCAAGCCTTATGTGGAAATTACCTTGAATCTGATGCACCGCTTTGGTGTCGAAGTGCGGCGTGATGGTTGGCAAAGTTTTACCGTACCTGCGGCGGTGTATCGCAGTCCGGGCGAAATCACGGTCGAAGGCGATGCCTCCTCGGCATCCTATTTCCTCGCCGCCGGCGCGCTTGGACACGGTCCGGTGCGGGTTGAAGGTGTCGGCCGCAACAGCATCCAGGGCGATGTCCGCTTTGCCGAAGCACTGGCGCGCATGGGCGCGGAGATTGGGTTCGGCCCCAACTGGATCGAATGCCGCCTTGGCTGCGGCAGCAAACTTCAGGCCATCGACCTCGATTGCAACCACATCCCCGATGCGGCGATGACGCTGGCGGTGCTGGCGTTGTTCGCCGATGGCGACACCACCTTGCGCAATATTGCCTCTTGGCGGGTCAAGGAAACCGATCGCATCGCCGCAATGGCAACGGAATTGCGTAAAGTCGGGGCGACGGTGGAGGAGGGGGCCGACTTCATCCGCGTGACGCCACCTGCAAGGTTGATTTCCGGTGCGGTTATCGATACCTACGATGACCATCGGATGGCGATGTGTTTCTCTCTGATTAGCCTGGGTGGCGTGCCGGTGCGCATCAACGACCCCCAATGCGTCGCCAAAACTTTCCCCGGCTATTTCGAAGCTTTTAGCTCAATCGCTCAGCCGGCAGCAAATTTCAGCTGATTTCATGTTGTTTCAAGTAAAAGTTCAGTTTCAGAGTCGGGCCAAGCCAAGTTAGAATGCCGGCCCTTGGAAGCGTGGCAGAGTGGTCGATTGCACCGGTCTTGAAAACCGGCAACGGGAAACCGTTCGTGAGTTCGAATCTCACCGCTTCCGCCAGATCAATATAATCAGGCACTTGTGTGTTTGTCATCGTAGCGAACAATGCCATCGTGTTTGCTTTTTTCCCCTGTTTAAGTGATTAAAGCGCTATGTTAGAAGCCATTCGTGAACGTGCCCAAGGTTGGATCGCTAAAGTAATTCTCGCGTTATTGATCGTTCCTTTTGCCTTGTGGGGCGTTGATTCTTACTTCTCTGGTTCTGGTACCGAGCCTCCAGCGGCGAAAGTAGGCGATTTCGAAATCACCCAGCGCGATTTTGTCCGCACCTTGAGAGAACAAGAAGAGCAGATGGGGGGCAAGGTGGACGCCAAAGCCTTGCGTAAATTGGTCATCGATCAAATGGTCAATACGCAGGTGCTGTCTCAGGCGGCCAGCAAGGTTGGTTTCGCCATCCTTGAGCCGCAAGTGAATGCGGTGCTGGCGGGTATCGAGATTTTTCAGGAAAACGGCGCATTTTCCCAAGCGCGGCTTGATGCATGGCTGCGGAGTCGTGGCATGAGCAACGGCGAATTACTGGCGATGATCAGCCAGGATCTGTTGCTCAAGCAAGTCCAGATCGGCTACGGAGAGGGTGCTATCTTCGCCGCACCGAGCGTGACCGGATTGGCCAATTTGCTGGCACAGCAACGTGAGGTCAACGAGGTGGTGTTCGACCAGAAAGTCTATGCGGCCAACAGCAAGATCGATGACAAGTCGATTGAAGCCGAATACAAGTCTCACCAGGCAGATTACGCAACACCCGCGATGGTGCGCGTGCAATATCTGACCCTGTCTCAGGCCGGTCTTGAAGCGGCTGTTCAGATCAGCGAAGAGCAAGCGCGCAAGTTCTTCGATGAAAACCCGAACCAGTTTCAAGAGCCAGAGCAACGTCGTGCCAGTCATATTTTGATCAAGATGGATGCGGCCGCCGATGCCGCCAGCAAGCAGGCAGCCAAAGCACGCGCCGAAAAATTGCTGGCAGAGGTGCGCAAGACGCCGGAAAAATTTGCTGAACTGGCGCGTCAGCATTCGGAAGATCCCGGTTCTGGCGCCAATGGCGGCGATCTCGGTGCATTTTCCCGTGACATGATGGTGAAACCCTTTGCCGATGCGGTCTGGGCAATGAAGCCGGGCGAGATTCAGGGCCTGGTCGAGTCCCAGTTCGGCTTTCACATCATCCGCCTTGACGGTGTGCTGGGCGGCGCCAAATTGGGTTTCGCGGTGGTCAAGGATGACATCATCACCTCGCTCAAGCAGCAAGAGGCGCAAAAACGTTTTGTTGATGCTGCCGAGCGTTTCAACAACATGGTTTATGAGCAGCCGGAAAGCCTGGAACCGGCGGCTAAAGAATTCAACCTCAAGATCGAAGAAAGTGGTTGGATCGGCAAAGGCAATGCGCAGCCGAGCATGCTGGGTGATACACGCTTGATGGATGCGCTATTGAGCGACGATTCGATCAATAAAAAGCAGAACGTCGAAGCCGTTGAAGTTGCACCCAATACGTTGGTTTCGGCCCGGGTGATTGAACATCGTGCCGCCGGCGTTCGCCCGTTGGCGGAGGTGGCTGACCAGATTCGCGCTCGCCTGACCACCATCGCCGCACGTAAACAGGCGGTGGAGGCTGGCAAGAAAGCGCTCGAATCCGCGCTTGCTGGACAAACGCCAGCGGGACTTTCTGCCCCGATGACCGTTTCTCGCATGCAGCCTTTGAATGTGCCTTCCGCTTCGGTGCGGGCGATCTTCAGTGTCAATGCGAGCAAGGCGCCGACCTGGGTTGGCGTCGAGTCGGCGGAAGGATATCGCTTGTATCGCATCAATCGTGTTGCTGCGAGCGAGCCTCCGGCTGGACAAGTCACTGCAATGCGAAACGACTTGCGTCGCTTGCTGGCGCAGGAGGAAATGCGCGCCTATCTGGAGAGCGCCAAGGCGCGCGCCAAGATCAAGATTGAGCCAACCGCGCTTGAGCCGAAAGAATAGTCAGAATAATTACTTGGCCTTCTGCGGCGAATAAGTCTGTAACCCAGGCTTTTTCGTCGAAGAGTCGTTTGATTGTTGAAATTCGATCCATAGCCGACGCCCAGACTTCTTCGCTACTTGCGCTAGCCATTGCTGTCATTCAGCATAAACCCCATGAACTTTCCCCGCGCAGGCATTGGTTTATTCCGTCACCTTCGTGTCGGCCGAAATCCAGGTTGTTGGACTCAGGTCGTTGTCGGCAATGCTTCATCGAAATAATCCGGTTGTTCCCTCAACCATGCTGATCCTGGTCAATAGCAATCGCCACGATGGTCGCTGTTCGGTTTTTGTATTCGTACAACATTCGACTGGAAATTCAGTAATTGGTCTATACCGAAAACCTGGACTAAAACCGGATTGAAGCTGGAACAAAAGTCGTATCGCCTTGAGTAACGGAATGATTGCCATGGATGCGGTGCAGAACCTGGATGTCACTTTGCGGTTGATGCCCGTTCCGCAATTATGCGTTTTGGCGATTGAAGGTGACATCGAATCACTCCTTGGTTTCAGTCCGGGCAGTTTCAAGGATGGGTCGGTATCTCTTGCTGAATTGATTCATTCTGACGATCGAGACATCGTTGATGCAATGCTGACTTGCCAGCCCGGCACCCAGTTGCAGATTTGTAACCTGCGTTTGCGTCAGGCCAATCGTCGAATTCGTTGCCTGCATGCGGAATATGCAATGGCTCATTTTCAAACTGAGGCTGAGGCCACTTTGAGTTTGCGCTTGCAGGATGCGAAAAGTCTGTTCAAGGATCCGGATGCGCTGATGTCGAGCGCCAGCTTCCGGACGATGATGGAGAAGACCAATGATTTCATCTTTTTCAAGGATCGGAATCATGTGTTCACCGGTGCCAGCCAGACCCTGGTCAATGTTACCGATCCAGCAAGACACTGGACGGACCTGATCGGCCAGACCGATTACGACGTATTTCCCGAGGCCTATGCCGACCTCTATTACCGGCTCGAAAAGCAGGTTTTTGCGGGCATTCCCGTTGCCCAGGAAATTCAGGAGTTTCAGACCAACGATGGAATGAAAGGATGGGTCGATAACCGCAAGTATCCAATCAAGAATGAGCAGGGCGAGATCACTGGTTTGTTCGGCGTCGCCCGTGTCATCACTGACCAGGTTTTGGCGGAACAAGCCCTGTTAATGGAGCGCGACAGCTCGCACAACATTCTGTCCACGGTGGAAGCGATGATCGTGGCGCTGGACATCAATGGGCGCATCACGCTGATCAACCGCAAGAGCTGTCAGATCCTGGGCTATCGAGATGATGAGTTGCTCGGCAAGGATTGGTTTACGGCCTGTTTGCCGCGCAGCATCGATGTGGATCAAGACCGCGAAGCATTCAAAAGGTCTTTGTCTGGCAAGCTGGCATTGGCCGAATATCATGAAAGCCTGGTGCTCACTCGCGCTGGCGATGAACGCCTGATTGCCTGGCACAACAGCGCTATCCGAGATAAAGAAGGTCGTGTCATCGGGGGATTGTCCGCCGGGGAGGACATCACCGAACGCAAGAAAAACGAAGAAAAACTTCTTGAAAGCCAACAATTACTGGATGCGGTAATCAATGAAATCCCCGATCCCATTGTGCTGAAAGATCACAACGGTGATTTCCTGCTTTGTAATCGGGCAGTGGCCCAGCTTTACAACACCACCCCGGAAGCCATGTTGGGCAAGAATGATGGTGACTTTGGCGTGCCCAAGGAGATGTCTGATTTCTTCCGCAGCAATGTTATTGAGATCATGGCGAAAGGCGCTGCCGAAATCGTCTATGAGGAGAGCGTCGATCGCGCAACCGGCGAGGTTCATCATTACCGATCAATCAAGAAGCCTTTCAAAAGTGCACTCGGCCATGACCAGATATTGGTGATTGCCCAGGACATCACCGATGTTATTCAGGCTCAGGCAAAGGTGGCCGACAGCGAGCGTCGGCTGCAAGAAGTGCTGGCAATCACCGATGAAGGCATCTGGGACTGGCATATACCTTCCGGAAAAGTGATCCATAACCCGCAGTGGTACAAACTGTTAAAGGCTGCGCCGGGTGAAATTGCCGAGACCTTCGATGCATTCGCCAATCTGCTGCATCCGGATGACAGCCAAGCGGTTCAGAAACGCTTCTCCGCCCTGCTTGATGGACTGAGTGATAACTACACCTCGAAGCATCGTTTGCTGCGCAAAGATGGCAGTCAGATTTGGGTGCTTGACCGTGGTCGAGTAGTGGAAAAAGACCCGCTTGGCCATCCTGTCAGGGTAATCGGCAGCTTTACCGATATCACCTATCAGGTAGAGCATCAGCGTCAACTGGAGCTTATTGCCCATTACGATATCCTGACTGGTCTGCCCAACCGGCTTCTATTGGCTGATCGAATGCGGCTGTCCATGGCGCACTGCAAACGCTCCGGTGAAATGCTGGCGGTCTGCATCATGGATCTGGATGGCTTCAAGCCGGTCAACGACAGCCTCGGCCACCAGGCCGGCGATGCCGTGCTGCAGGAGATCGCCCGCCGACTGCTTGATGCAATCCGCGCCGGCGACACGGTGGCGCGCATCGGCGGCGATGAATTCGCGTTGCTGCTGGGCGGCTTCAAGATTGCCGAGACGTGCGAACTGGCGCTGCATCGGCTACTCGATTCAGTGGCTCAACCTTTCTCTTACGTGGGGCAGCCAATCCGCGTCTCGGGCAGCCTGGGCGTGACCTTTTACCAAGGCGACGAGACCGATGCCGACAAACTGCTCCGTCACGCCGACCAAGCCATGTATGTGGCGAAGGAGAAGGGCAAGAACCGCTTCCATGTTTTCGACACCGCCGTCGAATTGCGGCTGCGCGCTAACCAAGGTCTCTACAAGCGCATCGAAAAAGCACTGGAAAAAGGTCAATTCAGCCTCTTCTACCAGCCCAAGGTCGACTGCCGCAACGGCCGCATCGCTGGCATGGAGGCGCTGATTCGCTGGAATCACCCCACACTGGGCATTCGCGGCCCAGCCGAGTTCATTCCGATCATTGAGCACGATGACCTCATCATCCGACTTGGAGAATGGGTGATCGCCGAGGCTTTGCGTCAGATGGAGGCATGGCGGCAGGCCGGGCTCGATCTTGCGGTCAGTGTAAATGTTACGGTGCGACAGTTTGTACATGGCAGTTTCAACGAGCGGATGCTCGCCATGCTTTCAGCCTATCCGCCGGAAATGGCTGGTCGCCTGGAGCTTGAGTTGGTTGAAACGGCTGCTCTCGAAGACATCAACGCAGTCAGCCGAGTCATGGCGCAGCAACATAGCTATGGCATCCACTTTGCGCTCGATGACTTCGGCACTGGTTATTCCTCGTTGGTGCATCTCAAGCGGCTTGCTGTCGATGTCCTCAAAGTCGACCAGACCTTTGTCCGCGACATGCTGGACGACCCCGGCGATCTCGCTATCGTCCAAGGTGTTATTGGTCTCGCCTCTGCCTTCCATCATCAAGTCGTGGCCGAAGGCGTGGAAACCACAGAGCAGATCCTGATGTTGCTCGATCTCGGTTGCGATCTGATGCAGGGTTATGGTCTGTCGCGGCCGATGCCGGCCGAGAAAGTCCTCGCTTGGGTGCGCGAATTCCAGCCTGACCCGCGCTGGCGGTTAGACAGCAAGCACTTCCCCTCGCGCAGTGATTTCGACCTCTTGTTGATGGAAGTGGCGCATCGCCATTGGCTGGAACGCTGGCTCGACAAACCGCTTGCACAGACTGATCTCGAAGCGCTAACGCTCGAAGAATGCGGCTTCCAGAAATGGAGTCAGGGCTCCGGACTGCGACGCTATGGTGACCACCCTGAGTTCCTCGAAATCAATCAAGCATACCGTCAAGTGCATCGACGGGCGGAATCCCTGATGTCCGCTTATCGATCCGGCGACACCGGGGCGATTCAGAGCGCCAAGCTGGCGCTCGTTGAAGCAAGCACCGCGCTGATCGATCGGATGCACAAGCTGCGCCTGTCACTGGCCAACTGGCCGGCGCGTAAACTATTACCCTCGTACAAGGAGACCGCAACGTGAGCACACCTTATCAGCCCCTGGTCTGGAATGAAAACTTCGCCACCGGCGTGACCGAAATCGATGAACAACACATGATTCTGGTTCACACCCTGAACGAGGCCGGCGCCAAGCTCACCCTCGGTGCGAACCCGCAGTTGCTGGAACAGATTACCCAGGATCTGCTGAGTTATGCCCTCTACCACTTCGACACAGAGGAGGAGTTGATGCAGGAATACGGCTACGCTGAAGAAACCGAAGAGGCGATGAACCGCCACCTGCAGCAACACCGAGGCTTCTCCGCCAAAGTAGTGGCGGTGCGCGAAAGCCTCAAGGATGGCCAGTTGGTATCGTCTGACGATATTCTGAATTTCCTCAACACCTGGCTGGTGAACCACATCCTCAATACCGATAAACGCCTCGGCGCGTTCATCAATGCCAAACGTTCTGTTGGGTAAGTCGCATCAGGTAGAAGCGTCTGAATACACGCAACTTCAACGGATTTGAACTCTGCTCAAAGCTAAACCCGAAACGCGGGTTTGGCGATTGAGTTTTCAAATAAACAATTGTTCGAGTCGGCTGTATCTGCGCACATTGAACAGCCGGTAATGCGCTTGAAGGGACTTGGCGACTGTCCATGAATAACCAGGACATTCTGGCTGCACGGGTGGGCGCGGTGCTGCGTTGCCGGTCGCTTGAAGGGAATGACCATGCCAGGTTATTCATGGACAGTCGCTTAGGGATGCGGAAACAGCCAATATCCCATTTATGGCAGCACTAACGGGCGCATTGCGTCGTTGTACCTCGCTTGTGTGTTAGCCACACGACACTCGGTACGCCTGGCGCTGCATCCCGCCAGCACCACCAAAAACGGAACATCGGCTATTTCTGCATCCCTTAATCGTCGGTCGACAAACCTGCCGTGCTGCTGAAGCCGGAATCGACATAGGTGATTTCCCCGGTGATGCCGGAAGCCAGGTCAGAGAGCAGGAAGGCGGCGGTATTGCCGACTTCTTCGATGGTGACATTGCGACGCAGCGGAGAATGTTTCTCGCCCCAAGCCAGCAGCTTGTTGAAATCGGCGATGCCGGATGCGGCGAGTGTCTTGATCGGGCCGGCGGAAAGACCATTGACGCGTATGCCTTTCGGTCCAACGCTGGATGCCAGGTAATACACGCTGGCCTCCAGGCTGGCCTTGGCCAGTCCCATGACGTTGTAATGTGGCACCGAACGGGCTGCGCCAAGGTAGGTCATGGTCAGCATGGCGGCGTTGCGGCCCATCATCATCGGCAAACCGGCCTTTGCCAGCGCAGTGAAGGAGTAGCTGGATATGTCATGTGCGACACGGAAATTCTCGCGCGTAACGAAGTCCAGATAGCTGCCGTCGAGTGCTTCTTTCGGCACGTAGGCAATCGAATGCACCAGGCCGTCGAGGCCATCCCAATGTTTGCCCAGACTTTCAAACAGTGCGGCGATTTCTTCGTCGCTGCTGACATCGCAAGGAAACAACAATGGCTCGTCGCCGCTGAAGTCTTTGATCAGCCCGAGTACACGGTCTTTCAGCTTTTCGCCTTGATAGGTGAAGGCCAGTTCAGCGCCCTCGCGATGGCAACATTTTGCGACGCCATAGGCAATCGAACGGTTGCTGAGCAGACCAGTGATAAGTATCTTTTTGCCAGCGAGGAAGCCCATGTGACGAGTCCAGTTAAATAGAAACGCGCGAATTATACCCATGCCGCTGCATCAGGCTAAGCATGGCGCTACCATGTACGGCGTTAACAGGAGCAAATTGCATGAGTGCGAAAATTATTGCTGTCGTCAATCAGAAAGGTGGCGCCGGCAAGACGACTTTGGCCATGTTGCTGGCGGGGAGTCTGGCGGAGCGGGGCAAACGCGTTCTGGTGGCAGATGCCGATGCGCAGAATACTGCCGTGCATTGGGCTGGCATGGGGACCGGCTTTCCGGCGGAAGTGCAAGATGTCTCCGGTGAAGAAAGCAAACTGCACAAAGCGTTGCGCAAACTTACCGATGCATTCGATTATATTGTCATCGACAGTCCGCCGGCCGCCACCGCGCCGGTTACCGCGAGCGCGTTGCGCGCCGCGCATCTGGCGTTGGTGCCGGTGATTCCATCGCCGCTTGATCTTTGGGCCTCGGTACGCATCCGCGAGGCTATCGTGCTGGCGCGTCACAAGAACCCGCAACTGGAGGCGCGCCTGGTGGTAAACCAGATGCAGCCGAACACGCTCCTGGCGCGAGAAGTATTGGGTATGCTGCCGGAATTCGGCATCCCCTTGCTGGCCGCGAACTTGAAAAGCCGCACGGCATATCGTCAATGCGCCGCCTTGGGTGGCAGCATTCATTCGCTCGGTAGCCGTGCCGCGCTGGCGGTGATGGAAGTGGACGCCTTGCGTCGCGAAGTGGAAGAGCTGCTCCGCGGCCGCTGATTGTTTTTGAATCCGACAACAAAACGACGAAACGAAGATGCCCATGACAACGACCACGCTTGATTTCCTGCGCCACGGCGAACCTGTTGGCGGCAAAAAATATCGCGGCCAGATGGATGACCCGCTTTCCGAAAAAGGCTGGACCCAGATGCGCGCCGCAACAGCCGGTGAGACGCGATGGAGCGCCATCGTCAGTTCACCGTTGAGCCGCTGCAAAGCCTTCGCGGAATGGCTGGCGGAAGATCTAAGCCTGCCAGTTCAACTTGACGCACGTCTTGTCGAAGTCGGCTTTGGCGCTTGGGAAGGTCGGACTGCGGAGCAACTCAAACAGCAAGATCCGAATTGCATTATCAATTTCAAGCGCGACCCGGTCGCCCACCGGCCAGAAGGCGCCGAACCATTGGCCGATTTTCACGCTCGCGTCGTCGCCGCTTATGAGGATCTGCAATTGTGTTTCGCCGATCAACATGTTTTGGTCGTGGCGCACGCCGGAGTAATTCGCATGGCGATCTGCCACGTACTCGGATTACCTCCCGAGCAAGCCTACCGTATCAACGTCGGCTCCGCCGGCATGGCCCGATTTCGCATTGAAAATAAAGCCGAGCAGCGTTTTGATAGCTTGATGTGGCTGAGCAAAGGCGAATAACAGGGCGGCTTTAGCGCAACATTCCCACGTCTTCCTCATAAACAACGAAACTTCAGGCTTCAACTGGCCGAACAAAAGACAAGGTAAAGCATGATCGAACGCGAACTCAAACTGCTCTTGGATGCCAGAGCGGTCAAACAGGTACAAGTCCATTATGCGGTGATGACTGCCGGCTATATGGTCGTGATAGACGGAAAAAATCTGGAAACCAATAAACGCCAGATCCGCGTCTTTAAAACACTGGATACCGCCGCGCGCTTTCTGTTCAAGACGGGCATCGCCGAATTTGCTGTGAAACTACGCACCGTCTAATAACCCAACAACCAACTTGAATCCGAAATTCATTCCGGGCAATTGACTCCTGGCAATTGATTTTTTGACTCAAGTTGACTGTTTTTTTCGCAAAACTCGCAAGGAGAAAAAGATGATTAGATTGACCACAGCCCTCACCCTTGCCGCCCTCCTGGCAGGTTGCGGCGTCTCGCCGATTGTTTACAAAGACGCCAACAGCATCACCATTGAACACAAGAACAAAGGTTTTCGTGAGGCGATGGAAGAAGCCCGCCTGCACTGTTCGGAGCTTAATAAAGCGGTCAAACATCAGAGTACCGATTGTCCATCGAAGTGCATCAGCACTTTTGTTTGCACGCCCCGCTAGACGCAGGCTGATTTTATTACAGCACCGAAATCGACCATAAAAGGGGTGAATCCATTTCCCCCGTTTATGGTCGACTAAATCATTCCGCTGAAACACGCTTTCATTTCAACGAGTAATTGCATGCCCGCTCCAAAACGTATCGGCTTCGTTTCTCTCGGTTGCCCGAAAAATACCTTCGACTCCGAACGCATCCTCACCCAGTTGCGCGCCGAGGGTTACCTGATCGTCCCCACCTACAACGACGCCGATTTGGTGGTGGTGAATACCTGCGGCTTCATCGATGCGGCGGTGGAGGAAAGCCTGGACGCCATCGGCGAGGCGCTGCGCGAGAACGGCAAGGTCATCGTGACCGGTTGCTTGGGCGCGCGCGAAAATGTGGTGATGGATGCGCACCCGCAAGTGCTGGCGATTACCGGCCCGCACGCGACAGAAGCGGTGATGAATCATGTTCACGCGCATTTGCCGAAACCGCATGATCCATTTGCCGATTTGATCCCGCCTGGCGGCATGAAGTTGACACCGCGTCACTTCGCTTATCTGAAGATTTCCGAGGGCTGCAATCATCGTTGCACCTTTTGCATCATCCCCAGTCTGCGCGGCGATCTGGTCTCGCGCCCGATTGGTGATGTGCTCGCCGAGGCTGCTGCACTGGCCCAAGCCGGGGTCAAGGAATTGCTCATTATTTCTCAAGATACAAGCGCATACGGTGTCGATTTGAAGTATCGGCCAGGTTTTTACAATGGCCGGCCGGTAAAAACACGGATGCTGGAATTGGTGCAAGAACTTGCCAAACTCGGCATTTGGGTGCGTTTGCATTACGTTTATCCATACCCCAGCGTCGACGATGTGCTGCCGTTGATGGCCGAAGGCAAGGTGCTGCCGTATCTTGATATCCCGTTCCAGCATGCCAGCCATCGCATATTGAAAGCCATGAAGCGCCCGGCGCATGCCGAAAACACCCTGCGCCGAATCGAAAAATGGCGTGAAATCTGTCCAGATATCGTTATTCGCAGCACCTTCATCACCGGCTTCCCCGGCGAAACCGAAGACGACTTCGGCGAATTGATCCACTTCCTGCAAGCTGCGCAACTCGACCGCGTCGGTTGTTTCCCCTATTCCGCCGTCGATGGCGCCACCGCCAACGAACTGCCCGATCCGGTCGATGAAGACCTCAAACATGATCGACTAGCCCGCTTCATGGATGTGCAGGCCGACATCAGCGCGGAAAAGTTGAAAGCGCGACGCGGTACCGAGATGACCGTGTTGATCGACGAAGCCGACGGTCGCCGCGCGATGGGTCGAACTTACGCCGATGCCCCGGAAATCGACGGCATCGTGCATATCGCACAGGGTGCCGGACTCCGGCAGGGTGATTTTGTGAAAGTAAAAATCACCCGCAGTGATGACTATGATTTATGGGGAAAACCGGTTTGATTTCGTTTGATTCAGCAACCTCGCGGTGGAGAAAGTGATGCACGAAGTCTGGAAGCCCCATGTCGTTGTCGCCGCCATCATCGAGGAAGATGGCAAGTTCCTGCTGGTGGAAGAACATACCGATGCGGGCATTAAATTCAATCAACCGGCCGGGCATCTTGAAGAAGGCGAGTCGCTGCTGGATGCGGTGCGGCGCGAGGCATTCGAGGAAACCGCGCATCACTTCGAACCACAAGCGTTGCTCGGCATCTATCGTTGGCAACACCCTGGAAAACCGAGCAAAACCTATTTGCGTTTCGCCTTTACCGGGCAAATCACTGGCTTCGACCCAACCGCCAGATTGGATGAAGGCATTTTGCGGGCGGTGTGGATGTCGGTCGACGAGATCGCCGAGATGCGGCTTCGGCACCGCAGTCCGTTGTTGCAGCAATGCGTGTCGGATTACCTGGCTGGTCAACGCTATCCGCTGAATTTGCTGACTGATTTCGCGGATGCCGTGTGAGCCTGATCGTATGAGCAAGATCGTGGTCGGCCTCTCTGGCGGCGTCGATTCCGCCGTCACCGCCTGGTTGCTGAAGCAGGCGGGGCATGAGGTGGTTGGCGTGTTCATGAAGAACTGGGAAGCTGACGACCTGGAAGACGATTGCCCTATCGCGCAGGATTTTCGCGACGTGATGGCGATAGCCGAAGTACTTCAAATTGATGTCGAGCTGGTCAATTTCAGTCGCCAATACCAGGAGCGTGTCTTTGCTTACTTTCTGGCTGAATATCAGGCTGGACGCACACCGAATCCAGACGTGCTGTGCAACGCCGAGATCAAGTTCAAAGCTTTTCTCGATCACGCCATGTCGCTCGGCGCCGAATTCATCGCCACCGGCCACTACGCGCGGCTCGAGGGTGCATCTCCGGGGCGCAAATTGCACAAAGCGACTGACGCCAACAAGGATCAGAGTTACTTTCTTTATCGCCTGAATCAGCACCAGATCGCCCGCGCGCTGTTCCCGCTCGGCGAACTGCCGAAACCGAAGGTGCGAGAACTGGCGCGTCAGGCG
>JAIFKV010000184.1 GCA_020049415.1 Betaproteobacteria bacterium
GGCGCATGCGGGCGGAGGCGGAAAGCCGTCATTTGAGCCGCTTGCTGAAGGTATTGAGCGCCGTCAATCAAAACATCACCCGCCAGCAGGACGAGAGCGCACTGATCGGAGAGGTCTGCCGCATCGCTGTCGAAATTGGCGGTCTGAAGGCGAGTCTGGTGGCTTTGCTCGACCCGCTGTCGGGACAACTCTGGTCGTATGCCTGGTCCGGGCCGGGCAGCGAGATGCCGGATGACTCGATGCCGACGATAGCCGGAGACGAGGTGGTGTTGCCCGGCGGCGCGCGCCAGCCAATGCACACGCCTTTGCCCTGCGACTTGCACAACCCGGCCGATCCAGTAGCCGCCTGGTGCACCTGGCTGCGAGAAAGCGGCGTTGGCGCGGTGATTCACTTTCCGGTCAAACGCGATGCGGCGGTGGTCGGATTGATGAGTTTCTTCGCCGACGACCTGGCTTTCCTGCGCGCCGATGTGTGCGATCTGTTGCATGAATTGGTCAACGATCTTTCCTACGCGCTGGAAAGCTTCAGTTATCGCCGGCAGGACTTTGAGTCGCGCTACAAGTTGGCAGATCGCGAGGCGCATTTGCGCACCTTGATGCAGGCGGTGCCGTTGGGAATCGGCACCGTGGTGGAGCGAGAATTTGTCGATGTGAATGCCGCCGTCTGCGAGATGTCGGGTTACACCAGCGAGGAATTGATCGGGAAATCCGTGCGCATGCTGTATGCCGATGACGCCGAGTACGAACGTGTCGGGCGCGAAAAATACGCCGACGTTGCCGCAACCGGCAAGGGCCAAATCGAAACCCGCTGGCGGCGCAAGGATGGCGACATCATCGAGGTCAAGCTGATCAGCTCGGCGTTTGATCGGGACGATCTCGGCAAAGGCACGGTTTTTGCCGCAGAAGACATCACGGATAAAAAGCGGGCCGAAGTCGCTTTTGAAAAAGCCAAGCGGCAACTCGAATTGGCGATCGAAGCCGCCGACCTGGGGGTTTACGATTTCGACCTGGTCAACGGCAACGTGACCCTGAACCCACGCTATCTGGAGATGCTGGGTTATTTACCGGGTGAACTCGAATTCAACCATGCACTCTGGTTGAGCATGCTGCATCCCGACGATCTGCCTGCCCTGAATAAAGCCTTCCTGGAAGACGTCCAAGGCTTGCTGGCCGGGGTTGAGGTGGAGTACCGGATGCGCCACAAGGCGGGGCACTGGGTCTGGCTGATGGACCGAGCCAAGGGGTTTTCCGATGTGCCGGGCGGCGCAATAACCCGCGTCGTTGGCACTCACCGAGACCTGACCGCGCATAAGTCGTCCGAGGAAAAGCTCTATTTCCTTTCCCACTACGATGCCTTGACCGAATTGCCCAACCGCGATCTGCTGCGCGACCGTCTGGAACATGGCATTCAGCGGGTCAGCCGGGAGAAGCAGCAGTTGGCGGTGTTGATGCTGGATCTGGATCGATTCAAGACCATCAACGAATCGCTTGGCCATAGTGTTGGCGATGCGCTGTTACAAGCGCTGGCCGCCCGTATGAGCGGGCAGATGCGCGGCGGCGACACCCTCGCCAGGGTCGGCGGCGATGAATTCATCCTGTTGCTGGAAAACAATGTCAGCGTCAACAGCGCCAACAAGGTGGCGCTCAAATGGATGGAGATGATCGCCGAACCGGTGCGGGTAGGCGACAGCGAACTATCGATCAGCGTCAGTATCGGCATCAGTCTGTACCCGGCCGATGGTCTCACCGCCGATGATCTGCTGCGGAACGCCGATGCGGCGCTGTACAAGGCCAAAAATCAGGGGCGCAACAATTATCAGTTTTTCGAGGCGCAGATGACCGCTGGCGCGTTCGAGCATTTGCTGATGGAGAACGCGCTGCGCGGCGCAGTCAGCCGTGACGAATTGCGCGTCCACTATCAGCCCCAGGTCGATTTCGTCAGCGGTGCGTTGCGCGGCGTCGAAGCGCTGGTGCGCTGGCAACATCCGGAACTGGGGCTGGTTGCGCCGGGCCAGTTCATTCCTCTGGCGGAAGAAGCCGGCATTATCGGCATCATCGGCGAATGGGTGCTGCGCCAAGCCTGTCTACAGATGGCGGTGTGGGATTCGGCCGGACTGAAGGTCCCCTGCGTGGCGGTGAATCTGTCGGTACAGCAGGTCGAGCGCAATACGCTGGTACAACTGGTCGCCAATGTTCTGGCGGATTCAGCGCTGGAGGGTGCGCGGCTGGAACTGGAAGTCACCGAATCGATGATCATGCGAGAAACCGATCAGGCGCTGTCGGTGCTGCAGGATTTGCGCGCGCTCGGGGTCAAACTGGCCATCGACGATTTCGGCACCGGTTATTCGTCGTTGAGTTACCTGAAACGCTTGCCGATGCATCGTTTGAAGATCGACCAATCTTTTGTCCGCGACATCGGTCGCGATAGCAGTGGCGAGTCCATTGTTCGCGCCATCATCGCGCTGGGCCACAGCCTCGGTCTGGAAATCGTCGCCGAAGGCGTCGAACAACACGAACAGGCTGATTTTCTCCGCCAGGCATCCTGCGATATCGGCCAGGGCTATCTTTACAGCCGCCCGGTAGAAGCGGACGTGATCCTTCGCCAATGGGGGCCGGAGTCGCGCATTTCTTCCACCAATTCGACCGCTTGAACGCTCCTTTGCAGACCACTTTGCACGTTCCTTTGAACGCCCCGATTACCGGTATCCACGAGATATTTCTGCATCCCGGCGATTTTTATTTCGGCGATGCCGAAACCCGCATCGTCACCCTGCTGGGTTCGTGCGTGTCGATTACCGTCTGGAGTCCGCGCCTGTTGGTTGGCGGCATGTGCCATTTCATGCTGCCTTCGCGCGGCGTTATCCCGGAAGGCGCCGGCTACGACGGCCGCTATGGCGATGAAGCGATGCTGATGCTGATGAAGCAGATCTGGAATCTGGGCGTCAAACCATCCGAGTTTCAGGCCAAGGTGTTCGGCGGCGCAAACATGTTTCCGTTGCTTTGCCAGACGAACGAGATGAATGTCGGCGAACGCAATATTGAAATGGCGCTGGTTCTGCTCGACCGTTACCAAATTCCCATCAAAGCCAAACATCTCGGCGGCGATGGTCATCGCAAATTGATGCTTGATATCTGGAGCGGCGATGTCTGGTTGAAACACCAATCGTTGATTGAATCAGGTAAAGGTGTTTCTTGAACAACAGTTTTTACGCCTCAAATTTTTGCATTTTTCGCGCCAACCGTAAGTCGGTAGGGTGGATAAGCGGAGCGCATCCACCTTTGGCGCGTGGAATGGTGGATGCGCTCCGCTTATCCACCCTACGGCGTTTCTTCGGTGCGATATGCGGCTGTGACCCCATTTCTCATTTATCGGACCCCTCCCGGCGGTAGGATGGGCCAAGCTTGCGGGCCCATCTATACTCGGTAGACCAAAGAATCGGAAAAAATCATGGGCGCTCTGCAACAGGATCTCAAATTCGGTCTGGACGATTTCATGCGCTGGGAAGCCGAGCAAAGTGAACGTCACGAGTACATCAATGGTGAAGTCTTCGCGATGACCGGTGCGCGTGACGGCCACAACACCATTGCCGGCAACCTGTTTGCCACCCTTCGTTCCGCGCTGCGCGGCAGCCCTTGTCGTGCTTTCATTGCCGACATGAAACTGCGCATCGACGCCGCCGATGCCGCGTTCTATCCGGATGTCATGGTGACCTGCGATACGCGCGACAAAACTCCGGATGCCGACTTGGCGAAACGGCATCCCACTCTGATTGTTGAAGTGCTGTCCGAATCTACCGCCGCTTACGATCGTGGTCTCAAATTCGAGTACTACCGCAACATCGACAGCCTCAAGGAATATTTGCTGGTAGAACAAGATCGTCGCCATGCTGATCTGTTCAGAAAAGGGAAAGACGGTCTCTGGGTGCTCTATGCCAGCGGCCCGCTTGATGATGTCGTGCTGGAAAGTGTGGGCGTGCGGCTCTCGATGGACCTGTTGTTCGAGGATGTTTTCATCCCGGTTGCACCTTCCCCGTCATCAATCTGAGCAAAAAGGGGAGGGCGGACTACTGCGGCTGGCAACGGTGGAAAGGTGGCAGACCCGTGTCGGCCCCTTCCGCCGCAATGGCGGTGATCGAAATATTGAAATGGCGTTGACCCTATTGCAACGCTACGAATTACCGATAAAGGCGAAATATTTTGGCGGCGATGGTCGTCGCAAATTGATGCTTGATATCTGGATTGGCGATATCTGGCTGAAGCACCAGCCGCTGGCGAGCGGCAAGAAGGAAGCAAACAGGTGAAACAGATCAAGGTAATGGTTGTCGACGATTCCGCCGTGGTGCGGCAGGTGATGCTGGATATTCTTGGCAAAGCGCCTGACATCAAGGTGATCGGCACCGCTTCAGACCCGATTTTTGCAATGCAGAAAATGAATATTGAATGGCCGGATGTCATTACCCTGGATGTCGAAATGCCGCGGATGGACGGCATCACTTTCCTGAGAAAACTCATGGCTGAACATCCTACCCCGGTGGTGATCTGCTCCTCGCTGACGGAAAAGGGCGCGGAAACCACCATGCAGGCGCTGGCCGCCGGCGCGGTCAGCATCATCACCAAGCCGAAGATGGGGGTGAAACAATTTTTGGCCGATTCCTCCAACGACCTGGTCAGCGCGGTGCAGGCCGCCGCGCTGGCCAATATGCGCCGGCTGGCAATGCCGATGCCGCCGATTGCCGCCAAGCTCACTGCTGATGCGATGCTGCCCGGCAATATCACCGCGATGGCGGCGACCACCGAGCGCATCGTCGCCATTGGCACCTCCACCGGCGGCACCCAGGCGCTGGAAGCGGTGCTGACGCAACTGCCGCGCGTCTGTCCCGGCATGGTCATCGTGCAGCACATGCCGGAAAAATTTACCGCCGCATTCGCCGAACGGCTGAACAGCCTGAGCCAGATAGAGGTGCTGGAAGCGAAAAATGGCGACCGCGTCATTCCCGGGCGCGCCCTGATCGCGCCGGGCGGTCGGCACATGCTGTTGAAGCGCAGTGGCGCGCAATATCTGGTCGAAGTGGTGGATGGGCCGCTGGTGTCGCGGCATAAACCTTCCGTCGATGTGCTGTTTCGCTCGGTGGCCAAATTTGCCGGCAAGAACGCTACCGGCATCATCATGACCGGGATGGGCGATGACGGCGCGCGCGGCATGAAGGACATGTTTGATGTCGGTTGTCACACCATCGCCCAGGACGAGGCCAGTTGCGTGGTGTTCGGCATGCCGAAAGAAGCCATCAAGATGCAGGCGGTGCGTGAGGTATTGCCGCTGGAGAGTATTCCGCGCGCCATCGTCGCCGCCGGATTCGGCGGCAGATGAAGTTGATATCCAATGATCTGCATCACCCCCATCGGTTGCACCGGCTGCGCCGGTGTTCAACTGCTGATTCAACTGCTGTTTCAATTTGATTACTTGAGTAATATCCGGTCATGTCGTTTCGATCCTTGATCTCCCGGCCCGCCGCACGTATCGCACTGCTTTACATGGTGTTGGCGGGGTTATGGATACTGGCTTCCGATTTCCTGCTGAGCTTGTTCGTGCAGGCCACGCCCGGCGTAGCTTCCGGTCAGACGGTGAAAGGTCTGGGTTTGGCGGCAAACAGCATGAACAGCGTGAACGGCGCGGTCAGATCATCGAGACGCACCCCATGTCCAGGCAGCCGGTGCTTGTTTTTGGTCTGTTTGCGCTTGGCTTGGTCGCTATCGGCGTCATCCTGTTCCACCTCCAGCAAGTGCAGATACGCGCCAATACCCAGGCGCAACTCAAGGCCATCGGTGAACTGCGCGTCGAGCAGATACAGAACTGGCTGAATTCGGCGCGTTTGAATGCGCAGCACTTTGGCCGCAACTCCCAATTGGTGCGTGAGTTCGAATCCTGGCTGGAGTCGGGCGGCAAGGATCAAGCCCTGGCCGCCGCCATGGTGCGGCGCATGCGCCAGATTAAGGCATCCTACGGCTACACCAATTTCAGCTTGTTTGATCTGCAAGGTACGCCGCTTCTGACTGAAAAACCTGATCCACTGGTGGCCGAACACCACGACGACGTGTTGCGGGCCATCGCCAGCGGACGTCCGTTGCTGATCGATTTTCATACTCATGGCGACAGCGCCGAACCCATGCTGGGGATGGTGGCGCCATTGGTCGCCAGCGGCAGTGACGGACGTAAAGTGGTGGGGGCGATGTTTTTTTCCTTGCCTGCCAGGCAAACCCTGTTTTCCATTATCCAGCGTTGGCCAACCCCCAGCGCCAGCGGCGAGACGGTGTTAGTCCATCATGCGGCGAAGCGCTTGCGGGTGTTGTATGCCTCGCGCCAGCCAGCGTTGCGAATACTGAAACTGGATATGTCGGCGGTCTCGCCAAATCTGGTCTCGACGCGGGTGAGCCGGGGGGAATCGGGCGTGCTGGACAACGTCGTCGATTATCGACAAGTGCCGGTTCTGGCTTACGCTGCGTCGATACCCGATACGCCCTGGATATTGGTGGCCAAACTCGATCAGCGCGAGGTGGATGCGCCGGTGGATGCGTTGGCGCAAGCCGTAACTTTGATCGTTGCGCTGCTGTTGCTGGCGGCGGGGCTGGCCGCCTGGTGGTGGTGGCGGGCTCAGTACGACCGTCAACGCGCCCTGTTGTTCAGCAAGGAACTCGAACGACGCGTGCTGGAGCGGCATTACGACTTCCTTTCGCGCTACTCCAACGATGCCATTCTGTTGCTCGATATGGCGGAGGGGGTAATCGACAGCAATGCGCGGGTGCGCGAGATGTATGGCTATGAAGCGGAAGAACTGATCGGCGAGTCCGCCAATCTGTTGCGCCCGGCCGAGCTTCGCGACAGCTTCGACACCATGCGCCAGCAGTTGCTGAAAACCGGTCAACTGATTTACGAGACCGTCCATCAGCACAAGGATGGCCGACAGTTTCCGGTTGAGGCCAGCGCCCGTCTGATTGATCAGGAAGGTTTGCAACGCATCCATGTCAGCGTGCGCGACATCAGCGAACGCAAGGCGGTGGAAGCGCAACTTCGTCTGCAGTCGCTGGTGCTCGATCAGATTCAGGACACCGTCACCATCACCGATCTGAACGGCATCATCAGCTATGTCAATGAAACCTTGTGCCTTGACAGCGGCTATACGCGCGAGCAATTGATCGGCCAACCAATCAGTATTTTCGGCAACGATAGCGAGGCCGATCTGAGCCAGGAGGAGATCCGCCTGGCCACCCTGGAAAATCGCAGTTGGCAGGGAAGGCTGAGCAACTTGCGCGCGGATGGCGCCAAGGTCGAGATCGAACTGCGCACCACCTTGATCCGTGACGCCGATGGCCAGCCGATTTGCATGGTCGGCATCGGTAGCGACATCAGCGAGCGCCTGCGCATCGAAGCCGAATTGCGCCAGCGCGAGGCGCGTTATCGAGCGGTGATTGAAACCTCCGCCGATGGTTTCTGGATGATCGACCTGGAAGGCCGTTTGCTGGAAGTCAACGATGCCTACTGCCGCCTCTCCGGTTATCGCCGCGAAGAGTTGCTGGGCAAGCACATCAGCGATCTGGATGCCCAGGAAGATCCGGAGGAAACCGCCCGCCACATGGCGCAGATCATCGCTACTGGCAGCGGTTTGTTCGAATCCCAGCACCGGACAAAAGACGGCACGGTTTGGCAGGTGGAGGTGAATACCGCGTTTTCACGCGAGACCGGCCGGGTGTTTGCTTTCTTGCGCGACATTAATCGGCGCAATCGTTCCGATGCCTTGTTGCGCACCCGTTTGCAACTCACCGATTTGGCGTTGGCCGACAATCTGGACGATCTGCTGCAAGCCGCGCTCAATGCCGCCGAGCTGTTTACCCGCAGCCAGATCGGCTTTTTTCATTATGTCGATGCTGATCAGCAAAACATCACCCTGCAAGCCTGGTCGAGCAATTCCGTCGACCACATGTGTTCAGTCGAGGCGCAGCAGGAAGCCAAGGGACGCCACTATCCGCTCGACCAGGCGGGTGTTTGGGCCGATTGCATCCGCACGCGTCAGCCAGAGATCCACAACGATTACGCCAGTTTGGCCGACAAAAATGGTTTGCCGGCGGGGCTTGCACCGTTGCAGCGTCAATTGGTGATCCCCCTCTTGCACGACGACAAGGTCTCGGCAGTGTTTGGCGTCGGCAACAAGTTCGGCGATTACACCCCGGACGATCTGGCGGTGGTCGAGCAGATCGCCTCGATGGTGATGGATGTGGTGGCGCGCAAGCATACTGAAGAGGCGCTGCGCGAGAGCGAGTCTTACAACAAGATGCTGTTCTCCGATTCGCGTATCCCGATGGTGGTGATGGATCCGGAAACGCTGCGCATTATTGATTGCAACCAGGCTGCGCTAGATGTTTACGGTTTGCCGGATCGACTGGCTCTGCTGAACCTTACACCGATTGAACTTTCCCCCGTTACCCAGTACGACAACGTCGATTCTCTTGTTCTTGCGCGACGGAATGTTGCACGGGTGCTGCACGAAGGGGCGTTGGTGTTCGAATGGAGGCATCGTCGGTCGAATGGTGACATCTGGGACGCTCAGGTGAACCTGATGCGCTTTCAGCATGGTGCGCGCACGCTGTTGCAATTCACGCTGGAAGACATCACACAGAAAAAACGTGCCGATGAGCGGCTCAAGCAAGCCGCCATGGTATTCGAGAGCATCGCCGACGGCATCATCATTACCGATGCGCAACGTAACATCCAGGCGGTGAACCGGGCTTTTACCGATGTGACCGGTTACAGCTCGACGGAATGCCTGGGGCGCAACCCCAGCCTGCTGAAGTCGGGACATCAGGATGACGACTATTACCGCGTTATGTGGGAAACCTTGAACAACGTCGGTTACTGGCATGGCGAGATCTGGAATCGGCGTCGCAATGGCGAGGAATTTCCCGAGTGGTTGGCGATTACCGCCGTTAAAGACGATGTCGGCGCGGTGTCGGGCTATATCGGGGTGTTCACCGACCTGTCCGAGCAACATGCCTTGAAGCGCCAGCTCGAACAAGCAACGTATTTTGATCCGCTCACCGGTTTGCCCAACGCCCGCAGGATGCTGCAGGAAGTTGAGCTGCTGCTGATGGCCTGCCGTGGCAACGGCGAAAAATTTGCGCTGCTGGTGCTGAATGTGGACCGCTTCGCGCAACTCAATGAAAGCCTGGGACGGCAAGCCGGCGACCGTGTGCTGGCGCGCCTGGCGCAACGCTGGGCCGCCATCCTGCCGGATTCCAGCATGTTGGCGCGTCTGGATGCCGACCAGTTTGCCGTGCTCTGGCGGGATGATCTGTCGCTGGAAGCGGGTAAAGCCGAGGCGATGACGCATTTCATGACTACCGCCAACGCCTTGCTGGAAAGCATGAGCGCACTGATTGAGGTAGGCGAGTCGGTGGCGCCGGTAGCGTTGACCATCTCGCTCGGCATCGCCATCTATCCGGGTGATGCCAACGATGCCCCTGGTCTGCTGCACGCGGCGGAAGACGCGATGCGCAGCGCCAAGGCCGAGCGTGGCAACCAGATTCGCTTTTTTGATCGGCAGTACGCCCAGACCGCGATTGATTGGTTTGATACCGAGGCCGCCTTGCGTCTGGCGTTGGAGCGCGACGAACTGTTCCTGGTCTATCAACCGCAGGTGGATGCCAACAACGGCCGGGTGGTTGCCGCTGAGTCGTTGATTCGTTGGCATCATGATGGTCAGGTGGTGCCGCCGGCTCGCTTTATTCACGTGGTGGAAGGCACCGATCTGGCCGAACCGATCAGCCGCTGGGTGCTGAATACCGCTTGTCGTCAGGCGCGCCAGTGGCTGAACCGGCGGCATCCGTTGCGAGTGGCGGTGAATATCTTCTCCGACCATGTCACCTCCGGCCATCTGCTCGACGATGTGCGCGATGCGTTGGCGAAGTCCGGTTTGCCGGCTTCATTGCTGGAAATCGAAGTGGTCGAATCCTCGTTGCTGAAAAATCCGGAAACCGCCGCGCATACCCTGCGCGAAATCAAGCGATTAGGGGTCAGTCTGGCGCTGGACGACTTTGGCACCGGTTATTCCAGTCTCGGTTATCTGAAGCATTACCCGTTCGATGTACTCAAGATCGATCAGCTCTTCGCCCGTAACGTGACGCGTGACCCGGAAGATGCCGCCATTGTTCGTTCTACCATCGGCCTGGCGCATAACCTGGGCATGCGGGTGCTGGCGGAGGGCATCGAGACCGAGCCGCAATTACGCTTCATGCTGCGCTACGGCTGTGACCAGATTCAGGGTTATCTGACCAGCCGTCCGACCAGTCCGGAGGCGGTCGAGACGATGGTGATGGATCGTCGCGACATGCGGCCGGCGGGACAAGCCAGCAGTTCGCCGGTGCTGTACGCGCTGATCATCGAAGATGAACCGATCGAGGCGGAAATGATGGCCTTGCTGCTGCAGGATGCCGGCTACGGCGCGCATGTCGTCGCCGATCTGGAAGGCGCGCTGCAGGTGATGGGGGGACAGCGCATCGATCTCGTCATCTCCGACTATTACCTGGAAACAACCAACGGCGTCGATGCGCTGGCGCATTTGCGCCGGTTGTTCCCGGAAGTGCCGCGCATCATGGTCTCTGGCACCGATGATTCGGCGGCGGTGAGAGATTCGGTGAATCGCGGCGGCGTCATGGCATTTCTGCCCAAGCCGGTCGATTCCGATTACTTGTTGGGCATTATTCACGGCCTGCTCGATAACTATGATTTGGGGAAAAACCTGACCCGCTAAGGTCATTCCGCGCCGCAGCGCGATCTGCTTTTGAACAGCTCAACATGCTCAAGAATCAATCTTTCACCCCCACTCCAGGTTCAATTTCCATCACCAAGCCGGCGGCTGATCCGCTGGATTCGCAAAGCATCCGCGACCGTAAAGCACGCGCCGAGGCGGCGTTGCGCCGTGGCGAGTTCGATCTTGCCGAGAACCTGCTCAAACAAGAAAACATCGAACTCGACGCGCTGGTCGAAAATCTCCGTATCTACCAGGCTGAACTGGAAATCCAGAATGCCGAACTGCGCGAGGCGCAGGCTATTTCCGAACAGGCGCTGGCGCGCTTTTCGCTGCTGTTTTCGCATTTGCCGTTGGCCGAACTGGTAATCGATCGGACTGGCCTGATACTCGATGCGAACACCAAGGCCGCGACGCTTTTCGCGTTGCGGCAAACGCGCATGCGGCAGTATTTCTTCCGCCGTCTGATCGAGCCGATGGCGGAAAGCGAGCTGGCCCGTGCTTTGGTGCAAGCGGACGAAGTCGGTTCCAGCCAGATTGATCGGCTCAATTTCATCGCCGCCGATGGCGGCTACTTTCCCGGCGAATTGCATCTCGCCCGGCTGCCGAACGAAGCGGGAGAAAAACACCAGTTTGTCTGCGCCATCATCGATTTGAGCGAGCGGGTGCAGGCTGACGCGCGCATCGCTGCGCTGGCTGCGGTGGTCGAGCACAGCAATGACATCATTGTGGTGAAAGACCTCGATTTGCGTGTGGTCGCCACCAATATGGCCTTCGTCCGCGCCAGCGGCCATAACGAGGTTGCTGATCTGCTCGGCAAGACCGATGCCGAGATTTTCAACATGTCGCCAGAGCAGGAGCCGGTGCGCAGCTATATGGTCGATGAACGCCAGGCGCAAAGCCTGCCGCCGGGTGAATTCATTCTGCGTGAAGAGCCGGTGATTCAATCCGATGGCAAGATCGTTTATGTGTTGACACGGAAATATCCTATCCACGATGCCGACGGCCGTTTGATCGGCACCGGCAATATCTCGGTCGATATCAGCACGCGCAAACATGCTGAAGAACTGGAACGCTTCAGCGCCTTCCAGGCGGGTATTGCCGAGATGAGCACCTCGGTGCTGCACAACGTCGGCAATGCCATCACCACCGTGATTCATGATGCCGCCAGCATTGGCCAAGCCAGCCTCGATATGCTGCGGGTGGCCGATTTGCTGGATACCAATGCGGCGCGGGCCGCTGCGGAACTGGCCTGCTCTGGCGTTGGGGCCGGGCCGCTGGCCGTGTTGCTGGAACGCCAGACGGTGATCCAGCGCGAGGCGGCGCGGGCGATACGCAACCTCGGCGAAGACGCATTGCGCGAGCCTTCGCGTCGGCTCGGCGTCAGCGTCCAGCACATTGCCGAGATCATTCGTATTCAACAGAGCGCGGCCTTGCCAAACCGGCAAGACAGTCGATTCAGTTTGTCGCAAGCGATTCAGTCGGCGCTGGAAATGCAGGGCGATGCCTTTGGCAAGCGCGGCATCAAGGTGAAGCTGAGCCTTGATCCCGCCGTCGAATTTGTTTCGCTGTCGCATAACCTGATGCTGCAGGCGCTGGTCAATGGCATCCGCAACAGTATCGAGGCGATCGACGAGCGCGGCCAGATTGAATCGGTGCAGGGATCTCTGCGGATCAGCGCCGAAGCGTTGGGCGATGATCGCTTGCGTATCACGCTGGAGGACAACGGCATCGGCTTCGATGCCGAGGCGCATGCCAAGCTGTTTCGTTTCGGCTATACCACCAAGCCGCGCGGGTCAGGTTTTGGCTTGCCCTCGGTGGCGGTGTTTGCGCAAGAGGCCGGCGGCCAGGTGTCGCTGCATAGTGACGGCCCCGGCAAGGGTGCGATCTTGCTGCTTGAACTGCCGTTGCACGGCAAATCGAACCCGGCTGAAGCCGGCGCGGCATGAGCTTGCGGCTGAAAATCTGGTTGATTCTGGGCTTGGTCATTCTGGCCATATCCGGCGTCGCCATTTCGCTGCATTTCCGGGCGGTCGAAGCCGATGCCAAACAGCGCTTGCACCAGCAGGCGCTTGATCTGCGCGCCACCTTGATGGCGACGCGGCGGGTTTATCACAAACAGTTCATCGAGAGCGGCGTTCCCCTCGATGATCACACGCTCGGCTTTTTGCCGGCGCATGCGATGTCGCGCATCGCCCAGGATTTTCCCAACTGGACGAAAAGCGGTGTTCGTTTCAACAACGTCTCGGATACGCCGCGCAATCCCGTAAACCAGGCCGATGCCGACGAACTCGCGGCGATGGCCTGGTTTCGCGCCAATCCGCACGCCGAGGAGTACACCGCCAGGCTGAAGGGCAAGAATGGCGCAGCCTATTTTTATTTTGCCGCACCGATCTGGACCGAGCCCTATTGTCTGAACTGCCATGCCAGCCGGGAAACCGCGCCGCCGACCATTCAACAACGTTACAGCACGGGCTTTGGCTACCAGACCGGTGATTTGCGCGGTCTGCTGAGCATCCATATTCCCGTCGACAGCATGTATGGCGCGGCCATCAAGCACTGGCAGAACGAGGTGGCAGGGTTGCTGCTGTTACTGTTGGTGCTGTTTGCGATGCTGGGCTTGCTGCTCAACCATTTTCTGACCCGCCGGCTGATGCATCTGGCGGCAGCTTCCAAGCGCATTGCCGAGGGCGATTACAGCGCCCGCGCAACGATATCGAGCAAGGATGAAATCGGCGTTCTGGCGCACCTCTTCAATACCATGGCCGAGGCGGTGGAATACCGCGAGCAGTCGCTGCGCGACAGCCAGTTGAGCTACCGCATCCTTGCCGAGTATTCCTGGAACTGGGATTACTGGCTTGGCACAGATGGGCGCTATCGCTATGTTTCGCCAGCCTGTGAGCACATCACCGGCTATCCGCCCGCCGATTTCATTGCCGACGCGAGCTTGTTCGAACGCTTGCTGCATGCCGATGATCTGCCGATCTGGCGGCAACATCTGGCGCAAGATCGGGCCCCAGAGCGGACGCCAGATCTGCCTCACTCGCAACAATCTCCGCACGCCATGCTGACCCTGCGAGTTCGCGCGCCGGATGGGCATTACCGCTGGATCGAGCATGCCTGTATCCCGATCTTCGATGCGACCGGCGCCTATCTGGGGCAGCGCGGCGTCAACCAGGACATAGACGCGCGCAAGCGCGCCGAGGAGCTCGAGCATTACAGCGCCTTCCAGGCCGGTATCGCCGATATGAGCACCAGCGTGCTGCACAACATCGGCAATGCCATTACGGCGGTGACGCAACACGCCGAAGCTATCGATCATGCCGGCGGCGAGTTGGCGCGGGTCGCTGCGCTGCTGGAAAACAACGCCAGCAGCAGCCGGCAGGAAATTGATTCTCGGCCGCCACCGATCGATGCGCTGGCGAGTCTGCAATGCGCGATCCAGTTTGAAGCGGCCAGCGCCATTCGGCGTCTGTCGGAACACACCTTGCGCCCGCACACCCACCTTTTGCGTGAAAGTGTGCAGCACATCGCCGGCATCGTGCGCATCCAGCAGAGCGCGGCGCACTCCAACGGTCAATTCAGCTGCTTCAGTCTGGCGCAAGCGATGCGGTCGGTGCTGGAAATGCTCGGCGAGGCGATCGAAAAACGCGACATCGAGGTTGCGGTGACCGTGCAGCCGAATGTGGATCAGGTCACTTTGCCGCATAACCGACTGCTGCAAGCACTGGTCAATGCGATTCTCAATGCCATCGAGTCGATTGATGCGCGCCACCAGAATGAGTCGTTCCAGGGCCGTCTGCGCCTGTCCGCCGAAGCGCTGGGAACCGATCAGGTGCGGATCACCCTGGAAGACAACGGTAACGGCGTCGACCCGAGTTCACGCCAGGCGTTGTTCCGTTTTGGTTATTCCACCAAACAGCGCGGCAGCGGTTTTGGTTTGCATTCGGTGGCGATGTTCGCGCAGGAACTCGGCGGCCAGGTTGCATTGCATAGCGAAGGTCTTGGCCAGGGCGCTTGTCTGGAGTTGATCTTGCCGTTGCGCCCCGCCCCAGAAACGGCCGCTCATGCGTTGGATGAAGGCCAGTAGCACCGAGCGTATTGCTCAGCGAATTTATTCGCCTGATCAACCGCTTGCGCGTGAATAAAAGCGTATTCAAATGATGAATCGATTGAAATATCACCGCATTCAATGCCAATGGCGGTTTCAACAATATGCCCAGGCTGGCGCCGGATTGCTGGTGGCAGCTGTTCTGCTGCTGGCCGGGCTCGGCGCCTGCGAGCGTCAGGCCGCACCGCAAGGGCCGATTTACAGCGATGCGCCGATTGCGCGGGAGACGCGGGTCTATCGTTTGGCGGTGCATCCATTGCATAACCCGGCCAAACTGGTGCGCGCCTACCAACCGTTGGCGGATTATCTCAACGCCCGTATTCCCGGGGTGCGCATCGAAGTTGAAGCCTCCCGCGATTACGCCGAATTCGAGCGCAAGTTTCGCGCCCGCGGGCCCGATCTGTTGTTGCCGAATCCCTGGCAAACGCTACAGGCGATGAAGGCTGGCTACAGCGTGCTGGCGATGGCTGGCGATGCGGCGGATTTCAAAGGGCTGTTCATCGTGCGTCGCGACAGCCCGATTCATCGCGTCGAAGACCTGAAGGGCAGGGCGTTGGCGTGTCCATCGCCCACCGCGCTGGCAGCTTGCATCATGCCGCAGTGGTTTTTGCACACCCAGGGCGTCAACATCAATCAAGACATTGATAGCCGCTACGTTGGTTCGCAAGAGTCGGCGATCATGAACGCTTATCTCGGCCAGACTGCGGTCGGCGTCACCTGGCCACCGCCATGGCGCGCATTCGTCAAGGCGAATCCGGAAAAAGCCGCCCAGCTCAAGGTGATTTGGGAAACCCCGCCGTTGATCAACAACGCGGTGATGGCGCGGGATGATGTGCCTGTCGCGTTGCGTCAGCAGATCGCCAATCTGCTGATTGGCTTGCCTGCGCAGGCGGAAGGGCGGCAGCTTCTGGCGGGGATGGAAACCGCTCGTTTTCATGCCGCCGGCAATGCCGACTATGCGGTGGTCAGCGATTTTGTCCGTCGTTTTGAAGCCGAGGTACGCGCGGTGGAGACAAAATGAGCCGAGAAGTGAGACGAGAAGTGAGCCGGGAAGTGAGCCGGGAAGTGAGCCGAATTCGACGCCTGTTGGGCAGTGTGCGGGGTCAGTTGATTATGGGGGTGGCGTTGGTGCATGCGCTGATGATGGCCATGTTCATCTGGGACCTGACCGAACGTCAGCAGGCTTTGCTGTTGCAACGTCAGGCCGAGCAGGCGCAATCCCTGGCCGAATCGCTGGCGGTGTCAACGGCGGGCTGGCTGGGGGCGCGCGATGTCGCCGGCCTGCAAGAGATCATCCAAACCCAGCAGCATTACTCGGAGCTGGAATTCGCCATGGTGCTGGACCTTGGCGGTCAGATTCTGGCGCATAGCCAAAACCAGCAGATCGGACGTTATGTGCGCGACTTGCCGAGCCGGGAAGCGGCCAGCGTGGTGAGCCGTTCCGCCGCGCTGGTTGATGTCTTCAACCCGGTGGTGCTGGGCGGACGCCCGATTGGCTGGGTGCGCGTCGGCATCGGTCAGCGTATTGCCGGCGACCAACTCGCCGAAATCACCCGCGCCGGTTGGTTCTATGCCGTTGCCGCCATTCTGCTGGGGGCGCTGATGGCCGGTTGGCTTGGTGCGCGGCTGACGCGCAAGCTGTATGCGATCCGCAAGGTGACGGCGGCGGTAATCAGCCAAGGCGGCAAGCAACGGGTGCCGGCGCTGGGGCGGGATGAGGCGGGTGATCTGGCGCAAGATTTCAACGCCATGCTCGATGTCCTGGATCAGCGCGATGCGGCGTTGGCCCAATCCATTCATCAGGTCGCCGCCAGCCAGGCGCGTTTGCATTCTTTGGTCAGGTCGATGCCCGATCTGGTCTGGCTGAAAGACCCGGATGGTGTTTACCTGCTCTGCAATCCGCGCTTTGAACGCTTCTTCGGCGCAAGCGAGGCGGACATTCTCGGGCATACCGATTACGACTTTGTCGATCGAGAACAAGCCGATTTTTTCCGTTCCAAAGATATGCTGGCGACGCTGGGCGATCACCCCAATGTCAACGAGGAGTGGATTACCTTCGCCGATGACGGCCACCGTGAACTGGTTGAAACCATCAAGATGCCATTGCGCAACCCCGACGGCGAATTGATTGGCGTGTTTGGCGTCGCGCGCGATATCACCGAACGTAAACGCAGCGAGGAGTTGCAGCGCTATGCCGCATTTCAGGCCGGGTTGGCGGAAATGGGCGTTTCTGTACTGCACAACATCGGCAATGCGGTGACTGCCATGTCCGATGACGCCAGCGCGATCAGCAAGGCGGGCGATGATCTTTTCCGGATTGCCGAGTTGCTCAAACAAAATGCCGATGCCTGCCAGGAACATCCAGATGAAACGCCCGCTCTGGTAAAGGAGCGCACACATTTGCTGGCGATCCAGCGCGAGGCGGCGCGGGCTATCGGCCATATTGTTGAAAAATCGATACAACTGCGCGGCAAGAACATTTTCCAAAGCGTGCGGCATATCGCCGACATGGTTCATATTCAGCAGAGCGCGGCCTTGCCGGGCGCAAGTTCGAGCACGTTTGATCTGGGGCAGGCGATCGAGAATTCCTTGACCATGCAGGGCGACAGTTTGAAAAAGCACAACATTGTTGTCGACACCGAGATTGACCCGCTGCTGACTCACGTCACCATGTCGCATAACAAATTGTTGCAGGCGCTGGTCAACGCGGTAAAAAACGCCTACGAGGCGATTCTTCAACGTCAGCAAGAACTACCGGGTGAAGGACGCATTTCGCTGCGGGCGAAGCTGGTCGACGAAAAGCTGTTGCGCCTGAGTGTGAGCGACAACGGTATTGGTTTTGCGCCCGAGCTGCAAACCAATTTTTTCAATTTCGGTTATTCCACCAAGGCGCGCGGAAGCGGCTTCGGTTTGCACGCCACCGCCCTGTTCGTGCATGAAATGGACGGCGACATCCGGCTGCAAAGCGATGGGCCGAATCTGGGCGCGACGCTGGTGATGGACTTGCCGCTGAAGAAAAACAGCGTCGCTGCGGCGGCCGATGCAGACTGACCGGGGATGCAATCTGTCGGTGCGAATTCATTCGCATATTCCTTGTGTGCGCATGAAGGCGCAGCTGCGGAGTAAGCAATTGAAATTCAACCACAGACCACGTCGACTGTGGTTTCGATGCTTATCGACACTTGCCGAGCGTACATTCAGGCACCTTCGGCTTTGAAATTCGGGATAATGGCTTCCGGTTTTTGCCGTACAAGCAGCCGTGATCAGGCTTTAACCGATGACTGATACCCAGGAGACCCTGTGAACGAGAAGACGACCCCCTTTCGTGTTCTGGTGGTGGATGACGATGCCTCCATCCGCGCCACCTATCGGCACATTCTGCAACCGCCGCCGTCTGAACTGGGCGGCCTGGAAGCGCTGATCTCGGGCGCTGCGGACAAAGCCGAAACAGAGACGCTGTTCCAGGTCATCGAGGCGGATCAGGGCGAAAAGGCGGCCCGCTTGCAACGCTCGCTGCTCGATGCGGGGGAGCGAGTTCAGCTGGCTTTCATCGATATGCGCATGCCGCCAGGCTGGGACGGAATGCGCACCGCCGTCGCCTTGCGCGCGCAAGACCCGTCGATCTACATCGTGATTGCCACGGCTTATTCCGACTATGACGTGAACGAACTGCAGCGCGCGCTGGGACACGATGTCGTGCTGTTGCGCAAGCCCTTCAATCAGGAAGAGGTTTTTCAGCTGGCGCGCACGCTGTGCCAGAGTTGGGATGCACGGCAGCGACTGGAGATGGTCACTGCCGAGATGGAAAGTCGGGTGCAGATGCGTACCGCTGAACTTGACCTGCGCAATGCGCTGCAGGCGGCGTTGGTGGAAATCATTACCCGCTTCATCGAGGCGAGCGGGGAAGACGACATCGATGATGCGCTGAACTGGTCGCTGGCGCGTCTGGGTCGCGCCATTGATGTTGATGGTTGCAGCTACTACCGCTTCGATGCGGCGTTGGATTGCTATCTGTACAGTCATGAATGGCATGTGCTGGGGGTGAAAAGTATCCCGTTGTCGTTGCACCGCATTCCGCGCGCCGATATTTCGCCCGCTCACACGCGTTTTCTGCGCGGCGAGAGTTTTCAGTTCTCTCGCCTGGAGACGCTTCCCGCCGAGATGGCCACCCTGGCAAGCAAGTTGGAGGGGCATTACCAGAGTATTCTGGCGATTCCACTTCAGATCGAGTCTCGCCTGGTTGGTTTCCTCGCTATCGGCATGGCGCAGGCGAGTGCGAAATTGCGTCCCGAACTGGAGAAATTGCTCTCCATCATCGGCCATGCCATGACCAGCGCGCTGGCGGCGAATGCGAACAGTCGCAAATTGCGCGAAAGCCAGGCGATGCTGGCGCGCACGGAAAGCCTGACCCACACCGGGAGTTGGGGATGGAATGTGGCGACCGGAGCGGTGCTGTGGTCGAGCGAGATGTTCGCCATTATGGGTCTGCCGCAGACCGCCTTGGCGCCATCGCTGGAGGAACAGTCCAGGTTGTATGACCCGGACGATATGGCGCGGTTGCGGGCGGCTGTCGATACAGCGGTCAACACCGGGCAGTCTTATGAATTGCCAATGCGCGTGCTGCGTCGAGATGGCGCTACGCGCACTTGTCTGGCGTGCGGGCATGCCGAAATCGGCGCCGATGGGGTAGTGACGCGCCTGTTCGGTACCTTGCAGGACCTCACCGAGTTGCAATCCGCCAAAGACGCGTTGCAGGCGAGCGATGCGCGTTTCCGCAACATTGTCGAGACCGCCGACGAGGGGATCTGGCAGGTTGATGCTGATTGGAAAACCACCTATGTGAATAGTCGCATGGAGGATTTGTTGGGATGTGCGCCGGGTTCGATGTTGGGACGTCCACTCGGCGATTTCGTCGATCAGGCCGCTCGCGAGCAGGCCGCCACGCTGCAAACGAGGCGTCAGCTGGGCATCCGCGAAGTCCATGATTTCCATTTTGTGCGCGCCGATGGCGGCGATTTGTATGCGCTGGTGAGCACGACGCCGTCGTTCGCTGACGATGGCGGATTTATCGGTTCGACGGCGATGGTGACCGACATCAGCTGGCGCGTTCAGCAGGAAAAGGCGCTCACCGCTACCGCCGAATTTGTCTCGGCCTCGGACGGAAAAAATTTCTCTGCCGATCTGGTTCGCCATGCCGCCCAGACGCTCGGGCTCGACTATGTTCATATTGCGCGTTTGATGCCTTCCGGGAGGTCGGTTGAAACCGAGGCGGCCTGGCTGGATGGCGCGTTGATCGCCAACTGGTCCTACGATCTGTCTTGCACGCCCTGTGCGGAAGTATTGCGCCAAAGCCGACGCTGCATCGAGTCCGATGTGCAGGTGCTATACCCGGAAGACGCCGATTTGGGCAATCTAGGCGCGCAAGGTTATGTCGGCGAACCCATCGTCAGTTCCGCTGGCAAGGTGCTTGGCCTGTTGGTTGGGGCGACCCGCGCAGCGCTGCAGCATAGCGAAATGGTGCAGGCCAATCTGCGTATTCTGGCGGCGCGCGCGGCGGCGGAGTGGACGCAGCGCGAAGCGATGCTGGCGTTGCGCGAAGAGCATGATGTCACCCACAACATTCTGCAAACCGCCGAAGTGATCATCCTTGCCCTCGACCCCGACGGCAAAATCAGGATGATCAATCGCAAGGGCTGCGAATTGCTCGGTTACAGCGAGGCGGAACTGCTGGGTAAAGACTGGTTTTCCACCTGTTTGCCAAGCAACACCGAGGTGGCGACGGTGCGGGAGATTTTCCGCAAGGCGCTGGAAAACGACCTGATCGGTTCGGAGTATTACGAAAACCCGGTACTGACCCGAAGCGGAGAGCTGCGTTTGATTGCCTGGCACAACAGCAGCATCCGCGACATCGATGGCAAGGTCATCGCGGCGATGAGCGCGGGTATGGATGTCACCGAACGCAGACTGGCGGAAAACCGTCTGCATGCCAGCGAAGAACGTTTCAAACGCTTGTTCGAAGATGCCGATGCGCTGTCGATTCAGGGTTATCTGGCCGATGGCACGGTGATGTACTGGAACCAGGCTTCGGAAAAATTGTATGGCTACAGCCCAGCCGAGGCCCTTGGCGGCAATCTGTTTGATCTGATCATTCCCGAGGCCATGCATGACGGCGTTCGCGCCGGCATCTGCCACATGTTCGAAACCGGGCAGCGCATTGAAGCCGGCCGTATGCAACTCAAACACAAGAGCGGCCGTTTGGTGCCGGTCTATTCCAGCCACACCCTGGTCAAGACCGAGGGCGAGCCGACGATCATGTTCTGCATGGACATCGACCTGCATGAGCTTGATCAGATGGAAGAAGCGTTGAAAGTGGCGCTGACCAAATACAAAACCTTGTTCGAATGTTTTCCGATGGGGATCAGCGTCAGCGACCAGGATGGCCGCATTCTGGAAACCAATACCGCCGCCGCCAATCTGCTTGGCATCGATCCGCAGATGCATTTGCAGCGACGCATCGATGGCGAAGAATGGCGCATCGTGCGCAGGGACGGCACTCCGATGCCGCCGGAAGAGTACGCCAGCGTGC
>JAIFKV010000132.1 GCA_020049415.1 Betaproteobacteria bacterium
TTTTGCCTTTGACCTTGCCTTCGGTCAATCGGCGTTGCGCTTCGTCGGCGATGCGGCGATCCACCGCGACATAGGTAGTGGTTTCGGTAACGGTGATTTTGCCGACCTGGGCGCTGGTGAAACCGGCTTCACCGGTCAGCGCACCGAGCACGTCGCCGGGACGAATTTTCTCTTTCCTGCCGCCGAGTATCTGCAAGGTGGCCATTGGCGGCAACAGCGGCTTCTTGCTCGCCGGCTGTAGTTCATCAAGCGCATGCCACTCGACTTCGGTGCCGATTTCTTTGGCGATGGCATCGACCCGTTTCATCTGGTTTTCACTCGCCAGACTCAACGCCCAACCATCCTGGTCGACCCGGCCGGTGCGGCCGATGCGGTGAATGTAGACCTCCGGGTCGGGCGTCACATCGACGTTGATTACTGCTTCCAGCTTGTCGATATCCAAACCGCGCGCGGCGACGTCGGTCGCTACCAGCACCGAGCAACTCCGATTGGCGAACTGGATCAGTACTTGGTCGCGTTCGCGTTGCTCCAGTTCGCCGTGCAAAGCCAGCGCATGGAAGCCTTGCTGACGCAGTACTTGCAGTAGATCTCTGCATTGCTGGCGCGTGTTGCAGAAAGCCAGCGTGCTGACCGGGCGATAGTGATTCAATAACAACGCCACCGCCTGCAAGCGCTGGTCTTTTTCAATCTGATAGAAACGCTGACGAATCTTGTCGCTGGCATGCAGTTCCGGCAATTTCACTTGTTGAGGCTGGCGCATGAAGCGCTGGCTCAATTCGCCGATTTCTTCCGGCAGGGTGGCGGAAAACAACAGTGTCTGACGTTTCTTTGGACATAGCTTGGCAATCGCCGCAATCTCGCCATAAAAGCCCATATCCAGCATGCGGTCGGCCTCGTCGAGCACCAGCGTGTTGAGCGCTTCCAACGTCAAACTGCCGCGTTGCAGGTGATCCATGATGCGGCCCGGGGTGCCGACGACGACATGTGCGCCGTGCTCCAGGCTGGCCATTTGCGGACGCATGGTGGAACCGCCAACCAGGGCGAGAATCTTGATGTTGTCCTCACTGCGTGCGAGCCGGCGCAGTTCCTGGGTGACTTGGTCGGCCAGTTCACGCGTCGGGCAGAGCACCATCGCCTGCACATTGAAACCGCGCGGATTCAGGTTGCCGAGCAAGGGCAAACCGAATGCAGCCGTCTTGCCGCTGCCGGTCTTGGCCTGCGCGATGAGGTCGTGGCCGGCGAGCGAAATCGGCAGGCTGGCGGCCTGAATCGGCGTCATGTTGAGGTAACCCAGCTGGCGCAGATTAGCCAATACGGCGGGAGATAGCGGCAGTTGGTCGAAGGATGCCTCGTTGGATACGAGGTCGGCGGCGGGTGAGGCGGGAGTTTGATCAGTCATGCCGAATTATCCTTGATTCCTCCACGCCAAGTGCCCGAGTGTGTAATACAGCGAAATGACAACGAATGACGACGAAAAGCATACATAGATGCGGATGGCCGGAAAACGGTGTCTCCGTCCACTGGTTCGGCGCTTGGCTGGCCGCGTCAATGATGCGGTTCACAAGCTCACCGCATCCGGCGCTACGGCACTTTCGCGCGGTCTGAATCCAACTATCAACCCTTGTTAGGCGAATGCATCCGCCATCACGTTGCGCAGCCAGCCATCGGCGTATTCGACTTCCAGCTTGCGGTAAATGCGCGGCACCGGTTCCGGTTTTTCCTTGCTGCCGAAGGTCACCGGCGAAATTCCGCTGCCTTCCTTGATGTAGACCCACTGGCCGTTCTGAACGCGATACAAATGCACCACGGAGAAGCCCCAATCGTGCGCCACCACGCTGTAACAGGTGTTGGTATAAATCGGTTGCGGCGCCGGCTGATTGTTGAATTTGGCGACCAGGTTGGCGGCGACCACCTTGGCTTGTGACATCGCCATGTGAGCAGATTTCGGGAAACCATTGTTGGTGGCCAGTTCACCGCCAATGCAGGCATCGCCGATGACGTAGATGTCCTTTTCCTTGGTCGACTCCATGCTTTCCGGCTTCACCTCGCACCACTTGTCCTTGAACGTGGCCAGTCCCAGGTTTTTTGCGATCTTGCCGGCGTGATGCGGCGGGATGATGTTGATCACATCGCCCTTGTGCTCGCCAAAACCGGTATAGCAAGTCAGGTTTTCCGGGTCGATACGCTCGACCTTGCCATCATTGGAGCCGGAAACCCATTCGATCATGCCACCTTCGCCGTAGCCGTAGAGCGCTTTCCAGGCTTGTTCGAACAACGATTTTTTGGAAAAGGAATCGTTGGCGTCGAGGATCAGCACCTTGGCCTTTTTCTTGCCATGATGCATGCAATGCAGCGCAACCTGCGCGGCACGCTCGTAAGGCCCGGGCGGGCAGCGAAACGGGCCGGGTGGCACCGCGATGATGAAGGTGCCGCCATCCGGCATGGCCGCCAACTGCTTTTGCAACAGCAGGGTCTGCGGGCCGGCTTTCCAGGCGTGCGGCAAGGAGGTTTGCGCCAGTTGTTCGGTCAGGCCGGCGACCGCGCCGTAGTTGAAATCGACCCCCGGCGACAGCACCAGCGCGTCGTAGCCGAAGCTCTTGCCGCTCGCGGTCAACACCGTTTTCTTCACCGGGTCGATCTGCGTGACTTCGTCATGCACTACCTTGACCCCGCGCCGAGTCAGACCCTTGTAGCCAACTTGCAGCGTTTTGATGGCGCGATCACCGGAGATGACTTCGTTCGACAACGGGCAAGAGGTATAGACGGCTTCCCGTTCGATCAGGGTGACATCGATAGCGGGATCGAGCAGGCGCAGATATTTCGCGGCGGTCGCGCCGCCAAAGCCGCCACCAACCACAACCACGCGCGCCTTGATCTTGGCCGCATGCGCATTGGCAATGTTCAGAATGGAAACGCTGGAAGCGGCGGCAAGCGCCTTGATGAAACCGCGACGATCGATAGCATGCATGGCTGACTCCTGGCTCATTTGCTTTGTGCGCCGTAGTAATGCGCGGCGGCCGGAACATCAGCCGGTTTCATTTTGCGAGCTGTTTTCTTCATCTTGCGATGTGGCATCTTGAAGCCATCGTCGCGATACTTTTCCAGTTCGAGTTCCATGTATTTCGCCCACTGACCGTTGATTTTCGGTGCATCTTCATCCGGATCGCTGCCGGTGAGACCGTGGCAATCCTCGCAATTTTCGGAGATCGCATCTTTGCCTTTGGCCAGCAAGGCAGCGCTGACGCTTTGTGGCACGGGCACCCAACGTTTTTTGGAAAAATAAACCGCCAGCGCATCGATTTCGTCGTCGCTGAAACCTTTGACGATGCGATTCATCGTCGCCGCGCCACGTTCGTCGTTCTTCCATTGCTTCATTACGGATTTCAGGTATTCCCTCGGCAGTCCGCCGATAGAAGGCATGGATGTACCGACGCTGACGCCGCCAACGCCATGACAGTTATTGCAGGTTCGGGCCAACACATCGATGTCCATCGCCGCGATTGCCGAACCGGTCAGCCAGAACAGGGTTAAAGCCATTGCTTGCTTGCGCATCGTCACTCCATTTTTTCTCTCAGGGCAAGAATGACGAGGGCCAGCAATTCCTCGTCCACATAAGCATCACAGCTGCGATAAATGCAGCCTCCATCACGGCAATCCTCGACACCGTTATGGTTTTACGCACTTTTAACCCGGCAGGATTGATTAAGCAAGCACGGATTTAATTCGTATTGCAACGCAACATATTGATTATTAACATATTCTTATGTAGATAAATTACGCTGACGGGATTGCGGATACCCCTCTATTGAACGTAGTCTATGCAATCATTTTGGTAGAAACGTACCCAATCAGATAGAAAAAGCGGCCCATTCCGGGCTTCAGTACCGACAAGAAAAGAGTGCTTTCTTGCCGTTTATCTACAAGCGCTCAAGAGGAGAAATAAATGCGACGTCTCACCTGGAGTTCGCTTGTCGGGGTGATCACCTGTTTTCTGCTGTTGTCTCCGGTCGCGCAAGCCAGCGTTGCGAGCGCGGAGGCTATCACCGCCTCGGCAGCCGAATCAGGGCAACCCGGCATTGCCAATTTTCGTTGCCTGCGCTGTCATGCCGACGCCGAAGAAAAGGTCAAGGTGCGCAGCGATGGCAGCCGCAACTTCATCTACATCGACCCCAAAGTGTTCGAGCACAGCGTGCATGCCAAACAGCCCTGTATCGGTTGCCACAACAATGTCACCAAACTGCCGCACCCGAAACCGTTGCCGAAAAGCATTGGCTGCATCGACTGCCACAAGCAGAAATGGGAAGCGCAGAAAGGCAACCCCGACCCGCAATACAAACGTCTCGGTTTGGTCGTTGAGCAGATGGAAAGCTACATGCACTCGGTGCATGCCAAGCCCAACAAGAATGATCTGTCGCGCACCAACGCCGCCTGCCATGACTGCCACGACGCCCACAACATCGGAACCTTGGGCAGTATGCAACGCGCCGAACATCGGCTGAAAAATCCTGAGGTCTGCGGACGTTGCCACGAAAAAGAGAAGACGGATTACCTGACCTCGGTGCATGGCAAGGCGGTAATGGAGAAAAAAGATGACAAGGCAGCGGTCTGTTCCGATTGCCACAGCACCCACAACATCGCCTCGCCCAAGGGCGACCCGATGAAACTGGCGATTACCGCCAATTGCGGCAATTGTCACAAGGACGCGCAGAAAACCTATTTCGCCTCCTATCACGGCCAGGTCAACCGGCTCGGCTATACCAACACCGCGAAATGCTACGACTGTCATGGCGGCCACGGTATCAAGAAAATAAACGACCCAACGTCTTCGGTACATGCCAATAATCGCCTGAAAACCTGCAACACCTGCCATAAAAACGCGACCGAAAACTTCATCAGTTTTCACGCCCATGGCAATGCCGATGACTTTGAAAAGTACCCGGCGATGTACGTCATCAAAACCTTCATGGAATTGCTGATTGCCGGTGTCATGCTGTTTTTCTGGAGCCACGTGTTGCTCTGGTTCTACCGCGAATTCATGGATCGCCGTCAGGGCAAAGGTTACGAAGAAAACCTGGATAAACCTGAAACCGTCTACTTCCGCCGCTTCAGCGCAAGCTGGCGGTGGATACACCTGCTGTTTGCGGTCAGCACGATGACCCTGGCATTGACCGGCACCACGCTATTGTTCGCCCACACCGACTGGGCGAAAGCGGTCATCACCCTGCTCGGCGGGCCACAGGTCGAAGCCATCATCCACCGCACTGCGGCGACGATATGGCTATCGGTATTCCTGGTTCACTTCGTTCTCGCCGTCGGCAATATCTGGCGCAGCCGGAAGACCTTCACCTGGTTCGGCCCCACCTCGATGGTGCCGAACTTGCAGGATCTGCGTGACATCGGACGCATGTTCAACTGGTTCATCGGCCGTTCGGCGAGGCCGCATTTCGACCGTTGGACCTACTGGCAGAAGTTCGATTACTGGGCGCCATTCTGGGGTGCAGCGATTATCGGTTTCTCCGGTTTGATGCTGTTCTACCCGACGCTGACCTCGACCGTACTGCCCGGCTGGATGTTCAACCTGGCCACCATCGTGCATGCCGAAGAGGCCTTGCTGGCGACTGTGTTCCTGTTCACCGTGCACTTCTTCAACGTGCATTTCCGGCCGGATAAATTCCCCTTGAGCACCACCATCTTCACCGGTGGCGTGCCGCTGGAAGAGTTCAAGCACGAACATAAGCTGGAATACGAACGCTTGCTGGCCAGCGGCGAACTGGACAAATATCTGGTCAAACGTCCGTCCAGAAGAGCGGACATCGGATCAACCGCGCTGGCCACGATCCTGATCTTCGCCGGCCTGACCCTGCTTACGCTGGTGCTGATCGGTTACCTCACCCTGCATTAAGCCATCTTGACGCACAGCAACCGGACCCTGCGGGGTCCGGTTTTTTTTCGCCCATGCTTCCGCAACAAAGGGCGCGCAAACCACAGCAGTCATGCGAATGCGAACGAAGCAGCATTCTTTTCTTCATTCTGACCTTGCCGAAGTTCAGAATTCTCTATTAGAGTTTTCTAATATATACAGTCATCCAAATGACTGCATTCAATTTTCAAGGAGTTGTATATGAGTTGGGGTTCATGGGCAGTCATCAGCATGATCGGTTTCACATCCACCATCGCGGCGATCATCATTTCCAGCATCATCCTGCTGGTTTTATCCCAGACCGGTGTTCTGGCTTATCAGCGTTTTTTCCAGCATCGGAATGCCAAGAACTGAGTCCAACTCGAAGCAGACCCTGAGGCGTCCGGAATTGGCGGAATGATTCAGTAGTCATCCGCTGGCCGCGCTGGGGGTCTTGCACGCGTACTTGATCCAGGCTGAGGCCAATAAAACGAAGATCAGCGCGGGATGGGATTGCCGTTCACATCGATATCATCACCGGTGTACTCGGGTTCCGTCTGGTGACACTTGAAAACCACCTGCCTGCCCTTTTGGGCATGCCTTTCGACCTGCATGTGACCTGCTTTCTGACAGGCCGCATCGTCGTTGAAAAATTGAGTACCAAGAACTTGCTGACCGCCATTGGACAAAACCAGCCAAAGTAACAACACGTAAGAATTCATTATCCTGGTCCGTTGATTTACAGCACGAGGCCATCTCCAGTGATACCGATGCTCACTGGGTGAACGACATAAACCAGCTTCAGCCCGGCCACGCCAACACGTTGCAGCAAGGCCTCGATATTGCCCTCGTCAGCGAAAAATTCGATGCTTTCCGGCAGTTTTCCAGCAAGTTCGAAAAAAGTATCTTCCTGTAAACCATGCCGACCGAACCCCGCCGCCGCGCGAAACACTGTGCCGCCGGAGATGCCGATATCGCGCGCTTGCTTGAACAACCATTCATGCACTGGAAGATGTCCATGCTTGCCGCCTTCCTGGACATAAAAACGAATGCAGATCGCTTGCATATTTGCCTTACCCCCGAATCCATTTGAAAGTCCAGACCCCCAGCGCCGTCAACGTCAAAGAACCGAATAAATGCACTGAAACAGCGGTCAACGCCCAGCCGAGTTGATTCCGACTGATCATAGTGACGATTTCAGCGGAGAAGGTGGAAAAAGTGGTCAGGCCCCCCAGGAAACCGGTAATCAAAAACAAGCGCCATTCCGGTGGCAGACCAGGATGCTGGGCAAAATAAGCAATCGCCACGCCTACCAGGTAGCCACCGATCAGATTGGCGGCAAGAGTGCCATAAGGCAGCGTCGGAAAAACCGGGTTGAGCCACAAACCCAAGCCCCAACGCAACCAGGCGCCAATCGCCGCGCCGAATCCGATGGCAACAAAAGCGGTCATTGAAGAAGTCGCCGCAAAGAAAACTCGATGCCCTGGTTTTCCTTGCCTGCTGCCCCTCGCATCTTGCTCCCGTGGTTCACAACCAGAGCATCAACCCGGTTTCAAACGGGTGCGTCAGCAGTTCGTGGTGCGGATAGATGCACACGCGGTAGAGCAGTTTGCCGCAGAGTTCCGGGGTCAATTCCAAGCGGTACTGGCACAAGTTTTCCGTACTGCCTTCCGGCTGCATCAGCACCGCTTGCACATCTTTGTCCTGGCCTTGTTTTGAGGCGCGTCCAACCAGCACTTCGACACGCACATCTTCCGGCGAAAGACCGTTCAAATTCACCGCCACCTTCAGCTCGATGCTTTCGCCATAGGTAATACGTCTAAGCGGCTCTTCGACGCGCTGCATGGAGATACCGCCCCAAGCATGGCGCACCTTGGCTTTCCAGGTCGCCAGGCTTTGCGCGGCGGCAAAGTCGCTTTCCGAAAATCGTCGCCATTGGCGTGAAGCGGGGCCGTAAAACTTGTTGACGTACTCGGACACCATCCGGGTAGAGTTGAAACGCGGCAGCAGGGTGCTGATCGAGCGCTTCGCCATCTTTACCCATTCCTCGGAGAAGCCCAGTTCATGTCGCCGGTAGTACATCGGAATCACTTGATCTTGCAGCAGTTCATACAAGGTCTGACTGTCTTCCCGGTTACGCCGAGCCTCATCGTAATTATCTGGCGCGGGCTTGATCGCCCAACCGTTTTGTCCGTCGTAGCCTTCATCCCACCAACCGTCGGTCACGGACAGGTTAAGCACGCCGTTCATGGCGGCTTTCATGCCCGATGTCCCGGAAGCTTCCAGCGGATAGATCGGGTTGTTGAGCCAGACATCGCAGCCGGACACCAGACGCCTGGCAAAACCGAGGTCATAGCCTTCTACCATCATCAGCTTGCCTTCGAACTCGGGCCAGCGCGAAATCTCATGGATACGGCGGATCAATTCCTGGCCGGGCTTGTCTGCCGGATGCGCCTTGCCAGCGAAGATGAACAGCACCGGACGATCGGCGTCGTTGATGATCTGGCGCATCCAGTCCATGTTTTCAAACATCAGCGTGGCACGTTTGTAGGTTGCGAAACGGCGCGCAAAACCAATCGTCAGCACATTCGGATCAAGCGGATTGGCGTACTTGAGCATGCGCTCCAGATGCGCTTCAGCTCCATGGTTACGCAAATGCTGCTGTGTGATGCGATGCTGCAGGCTGTGCAGCATCTGCGTCTTCAGCGCTTGATGCACAGACCAGAAATGATGCGCCGGAATGGACTCGATCTTGTGCCAGAACTCGGTATCGGCCAAACGCCGACGCCATTCATAACCCAGCTTGTTATCGAACAGATCCTGCCATTCCTGCGCCAGGAAGGTGGAAACGTGAACGCCGTTGGTGATGTAGTCCATCGGCGAGTCTTCCGGCGCAACCTGCGGCCACATATCTGACAGAATATGTGATGAAACCTGGCCATGGATGCGGGAAACGCCGTTGTGATGGCGCGACCCGTGCAACGCCAACTTGGTCATATTGAAGTCATCGCCATTCTCGGCGCCCCCCAGCCGCATGAATTCGCTTCGACTGACGCCAAGATCATTGCAACAGCGGGAGAAATAATCCCACACCATTTCCTCGCCAAAATGATCGTGCCCGGCCGGCACCGGGGTGTGCGTGGTGAATACGGTATTCGCCGCAACGACTTCCAGCGCGGCATGAAAAGTCAGTCCCGCCTCGACTTTGCGACGCACCCGCTCCAGCACCAGAAACGCGGCGTGGCCCTCGTTGATGTGATAAGCGGTCGGCTTGACGCTTAATTGCGCCAGCGCGCGCATGCCGCCAACGCCGAGGACGATCTCCTGTTGAATCCGGGTGTGCTTGTCGCCGCCATATAACTGGTGGGTGATGTAACGGTCTTCCGCGCTGTTGACCGGCAAATCGGTATCGAGCAGACACAGGCGCACATGGCCTACATGCGCCTCCCAGACTTTAACTTCCAGCGTTCTGCCGGGAAGATCAATCTGGACATGCACTTCGCCGCCGTCCTCGTTCATCGCGGGATGCACCGGCAGATCGTCGAACTCGGAATCGGTGTAGTGGGCGATCTGGTTGCCATCGTTATCGATGTGCTGGAAGAAATAACCCTGGCGGTACAGCAACCCAACCGCGATAAATGGCAAACGCATGTCCGAGGCGGACTTGCAATGGTCCCCGGCCAGAATGCCGAGACCACCGGAATACACCGGGAAACTCTCGTGAAAACCGAATTCGGCACAGAAATAGGCGATCAGATCGCCCGGATGCAACTGCAACGTCATGTCGCGCCGCAGCGGTTCGCTCATATAGGTGTCGAACGCCGACAGCACACGGTTGTAGCTGCCTAGAAAAATATGATCCTCCGCCGCCTCGGTCAGGCGTTCCTCATCCACCCGCTTCAAAAATGCCTTCGGGTTATGGTTCACTGCATCCCACAAACCCGGGTGCAACCTCGCGAACAAGGTTCGGCTGGGCCGATCCCAGCCATACCAGAGGTTGTCCGCCAACTCGCTCAAACGCGACAAGCGACGTGGTATGCGTGGATTGACTTCAACAACGAAGGGTGTGCCTGGTTTCATTGGGGTCCTTTCTAGTTCGAATCGTGGATGCGGTGAGTTTGGCCACCGCATCGATCACAGTGCTGATGCGGCGTGCTTCGCTTCACTGCATCCTACGCGGCCATCTTGATGAAATGCTCACGGTAATACTTGAGCTCTTCAATTGATTCCTGAATATCGGCCAGCGCGGTATGACTATTGGCTTTTTTGAAGCCCTCCTTCAGTTCCGGCCGCCAGCGTGCGGCAAGTTCCTTCAGGGTTGAGACGTCCAGATTTCGGTAATGGAAATAATCTTCCAGCACGGGCATGTGCCGAGCCATGAAACGACGATCCTGGCAGATCGAATTGCCGCACATCGGCGAGGTACGCGCTGGCACATGCAACTTCATGAATTCAATCATCTGTAGCGAGACATCCGCCGCGGTCAAGGTGGACGCCTTGACTCTGTCGATCAGGCCGGATTTACCGTGCGTACCCTTGTTCCAGCTGTCCATCGCGTCGAGCACCGCAGCGGACTGATGCACGACCAAAACCGGGCCTTCCTCGACCAGATTCAAATCTTTATCGGTTACCACCAAAGCGACTTCCAGAACGACATCGGTATCGGGATTCAGGCCCGACATTTCCATGTCGACCCAGACCAGATGAGTATTGTTTTGTGGCATAAGGAGAGGCCGTAGCGGCGTGAATTTGGGGCGGCCGATTGTGGCATAATCGGCCGCCAAACGTCACCCCGGCTTTCTCAAGAGCGACTCTAATGCCTTCATTTCAAAGCATTTTTTTGGCCGCATTCTGCATCGCATTCGGCCTGAAACTATGGTTGCTGCTGCGCCAGATGCGGCATGTATGGCTTCATCGCGACACCCCGCCCAGCGCCTTCGCCGACAGCATCCCGCTCGCCGAGCACCAAAAGGCCGCCGCCTATACCCTGGCCAAAGCACGCATCGGCCTGCTCAATCTCGCCCTGGAAGGGGGCTTGCTGCTGGCATTTACCCTCGGCGGCGGCTTGCAATGGCTGCAAGACAGTTTGAGCGGCGTAATTTCGCAACCATTGCTGGCTGGCGTGGGCGTGCTTCTTGGTTTGACCCTGATTGGCGGCGTGGCGGAGTTGCCGCTCAACTTTTATCGCCAGTTCCGCATCGAAACCCGTTACGGCTTCAATCGACAGACGCCGATCGGCTTTTTCGTTGATCTGATCAAGCAAACATTGATCGGCCTTGCCCTTGGCGGACCACTGATTCTGCTGGTGCTGTGGCTGATGGGCATCATGGGCGCAACCTGGTGGCTATGGGTATGGGCGGTGTGGATGGGATTCAACTTGTTGATCCTGACGGTTTACCCGACCGTCATCGCGCCGTTATTCAACAAGTTCACCCCGCTGGCCGACGAGAATTTGAAACAACGCATCGAGAACCTTCTCACCCGCGCCGGGTTTCACGCCAGTGGCGTATTTGTGATGGATGGTTCACGCCGTTCCAGCCACGGCAACGCCTATTTCACCGGCCTCGGCAAGAACAAGCGCATCGTGTTTTACGACACGCTGCTGTCGCAATTGAACCCGGATCAGATCGAAGCAGTGCTGGCGCATGAACTCGGCCACTTCAAACGTCGCCATATCATCAAACGTATCGGCCTGATGTTCGTACTGAGTCTGTTCATGCTGGCATTGCTCGCCACGTTGAAGGAATCTGGCTGGTTTTATCAAGGACTTGGCGTCACCAGCGCAACCGATGCCACCGCGCTCGCGCTCTTCTTCCTTGCGTTGCCGGTATTTATGTTCCCGCTATCGCCCTTGATGAGCTTGTATTCTCGCAAACACGAATTCGAGGCCGACGCCTTCGCCGCTGAACTGACCCATCCCGGCCATCTGATTTCCGCGCTGGTTCGGCTGTATCGCGACAACGCCGCCACCCTGACACCAGACCCGATTTATTCGCTGTTCTACGATAGCCACCCGAAAGCCGTTGAACGAATTGCAAAACTCGACTCTTACCATCGGCCGGATCCTGACCTGAGCCCCCTGCAAGCTTGATTCAAACGCATTAATAAGTATGAGGAACCCCAAATGAAAATCCTGGCAATTTTTTTTGTCATCCTGTCTCCCGTCATTTTCACCCCGGCACTCGCCGGTCCATTCGACAAGGGCAACCCGAAAGAAGGACTGGAAACCCATCAAAAGCAATGCGCTGACTGTCATATCGGCCGCTTCGGTGGCGACGGCAGCAAGATTTACACGCGCAATGACCGCCGCGTCAAAAATCCCTCCGCATTGGCGCAGCAAGTCACCACCTGCAATGCCATGCTTGGCAATAACCTGTTTCCGGAAGATGAACTGCACCTGGCAGCCTATCTGAACGGCGAGTTCTACAAATTCAAATAATCAAGGCCTGATCACCATGACCGATACCTTCTGCGACCTCTCCAAAGGTAAATGCAAACCCTGTGAAGGCGGCATTCCCCCCCTCACCAACGACGAAATCACCACCCTGATGCCGAAGCTCGCCGCTGATTGGCAAGTCATTGACGGCAAACTGCGGCGCGATTTCAAATTCGCCGATCACTACATCACGATGACCTTCGTCAACGCCATTGCCTGGGTTTCGCACCAGCAAGGCCACCATCCCGACCTCGCCGTGGGCTGGAATACCTGTCGAGTCGAATACATCACCCACGCCATCAACGGCCTGTCCGAATCCGACTTCATCTGCGCCGCAAAGATCGACGCACTGTTCGAGTTGTAATGGCGAACCGCCTTTGAAAACCGGCCGCGTCGTCGCCGCGCACGGCCGCCGCTTCCTGATCGACGATGGCGAAAACATCGTCGAATGCGTCACCCGAGGTCGGAAAAGCGACATCGTCTGCGGCGACCAGGTCGTCTTTAGCCCAACTCATGCCGATAGCGGCGTGATCGAAAAGGTTGAGCCACGCCACAACCTGCTGTACCGCTCCGACGAATTTCGCAGCAAACTGATCGCTGCAAATCTCGATCAAGCCGTCGTTGTTGTCGCCGCCGTGCCCTATTTCCGCGAAGAACTGCTGATCCGTTGTCTGGTCGCCTGCGAAAGCGCGGATATTCCGGTGCTGATCGTGCTGAACAAATCCGACTTGCCGGAAACCGCCACCCTCGCCCGCCATCTACAAACCTACGTCCAGCTTGGCTACGCGCAAATCACTGTCTCCGCGCGCGCCGACCTGGCCGAACTGCAATCGCATTTATCCGGAAAAACCAGCGTCCTGGTCGGTGGTTCCGGCGTCGGCAAAAGCACTTTGCTGAATCATTTGATCCCGGACGCGAACGCCGCCACGGGCGAAATCTCGATCGCCCTCGACGCCGGCAAGCACACCACCACGCAAGCCCGGCTGTATCACCTGCCCGGGGATGCCAATCACACCGGCGACCTGATCGACTCACCTGGGATGCAGGAATTCGGTCTGCAACACCTGACTCAAGCAGCGCTGATGGATGCCTTCCCGGAGATCCGCAGCCGCGCCGGACAGTGCCGCTTCTACAACTGTCGGCACCTGAAAGAACCCGGCTGCGCGGTGCTCGCCGCAGCCCAGGCTGGCGACATGCTGCCGAATCGGCTACGGGTTTATCAAAGTTTGATCGGGCAACTGAACCCGTAAATTGCGTAAAACACCCAGATCCTGAGCCGGACAAGCCGGAACCAGACAGATTTTATAAAACCGTATCTTTGCTCCTGCGTAGGGTGGATAAGCGCAGTGCATCCACCATTCCACCTGCAACTAAGGTGGTTGCGCTGCGTTATTCCACCCGACGATTCCTAAGTCCAACAGGCTCTTAGACTCCTAGGCCAGAATAGAAAAAGGCGCCCAACCAGCAGCGCCTTTTTCTATTTCAGACCCCATCCTCGATGGTCAGGTCTCGCCGGCAAAATCCACCCGGTCACGCAATTCCTTGCCCGCTTTGAAGTGCGGCACATACTTGCCGGCGACAAGCACCTTGTCACCGGTTTTAGGATTGCGCCCTACCCGTGGCGGCCGAAAATTCAGACTGAAACTGCCGAATCCGCGAATCTCGATACGTTCACCTTCTACCAGACAGGTGGTCATTGCATCGAGGATCGTTTTCACCGCCAGCTCGGCATCCGCCGCAACCAGTTGAGGATGGCGCTCGGCCAGTCGGGCAATCAGCTCCGACTTGGTCATTGCACCCGCGAGATCGTTTTCCTGGTCTGTCACTCGGCACTCTTGTTATCAAGCTTGGCCTTGAGCAGCGCGCCCAGGTTGGTGGTGCCGGTGGACTGCTCGGAATGCAGCTTCTTCATCGCGGCATCCTGTTCAGCGGCATCCTTCGACTTGATCGACAGGTTGATCTGACGATTCTTGCGATCGATGTTGATGATCACGGTCTCGACTTCGTCGCCATCCTTCAGGTGGGTGCGGATATCTTCGACACGGTCACGCGACACTTCGGAAGCGCGCAGATAACCCTCGACTTCGCCGTCCAGGGTCACGACAGCGCCCTTGGCATCCATCGACTTGACAACGCCCTTGACGATGGCGCCCTTGTCGTGAGTAGCCACATAGGCATTGAACGGGTCGTTTTCCATCTGCTTGACGCCGAGGGAGATACGCTCTTTCTCGACATCGATCGCCAGAACGATAGCTTCGACTTCCTCACCCTTGCGGTAATTACGCAGGGCTTCTTCGCCGGGCAGGCTCCAGGACAGGTCGGACAGATGGACCAGGCCGTCGATACCGCCGGGCAGGCCGATAAAGACGCCGAAGTCGGTGATCGACTTGATCTGACCGCGCACTTTGTCGCCTTTCTTGGCGTTCATGGCGAAGTCGTCCCACGGGTTGGACTTGCACTGCTTCATGCCGAGAGAGATACGGCGACGGTCTTCGTCGATCTCCAGCACCATGACTTCGACTTCATCACCGAGGGAAACCATCTTCGACGGATTGACGTTCTTGTTGGTCCAGTCCATTTCGGAGACGTGCACCAGACCTTCGATACCCGGCTCGATTTCGACAAAGCAACCATAGTCGGTGAGGTTGGCGACCTTGCCGAACATGCGGGTGCCGGTGGGGTAACGACGTGACAGGCCAACCCACGGATCTTCGCCCAATTGCTTGAGGCCGAGGGAAACACGGTTCTTTTCCTGGTCGAACTTGAGCACCACGGCGCTGACTTCGTCGCCCACGGTGACCACTTCGGAAGGATGCTTGACACGACGCCAAGCCAGATCGGTGATGTGCAGCAAGCCATCGATGCCACCCAGATCGACGAACGCGCCGTATTCGGTGATGTTCTTGACGATGCCTTTGACGGTTGAACCTTCCTTCAGGTTGGCCAACAGATTTTCGCGCTCGGCGCCCATGCTTTGCTCCAGCACGGCCTTGCGGGAAACCACGACGTTGTTGCGCTTGCGGTCAAGCTTGATGACCTTGAATTCGGATTCCTTGTTCTCGAACGGCGTGGTGTCCTTGATCGGACGCACATCAACCAGGGAACCCGGCAGGAAGGCGCGAATACCGTTGCACATGACCGTCAGGCCACCCTTCACCTTGCCGTTGATCAGACCCTTGACCACCCGACCCTCTTCCATCGCGGCTTCCAGATCGAGCCAGGCAGCCAGGCGGCGGGCGCGATCGCGCGACAGCTTGGTGGCGCCATAACCGTCTTCAATCGATTCGATGGCGACTTGCACGAAATCGCCGATGACGACTTCAATTTCGCCACGATCGTTCTTGAATTCTTCGACGGGGATCAGGCTCTCGGATTTGAGGCCAGCGTTTACGGTAACAAAGTTATCGTCGATGCCCACCACTTCAGCGGTGATGACTTCGCCATGACGCATTTCCTGTTTGGAAATGCTTTCTTCGAACATGGCGGCAAAGGATTCGGCAAACGACTCTTCGGTGCCACGGGGGGTTAGTTAAAAAACAAAAACCGGAAGACACGGTGAGCATTGAACCTAATCCCGCCACACCAGGCCTTTCGGCATTTCAAACTGTTTTGCTTGCTTGGGAATACCACACCAGCACTTGCTGAACAGCCTGCTGAATGTTCAACCCGGTGGTGTCGAGCAAAACGGCATCCGCAGTCTGTTGCAGCGGGGCGGCGCTCCGTGCCACATCGCGCGCGTCACGCTCCCTCAAGTCCTGCAAAAGCGGCGCGAGATTAGCATCCAACCCTTTTTCAATCAACTGCTTATAGCGTCTTTGAGCGCGCTCTTCGGCGCTTGCGGTGAGGAATACTTTAAGCCTTGCATCGGGAAAAACGACTGAACCCATATCGCGCCCATCGGCAACCAGCCCGGGCGCCAGACGAAACGCGCGCTGACGTTCGAGTAGCGCCAGACGCAGCGCCGGCAGCGCGGCGATACGCGATGCGGCGCGTCCGGCCGCCTCGCTGCGGATCGCGTCGCCAACCGGCTCACCGTCAAGAATGACCTCTCCGCCGGTAAACCGCAGTTGCAAATGCAAAGCCAGTTCGGCCAATGCGGCTTCATCCTCCAACGACACTTCGCCACGCTGGGCGGCGTATGCGGCGACACGATAAATTGCGCCGCTGTCGAGGTAATGAAAACCCAGCGCCTGCGCCACCAGCGCAGCCACTGTGCCTTTGCCGGAAGCGGAAGGTCCATCGATTGCAATAACCGGGATAGGTAAAACATCAGTCATAGGGGGATTTCCTTGTTCGAATATTTTGAGCCGTGGCGCAAAAAAGCGCAGCATTCTCACCTGGATTGCAGCTTGAAGCGCAAATAGCATTAATCCTGACCGCTGCCGATAATTGAAGCAGGGTCAGATTGACTGGCCCGTAACCAAAAAAGGGAATGCACATGACCACACGCAATGAATACATCGAGACCATGAAGGCCCATCTTGATCAGTGGAATCATCAGATTGCCGAATGGGAAGCGAAAACCCGGCTCGCCAAAACCGATCTGCGCATCGATTACGAAATGCAGTTGGAAGCGTTGCGCAAACAACGTGACGAAGCCCTGTCAAAAATGGATGCACTGCAAAAATCGGCCGGCAGTGCGTGGCAGGATCTGGCTCAAGGCGCCGATGAAGCCTGGGCGAAAATGCGTGATGCTTTCGAAAAGGCCAACACGCATTTCCATAAATAAATTCCGCTAACAGTCAGTTAGCATCTGCCGCCAAGCGGCGGGTGCTTTTATATTCACTCCTTTTCAAATCACTCACCACTCACCCGAGAGAAGGCGCATGAAAACCAAAAAAATCCTGGCCATGGTCATTGCGGGGGGCGAAGGCTCCCGCCTGCATCCTTTGACATCGGAGCGGTCAAAACCCTCCGTGCCATTCGGCGCACGTTATCGCATCGTCGACTTTGTCCTTTCCAATCTGGTCAATTCTGGTATCCACGCAATCTATCTGCTGGTGCAGTACAAATCCCAGTCGCTGATCGAACACGTGCGCAAGGCATGGGTGATGCCGCCGTTGTTGCCGGACAATTTCATTACTGTGGTGCCGCCGCAGATGCGGCGTGGTCAGGAATGGTTTCAGGGCACCGCCGACGCGGTGTACCAGAACATCAACCTGATTCGTCAGCACAGTCCCGACCTGGTACTGGTATTCGGGGCAGACCACATTTATCGGATGGATATTCAGCAGATGGTCGATTTCCATCTTGAAAAAGGCGCTGGCGCCACAGTGGCGGCGCTACCCGTCCCGCTTGATCAGGCAAAAGGTTTCGGCATCATCGACGCCGACAGCAACGGCCGCATCCGCGGTTTCCAGGAAAAACCGGCCAATCCGCCAGCGATGCCCGGCCGTCCGAGTCATGCCTATGCCTCGATGGGCAATTACCTGTTCGATACCCAGGTGCTGTTGAATGCACTGGAAACATGCAACGCCGCCGGCGGTCATGATTTCGGCCAGAACGTTTTGCCCAGCCTGCTCGATAGCGGCAAATTGTTTGCCTACGATTTCAGCAGCAACAAGGTGCCGGGCGTGCGCGCCTACGAAGAGCCCGCCTACTGGCGCGATGTCGGCACCCTGGACGCCTATTTTGACGCCCACATGGACGTGCTCGGCCTGGAAGCCCGCTTCGACGCCTTCAACGCGCGCTGGCCGATCTTCTCCAGCAATTATCAGGGGCCGGTGGCCAATTTCATCGACGCCAAGGTGCAGCGCAGCATCATCAGCGCCGGTTGCCTGATCAACGGCGCCAGCGTCACGAACTCGATTCTGCGACGTGAAGTGGTGCTTGAACCTGGCGCGGAAGTGGAGGACTGCATCATCATGGATTACGTGGTCGTCCGGCGTGGCGCAAAACTGAAGCGGGTCATCATTGACCGCTACAACGAAATTCCGGAGAACGCCCGCATCGGCTTGGACCCCGCCTCCGATCTGGCGCGCTTCAAGGTCACCGACAGCGGCATTGTCGTGATCCCGGAAGGCCAACCCTTCCAGACGAGTCGAACTTCATACAGCGGGGAGCTTTGATGCAGGGTTTCACCGTCTGGCCAGGTCGCCCCTACCCGTTGGGTGCGACTTGGGATGGCGAAGGTGTCAACTTCGCGCTGTTTTCCGAACACGCCGAAAAAGTCGAATTGTGTCTGTTTGACGCCAAAGGCCGACGCGAAATCGAGCGACTGCTATTGCCGGAGCAAACCGACCAGGTCTGGCACGGCTTTTTGCCGCAAGCCCGGCCCGGCCAGCTTTATGGCTACCGCGTTCATGGCCCTTACGAACCGGAAGCCGGCCAGCGTTTCAACGCCAACAAGTTGTTGCTCGATCCTTACGCAAAATCCATCGTCGGCAAAATGGAATGGTCGGACACCCACTTTGGCTATCGTCTCGACAATCGTCTGGAAGACCTGTCGTTCGACCGCCGCGACAGCGCCGCCGGCATGCTGAAAAGCCAGGTCATCGACTCCGCCTTCACCTGGGGCGACGATCGACCGCCGGCCATTCCCTGGCATGACACGGTAATCCATGAACTGCATGTAAAAGGCTTCACCCAGCTGCATCCCGAGGTGCCGCCCAATCTGCGCGGCACCTATGCCGGCCTGGCTACGGCGCCGGTGATCTCGCATCTGAAAAAACTGGGGGTCACGGCGGTCGAATTGATGCCGGTACATGCCTTCGTCGATGACCGTCATCTCATTGAAAAAGGTTTGCGCAATTACTGGGGTTACAACTCGGTCGGCTTCTTCGCGCCGGACGCCCGTTATTCCGCCAGCGGCCATATCAAAGAATTCAAGACCATGGTCAAGTCACTGCACTCGGCCGGTATCGAAGTCATTCTGGATGTGGTCTACAACCATACCGCTGAAGGCAACCAATTCGGCCCGACGCTCTGTTTCAGAGGCATCGACAACGCCGCCTACTACCGCTTGATGCCGAATCAGCCGCGCTATTACCGCGACTACACCGGCTGCGGCAACACCCTCAACATGTTGCATCCACGCGTATTGCAACTAATCATGGATTCGTTGCGCTACTGGATTCAGGAGATGCACATTGACGGCTTCCGTTTCGACCTGGCCTCGGCGCTGGCGCGTGAACTGCATGAGGTTGATCGCCTCTCAGCCTTCTTCGACATCATCCATCAAGATCCGGTCATATCGCGCGTCAAGTTGATCGCTGAACCTTGGGATCTGGGTGAAGGCGGCTATCAGGTCGGCAATTTTCCTGTCGGCTGGACCGAATGGAACGGTAAATATCGCGATGCAGTGCGCGCATTCTGGAAAGGCGAAGGCGGCAGAATCGGAGAACTGGCATACCGTCTCACCGGTTCATCTGATTTATACGGCCGCGAGAGTCGGCGGCCCTATGCCAGCATCAACTTTGTCACTGCTCACGATGGTTTCAGCCTGCGCGACCTGGTCAGCTACAACGACAAGCACAACATCGCCAATGGCGAAGACAACCGTGATGGCGAATCGCATAACTTGTCGTGGAACTGCGGTGCGGAAGGTCCGAGCAAAGACCCCAAAATTCGCGCACTGCGCGCCCGCCAACGCCGCAATCTGCTCGCCACGCTACTCCTGTCGCAAGGCGTGCCCATGCTGTTGGCCGGCGACGAACTCGGCCGCAGCCAGCTTGGCAACAACAACGCTTATTGTCAGGACAACGCGCTCGGCTGGGTGAACTGGGAGCTTGAGGAAGAAGACCGACATTTTCTCGACTTTGTGCGTCGCATGATCAAACTGCGCCACGACCATCCGGTGTTCCGCCGGCGAAAATTCTTTGAAGGCCGCCCGATTCATGGTGGCGCGGTAAAAGACATCGCCTGGCACAATCCGAACGGCAGTGAGATGAACGAAGTTGAATGGAACCAACACTTTGCCCGCAGCCTCTGCGTTTACCTGTCCGGCGGCTCGCTCGATGAATGCGACCGCTACGGCCAACCGATTCTTGACGACGACTTCCTGCTGCTGATCAACGCGCACTACGAAACGATACCCTTCACCTTGCCCGACTATCCAGGCGACGAAGCCTGGCATTGCGTTCTGGATACCGACTATGCCGACGGACTTGCCAGCGATGGCCGCTACCCACGCGGCGCTATCTTCCCGTTGCAAGGCCGCTCGCTGGCTCTATTGACGCGCCCCCACCAGCCCACCGAATAAATATGACATCCGATTCTTCGCTGTATCAACTGGCCGACTTTGCCGGCATCGTTTCCGAATATCACGACATCTGGGGTAACCCTCACACCACCTCCGACGCCACCCGTCGCGGCCTGCTGCAAGCGATGGGCATCGCCTGTAGCGACGAAGCGGAAATCAGCGCATCGCTGCAACACTGGCAGATGCGGCACTGGCATCAACGTCTGGCGCCAGTACAAGTTGTACCCGCCGAACAACCTGTTCGCGTCAGGCTGCAATTGCCGGAATCCGAGATGAAGTCACGTCTGCAATGGACGTTGACGCTGGAGAACGGCGAAAAGCTCAGCACTGAATTTCTGCCGGTCGAATTGGCGCATCTCGAATCGACCGACATCGCGGGCGAGACTTGGCATGCACTGGGACTCGATCTGCCCGCGATCGCCTTGATCGGCTATCACCAATTAACGGTGGGCGGCGCCGAAACCGCACTCCATCTGATCGTGCATCCCCCCCGCTGCCATCAACCCGAGGCGATTCATGACCCAAAGCGCGCCTGGGGCCTTTCAGTTCAGCTCTATGGCGTGCGCTCGAAAAACAACTGGGGAATCGGCGACTTTACCGATTTGCGCCGCTTGATCGAATGGGCGGCATATGCCGGCGCTGACCTGGTCGGCGTCAATCCGCTGCATGCGCTATTTCCGCACAACCCGCGCCACACCAGCCCATACAGCCCATCCAGCCGAGCATTTCTCAACACGCTTTATATCGACATCGAAGCGGTTGCCGAATACGCCGAATCGGCGGGAAGCCGCGTCATCGTCGAAACAGAGGATTTTCAGGCGCGTCTGCGCGCCCTGCGGGACACCGAACTGGTCGACTATGTCAGTGTCAGCCAGCTCAAATCGACCATACTCGAACGTCTGTATCGACATTTCCGCAAGCATCATCTCGACGCAAACACCCCGCGCGCAATCGATTTCCGCGCCTTTCAAGCCCAAGGCGGCACAGATCTGAGACTTTTCACGCTTTATCAAGCTTTGCAGGAAAACCTCTACGCACAGAACTCGATTTATTGGGGCTGGCCGGTCTGGCCAGAGGAATATCGCAGTCCTGAATCATCAGCCGTCACCGCCTTTGCCGCCGACCATGTAGAGCGCGTCGAATATTTCCAGTATCTGCAATGGCTGGCGGCGCAACAACTTGAGCAAGTCGGCGCACTTGCCGACGAAAAAGGCATGGGCATCGGCCTTTATCAAGATATCGCTGTCGGGGTTGACCTCGGTGGTGCGGATACCTGGTCCAACCGCGACCTCTACGCCATCGGCGCGCGGATTGGTTGCCCGCCCGATGACTTCAGCCTGCTAGGCCAGGATTGGGGCCTGCCACCGTGGATTCCGGAACGATTGCGCGAACAAGCGTTTGCGCCGTTCATCGCCATGCTGCGTGCCAACATGCGTGGCGCCGGCGCGTTGCGACTTGATCACGTCATGGGGTTGATGCGACTTTACTGGGCGCCGCCCAACGAAGATGCACGCAGCGGGGCTTACCTGAATTACCCGCTAAGTGATCTGCTCGGCATTCTGGCGCTTGAAAGCCAGCGCAATCGTTGTCTGATCGTTGGCGAAGATCTCGGCACCGTTCCAGACTCGGTACGCGGCGCGCTTTATGACCTGGGCGTACTGTCCTATCGTCTGTTTTATTTTGAACGGAATTATGACAACGAAAATCACGCCGCCTTCAAAGCGCCGCATCAATACCCGGCACAGGCGTTGGTTTCCGGAAGCACGCACGACCTGCCCACGCTGGCCGGTTTCTGGCTTGGCGCGGATATCGAACTCCGCACCACGCTGAATCTCTATCCGAGCGAAGTGCAGCGCAACCAGCAAATCGAGGCGCGGGCGAAAGACAAGACACGCTTGCTCACCGCCTTGGCGAATGAAGGTTTGCTGCCGGAAGGCATGTCGCGCGACCCGGCTGAAGTTCCGCTGATGACGCCCGCCCTGCTGCGCGCCATCCAGCGCTATCTTGCCCGCACCCCTTCAAAACTTGCCATGCTGCAGGCCGAAGATTTGCTCGTCCAGGTGGAACAAGCCAACCTGCCCGGCACTGTCGAGCAACACCCCAACTGGCAGCGCAAATTAAACCTCGACATCGAAGACTGGAAAACCAATCGTGATATTGAAGCAATGATTGAGGCGATGAAGCAGGAACGCGGTGATAGTTCCCCAAAATAGTCCGATAATGGAAGCGCTGCGTTCCCCCTGATTACTGTTTTCTAGCAAGGATCGGCAAGCCATGACGAATACATACCGGACTACCTGCTCAGCCGCGCTGCTCGGCTTCATCCTGGCGTTTTTCGGCTCCACCGCCCAAGCCGCGCCAGAACTGCGGGCCTCGGCAACTGAGGTGATGGTCGGAGAGAGCATCGAAATTCAGGCTTTATCCGGTTCGTCGATGCTTCCCGTCTATGCCAAGTCGTGGAATGTTTCACCCGAGTTCAGCCTGATGTCGGCCGGCCGCGTCGGCGCAAAAATCAGGGCGATTGCGCCAGGCGAAGGGGTGGTTTCCGCCAACGTCAATCTGAAAGAAGTCTCTGTTGGAATCCGGGTACTGGAGGCGAAGGCGATGGAACAACCCGTCTCCTCCGCGCCAGCAGCAGCAGCACCATCCGCGCCCCCCGCGCAAAGCGTTATCGCCGCGCCGCCCAGCCAAAGTCTCAGCGCCTGCGAACAAGACATGCTCGACCGAAAACGCGATATCAGCAACGATTTCAGCGCCGGCCGCTACGAGGCCGCGCGATCAAAACTGCTCGACCTGAAAAAGAGTTGGCAGGATGACGCCCGCTGGGCGGATGCCTTGCTGGGCGCAATCGAACAAATATCTCCGGCCACGCGCTAGCGCGACCATGACGGCGCAATGCGCCAAACACGTCAAGGAAAGGAAAAACCCGAATGCCTCGACTCGATCTTTCGCCTACCGACCTGGAAAGTATCCTTCTGCGTTATGGCTCAGACCCGACCAACCTGCTGCAAATCCTGCGTGAAATCCAGGAATTTCATGGCTGGATTCCTCCCGCTGTCATCGACTCACTCAGTCAGAGCCTGAGTCTGCCTCGAGGTCATATCGAGGGCGTCGTCGGGTTCTACAGTTTTCTGCACGCCGAACCCATCGGCCAATTTCGGTTGCTGTTCTCCGACAACATCACCGACCGCATGCTGGGCAATCAGGATCTGCTCGAATACCTGTGCAACAAACTCTGGCTGGAACGCGGCCATGTTTCGGAAGACGGTCTGGCATCCGTCGACACCACCTCATGCACCGGCCTTTGCGACCAGGGCCCGGCGTTGTTGGCAAATGGCTACGCGATTCCCCGCCTGACGCGCCAGCGGCTGGATCAGATCGTCGAACTGGTGCTGCAAAAAGTGCCGGTGACGCAGTGGCCGTCCGAGATGTTCTTGATTGAAGACAATATCCGCCGCAGCGACATTCTGCTGGGCAACAACATGCAACCCGGTGATGCGCTGCGCGCCGCCATCGCCCAGGTCTGCGTGCCGGGCAGCGCGGTTGAAGCCGCCGCCAACCAACGCTCCTGGCGTGAAGGCATCCCCAGCGTCGAGTTATGCGCCCCCCTCTCCACGCTGGAAGAAATCAAACGTTCCAACCTGCGCGGTCGCGGCGGCGCCGGCTTCACTACCGGCCTGAAATGGGAAGCCTGCCGCAACGCCGCGGACGAACCCAGATACGTTGTGTGCAACGCCGATGAAGGCGAACCGGGCACGTTCAAAGATCGCGTGCTGCTGACCGCTCAGGCCAACCTGCTGTTCGAGGGCATGACGATCTGCGCCTACGCAATCAAAGCGAAACACGGTTTCCTCTATCTGCGCGGCGAATACCGTTACCTGCTGGAAACGTTGAATGCCGTTCTCGAAGCACGTCGCTCCGCCAACCTGCTGGGTAACGGCATCCTTGGCCAAGCTGAATTCGATTTCGACATCAAAATTCACCTCGGCGCAGGTGCTTACGTCTGCGGCGAGGAATCGGCGTTGATCGAATCGCTCGAAGGCAAGCGTGGCATTCCGCGCAATCGGCCGCCCTACCCGGTCACCCACGGCTACTTGCAGAAACCGACCACGGTCAACAACGTCGAAACCTTCTGTGCCGCCGCGCTGGTCGCGCTGAATGGCGGCGACTGGTATCGCCGCATCGGCACCACAAAGTCCGCCGGCACGAAGATTCTTTCGGTCTCCGGCGACTGCGCCCGTCCAGGCATCTACGAATATCCTTTTGGCGTTACCGTGCGCCAAGTGTTGGCAGACTGCGGCGCTGAAAATACTCTAGCGGTGCAGATCAGCGGTCCTTCCGGTGTCTGCATCGGCGCCGACGAGTTCGACCGTCGTATCGCCTTCGAAGATCTGGCGACCGCCGGCGCCTTCATGGTGTTCGACGAAAGCCGCGACATGTTCGAGGTGGCGCGCAACTTCGCGCATTTCTTCGCCCATGAAAGCTGTGGTTTCTGCACCCCCTGCCGGGTCGGCACCGCAATGCTGAAAGCCACGATGGACAAGATCGCGGCAGGCCATGGCACCCAGTACGACCTCGCCGAAATCGATCAACTCAACCGCATCCTGTTGCAATCGGCGCATTGCGGCCTCGGTCATACCGCCTGCAACCCAACGCTGGACACCCTGAAGCGCTTCCGCCCAACCTATGAACGGCGTTTGAAATCGCTCGATTTCGAACCCGCTTTCGACCTCGACGGCGCGCTCGCCACCGCGCGCCGCATGACCGGGCGCGACGATGCCGGCGCCCACCTCAGCATGGAGACCGCAGAGCCGTTGGCGGCTCCGCCACCAGACGAATCCGGCGTCCTTCTTGCGAGGACAGAATCATGAGCGAAACCTTCCAACTCGACGGCGAAGACATCCCCTTCGCACCCGGCCAGACCGTGCTGCAAGCCGCGCTCAGCGCCGGCCATTACATTCCGCACCTTTGCTATCACCCGGAATTCAAACCGCACGGCAGCTGCAAGGTATGTACCGTCAAGATCGGCAACCGAACCGCCGCCTCCTGCACGATGCCGGCGCAGGCGGGCCTGGAAATCGAAAGTAATACGGAAGAAATGAACGCTCTGCGCCGCACACTGGTGCAGATGCTGTTCGCCGAAGGCAACCATTTCTGCCCGTCGTGCGAGAAGAGCGGCAATTGCGAGTTGCAGGCGCTCGGCTCGGACCTCGGCGTGATGACCGCCGGCTTCCGCCACTTCTATCCGAACCGACCGGTGGATGCCTCGCACCCCGACATCCTGCTCGATTTCAACCGTTGCATCCTGTGCGAACTGTGCGTCCGCGCCTCCTGTGAAGTCGATGAAAAATGCGTCTTCGCGCTTTCCGGGCGGGGTATCACCAAGCATCTGGTGGTGAATGCGACGTCCGGAAAACTGGCCGATACCGACATCGCGCTGACCGACAAGGCAATGCAGGTCTGCCCGGTTGGCGTCATCATCAAAAAACGCGTCGGCTTTGCCGTGCCGATTGGTGAACGCCGTTACGATCAGCGTCCGATCAGCGCCCAGGCGCTCGACGATGCCCCGCGCCCGCCCAGTGGTAGTGGCGTTTGTCAGGCCTGTGAGGAGTAAGTCAGATGGCCAATACCGAACAAAAGAAAATCCGCGTCGCCACCACCTCGCTGGCTGGCTGCTTCGGCTGCCATATGTCGCTGCTGGATATCGACGAACGGCTGTTCACGCTGCTCGAACATGTCGAGTTCGACCGCACGCCGCTGACCGACATCAAGCACTGCGGCCCGTGCGATGTCGGCCTGGTCGAAGGCGGTCTGTGCAACGCCGAAAACGTGCATGTACTGCGTGAATTCCGCAACAACTGCAAGATTCTGGTCGCCGTCGGGGCCTGCGCGGTGACCGGCGGCCTGCCGGCGCAACGCAATCACCTCGACCTGGCCGATTGCCTGCAAGAGGTTTATGTCACCGAAATCAGCCTGCACAACGGCCTGATTCCAAACGACCCGGAACTGCCGCTGCCGCTGGACAAAGTGCATCCGCTGCATGAAGTGGTGAAAGTCGATTACTTCATTCCCGGCTGCCCGCCTTCCGCCGACACACTGTGGAAATTCCTCACCGATCTGCTCGCCGGGCGCACACCCACACTCGGTGTCGAACTGACTCGTTACGATTGAGGTCAACATGACTATGCAACTGGAAACCGCCCAAAACCCCGAAACCTTGCGCCGCGTTGCGATCGATCCGATCTCGCGCGTAGAGGGTCACGGCAAAGTCACACTGCTGCTCGACGAGGAGGACCACATTCAGCAGGTGCGCCTGCACATCGTCGAATTTCGCGGCTTCGAAAAATTTATCCAGGGCCGACCGTATTGGGAAATCCCGGTCATGGTGCAGCGTCTGTGCGGCATCTGCCCGGTGTCGCACCATCTCGCTGCGTCCAAGGCGCTTGATCAGATCGTCGGCGCGCATCACCTCACGCCCACCGCCGACAAGCTGCGCCGGTTGATGCATTACGGCCAGATGCTGCAATCGCATGCGCTGCATTTCTTCCACCTGTCGTCGCCCGACCTGCTGTTCGGTTTCGGCTCGGACATGGCCAAACGCAACATCGTCGGTGTCGCCGCCGCCTATCCGGATGTGGCGCGGCAAGGCGTGCTGTTGCGAAAATACGGCCAGGAAGTCATTCGCCATACCGCCGGTAAACGCATCCACGGCACTGGTTCGATACCTGGCGGCGTCAACAAAAACCTCAGCCTCGCCGAGCGCGACGAACTGCTGAAAGACGTCTACCAGATCATCGGCTGGGCGCGTGGCGCGGTGCATCTGACCAAACAACTGTTCGAACAGAATCTGGCCGAATACAACGCCTTCGGCCGCTTCCCTTCCCACACCTTTTCATTGATTCGCGCCGACGGCGCGATGGACCTCTACCACGGTGGCCTGCGCGCCAAGGACATGGACGGCAAGACAATCTTCGACCATGTCAATTACAACCATTATTGGGAACAGATCAGCGAAGAAGTGAAATCCTGGTCATACATGAAGTTCCCCTTCCTGAAAGTGCTTGGCCCGGAGAAAGGCTGGTACCGCGTCGGTCCGCTGGCGCGGGTAGTGCAATGCGATTTCATCCCGACCCCGCTGGCCGACAAGGAACGCCAAGACTTCATGGCGTTCGACGCCGGCAATCCGTCCGGCTCAACATTGGGCTATCACTGGGCGCGGATGATCGAAATGCTGCACGCCGCCGAAGCGATCAAGGAACTGCTGCACGACGACGACCTGCAAGGCACTGATCTGGTGGTCACCGGCGAGCGCCAGGAAGTCGGCGTCGGCATGATCGAAGCGCCGCGCGGCACATTGATCCACCACTATCACGTCGACGAAAACGACCAGGTCATCCGCGCCAATCTGATCGTTTCCACCACCCACAACAACCAGGCGATGAACGAAGCCGTGCGCAAGGTGGCGATGCAATACCTGGACGGCCGCAAACTCACCGAAGGCCTGCTCAACCACATCGAAGTCGCCGTGCGCGCCTTCGACCCGTGTTTGTCCTGCGCCACGCACGCGCTCGGCAAGATGCCGTTGCAAGTCGAGCTGATCGATGCGGAAGGCAAGCAGATCGACCAGATCACGCGCGGCGTTTGCGACGAACCTTCCAGTTGCTGTTGACCTCGGGTTGAACATCCCCGCGCCCATCCTGATCATCGGCATCGGCAACCCGAGTCGCGGCGACGACGCGCTCGGCCCGCTGCTGATCGAACGTCTGGAAGCACTGGCACTACCTGATGTGGAACTGCTGACCGACTTCCAGTTGCAGGTCGAATTCTCACTTGATCTGCAACAACGACAGCAAGTCATCTTTGTTGATGCCAGCCTTAACGCCGCCCCGCCCTTCACATTTACGCCGGTGGTCGCCGCAGAAGACACCAGTTACAGCAGCCACGCGCTGTCGCCCAGCGCGGTGCTGCATGCTTATCTGAAACTGTTCGGCGAACCACCGCCGTCCTATGTGCTGGCAATACGCGGCGAAGCGTTTGAACTGGGTGAAGGCTTGAGCGAAGCTGCGGCGAAACATCTGGAAGCCGCGCTTGGATGGTTGCGCGAGTGGCTTACTGAGACAACAGTGGATTGACGGAATGCACAGATTGACGGTGCTTGCCTTGACCCATAGATGGTTATATATATGCCACCATGAAAGTCGTTCTTGATACCTCCGTTCTCGTTGCAGCAGCGCGCTCCAGAAAAGGCGCGAGCTTCGCCATCGTAGCGTCCATTCCCAATCCAGCCTTTCAACCCTGTCTTTCTGTTGCACTGTATCTTGAATGGCAAGCCGT
>JAIFKV010000102.1 GCA_020049415.1 Betaproteobacteria bacterium
TGGGCCACAGCGTCACCGCCTACGAAGCGCTCGACAAACCGGGCGGCATGACGCGTTGGGGCATCCCCGAATATCGTCTGCCCTACGATGTCATCGATCAGGATGTCGAGGTGATCCGCTCGGTCGGTGTCGATATCCGCTGCAACGTGCGCATTGGCCAGGACATCACACTGGATGAACTGCGCGCCAGCAACGACGCTGTCTTGCTCGCACTCGGACTGCAACAGGGACGCCAGACGCGCATTCCTCACTCGCAGCACGACAAAGTTTTCCGGGCAGTGGATCTGCTTTACAAAATCACTGCTGGCGAACCGTTCGAACTCCCCCATTGCGCGGTAGTCATCGGTGGCGGCAATGTCGCCATGGATATCGCCCGCTCGCTGGCACGCATGCAAAAGCAGCAATTCGGCCAGGTCAACGTGGTGGTCACCGCGCTGGAAGAGCAACAGCACTTCATGGCCGATCCCGACGAGATCAAGGAAGCGCTGGAGGAAGGCATCCTCATCCGCGACAAGTGCGGACCGCAGGGCTGCGAAATCGACACCAGCGGCAAATTGATCGGTCTGAAGACCTGGAAAGTGCTCTCCATCTTCGACGACAAAAACCGCTTTGCGCCAAGATACGACGAAGCCGGCGAAACCATCCACGCCTGCGATACCGTGATCGAAGCCATCGGCCAGTTCGCCGATACCTCGCTGCTCGGAGAAGCGCTGACCGAGTCGCTGGAATGGGAACGCGGCAGAATCAAGGTCGGTCCTGACGGCCGTACCTCGGAAACCTGGCTCTGGTCCGCCGGCGACTGCGTCAAAGGCCCCGACGTGGTGACCGCTGTGGCGGATGGCCACCGCGTCGCGGCCAGCATTCACACCACCCTGATTCCCGCGGAGAAGACAACATGACTGAAGGCAGCCACGGCATAGAAAAACTGCGCAGCAAGACGACGCTGCGTGAAATTCTCGAAGTCGCCACCAGTTTCGAGGCCAGTGCACGCGATTTCTACCGCGATCTGATCCCCAAGGTCAGCAAACGTATCCGTTATCTGGTGGAAGATCTGGCGGCGGAAGAACAAGCTCACTTCGACCTTTTCGACGCCCTGGCGCAACGTGTCGATTTGGCGGAACAGGTTAAAACCGAAATTGAGCGCACCGCCAGCGACAGCAAATTTTCAGATTGCCTGCACCTGCCCAACCTTGGCGAAAATCCGGACGACCAGGCCGTTCTGCAATACGCCATGGGGCGTGAACACGCCGCCATGTCGCACTATGGCGAACTCGCCGAGACCACCCCGTCCGGCCCGATTCGCGAACTGTTCCAGTACCTCGCCAGTGAAGAAACCAAGCACAAACTGGAACTGGAAAAGTTGTATTACGAAATCATCCATCGCGGCGGCGGGGTTTAAGTCACCGCGTGGAGCTGAATCGGCGCCCGCTGCGATCAATCTGTCTAGCTCATGCCCGCGTGGCATACACCGACGCCAGCCGCCGCGATCAACCCCAGCTTCCAGGCTCGATTTTTGCCTTTTATTTCACGTTCGCGGCGTTGTGCGTCAGATCGAGTTGCCGCCGTTTCAACATAAACCAGGATCACTGGTCGACGCGCCCGGGTGTAGCGGGCGCCCATCGGCGCACCCGCGTTGTGCTCTCCGACTCGACGTTCAACATCAGTGCTGACGCCGGTATACAAAGTGCCATCCGCGCAATGCAGCATATAGACAAACCAGGTTTGCGTTGAAGAGGATTGCCGTTTGCTCATCAGGATAAAACGCTAAACTTGCTTGTTCACGGGGAAATCATGGCAAGCAGAATACGCTCTTCGAGCAATCGCTTATATGGCCTATCGCGACGGCCATCAAACACAGAGAATCTCGTTCGGGATGCGCCCGCAGCGGAAGGGTGCCGCAATCCGTATCGCCGCGAATTTATTCTCGCCACAGCGGGTCTGACCGCAGCTGCCGGGTTAGGCGGACTCTCCGGGTGTGCGAGCGCCAAAGAACCCGGTCTGCGTATCGCCTCCATCCCGTGGATCGGCTATGAGTTGCTGTATCTAAGCCAACAACTTGCGCCGCAACAAACCCAAGGCGTACATCTGGTCGAACTGCTTTCCAATACCGATACGATGCAGGCCTTGGCAGCCGGCAATGTCGATGGCGCCGGCTTGACGCTGGATGAAGTGATTGCCGCGCACAGTGCCGGTCTGGATTTGAAAATCATCCTGGTAATGGACTTTTCCGCCGGCGGGGACGTTTTGTTGGCCCGTCCCGAGATCGATCAACTTGCGCTGTTGAAGGGCAAACGAATTGGCGTCGAACAAACCGCCATCGGCGCGGCAATGCTCGACGCCGCGCTCAAACAGGCTGGATTGACGATTGATCAGGTCAATATCGTCAACCTGACGCTGGATCAGCAGCTGGCTGCGTTCAAAAATAAACAGGTCGACGCCCTGGTTTCCTTTGAGCCCACCGCCACCCAACTCGAAGCCGCCGGCGCACGGCGATTGTTTGACAGCCGAGCCATCCCCGGCAGCATCGTCGACGTGCTGGCGATCAGCGAAAAGGCATTGCAAGCCAATCCAGCAACCACGCGGCGCCTGCTGGCGCAGTATTTTGCGGCGTTGGCTTATTTTCGACAGCATCCTGACTTGGCCGCCGAACGCATATCACCGCGTCTGGGACTTGCGCCGCAGGCGGTAACCAAGGGCTACCAAGGCCTGGATATACCCAACCTGGCCGAAAACCACCGGCTGCTGAGCGGCGAATCAATGCAATTGAAATCTACCGTCGCCAACCTGGCGGCGATGATGCTGCGCAACAAACAGCTCGCTCGACCCATCGATGTATCGCGGCTGATGACGAACAGCTATCTGCCCGAAACCAGCGCGTGAACTCGACTCCCCGCCCTCCCGCCTGGTTTCCGTGCCGATGAAACGTGTTTCTCTGCGCCTGGTGTTGCCCTTCGGGTTGCTGACGCTATGGCTGGTGATTCTTGCGCTTTCACTGGGCAACACGCTTTGGCAGCACTCTGAAATGGGGTTTAAACAAGCCCGCGCCGAATTGCTCAACACAACCGCGCATCTGGCCCGCATGGCCGAACGCGGCTTGTTGAACGCGCCCCATTTGATCGAGGCGGATGTCACCCATCTCGGTGCTGATCCACGCGTCGTGGCGGTGGCTGTAATCGGCGCCGATAAACGGGTGATTTTCGCCAATCATCTCGCCTGGAAAGGAAAACTGGCAACTGAAGTCATCCACGGCTTTGATCCCGCCCGCTTCGATCGGATCGCCTACCACCGGTTACCCGATCTGACCCCGGACCAACGCAGCCTGCGCCCCTCCGCAATCATGGCTTACACGCCGCCGGCATCCGGCCCCGCCATGCGCAATCTGGTGCATGGCGGGGTTTACCTTGAGTACGATCTGCAAGACATGCAGCAGCGGGCGCGCATCGCCTTGTACAAGGCGCGGCTGCCTGATTTCCTCGCCGCACTGGCACTGACGCTGCTGCTGGTCTGGTTGTTGCAGCGTCATGTCAGCCAGCCACTGACCGAACTCGGACGCGTCAGCCGATGCATCGCAGAGGGCGACTACAGTGTCAGAGTCCGCGCGGCGGGCCCCAGCGAAGTGGCCGATCTGGCCGACACTTTCAACGCCATGAGCGCCCGTCTACAGACAGCCATCGACAATCTACAGGCCAGCGAAGAACAACTGTCGGTCACCCTGCATTCCATCGGCGACGCCCTGATCACGGTCGATCTGGCCGGACAAATCAGTTTGATGAACCCGGTCGCCGAGCGACTCACTGGCTGGCCATTGCATGAAGCGCGCGGGCGCCCGATCGCAGAAATCTTCCAGATCGAGAACGCCAAAACCGGCCAGCCAGCTCAAATCCCGATCGAGCGAGTACTTGCCGAAGGGCTGGTAGTCGGCCTGGCCAACCATACTGTGCTGATCTCGCGCCAAGGCTTGCGCTACCACATCGCCGACAGCGCCGCACCCATCCATGCCACCGACGGTCATCTGCTCGGCGTGGTGATGGTGTTCCATACGGTCGATGAGGAATATCGTCTGAATGAGGCGCTGGCCGAGAGCGAACAGCATTTCCGCACCTTGGCCAATTCCGGCCAGGCATTTATCTGGACCTCTGGCCTGGATAAAAACTGCGACTACTTCAACCAGGTCTGGCTCGACTTCACCGGCCGCAGCCTGGCGCAAGAAATCGGCTCCGGCTGGACCGAGAGCGTCCATCCGGATGACCTGGCGCAATGCCTGGACACTTACCACCAGGCATTTGAACGGCGCGAAACCTTCAGCATGGTTTACCGATTGCGCCGGCGAGATGGCGAATATCGCTGGATCATCGACGAAGGCAAACCGCGCTTCGACACCCAGGGCAAATTCCTCGGCTATATCGGCCACTGCCTGGACATTACCAGCCAGCGCCAGGCGGAAGCGGAAATTCGACAACTGGCGTATTTTGACGCACTCACCGGCCTGCCCAATCGCCGCTTGTTCATGGATCGGCTCACTCAAGCGCTGGCCAGCGCACAGCGCAGCGAGCATGTCGGCGCATTGTTGTTCATCGACCTGGATCAGTTCAAGCGGGTCAACGATGCACGCGGCCACGACATTGGCGATGCTGTGTTGCGCCAGGTGGGCGATCGCCTGCCCCGTTTCCTGCGTGATGAAGACACCGTCGCCCGCCTCGGCGGTGATGAGTTTGTCGTCCTGCTGGCCAATCTCTCGACTCGGCCGGATGCCGCCGTGCGCATGGCGATGGGCGTTGCCGAGAAAATTCGCGGTGTGATGCAGTTGCCATTCCGGGTTGAAGACGCCGATTACCACATCGGCGCCAGCATCGGCATCACCGTCTTCCCGAAGGCCAACGAAACCGAGGACGATCTGCTGCGCGAGGCTGATACCGCGATGTACCGGGCCAAAGAAGGCGGCCGCAATGCGGTGGTCTATTTCGAGACCGCCATGCAGGAAAGTGTGCAAGCCAGGATGGCGCTGGAACAAGACCTGCACCACGCCATCGCCCAGAATGAACTGCGTTTATTCCTGCAGCCGCAAGTCGACAGCAAGGTTGGCCTGGTTGGCGCGGAAGCCCTGGTACGCTGGCAACATCCCACACGCGGCCTGATTTCTCCGCTCGCCTTCATTCCGGTGGCGGAAGAATCTGGTCTGATCGTCGGCCTTGGCGAATGGGTGCTGACCGAAGCGGCACGCATACTCAAGGAGTGTGACGACCTCGGCCGCCCGCTGCGACTGGCGGTTAACGTCAGCCCGCGCCAATTCAGCCATTCCGGTTTCGTCGCGCAGGTGCGGAATATTCTGCGGCAAGCCGGCGCCGATCCGACCCATCTGGTGCTGGAAGTAACCGAAGGTCTGGTCATTGAGGATATTCACGAGACCATCGCCAAGATGGAAGAACTGAACGAACTCGGCATTCGTTTTTCCATCGACGACTTTGGCACCGGTTACTCCTCGCTGGCTTATCTCAAACGCTTGCCGCTGCAAGAATTGAAAATCGATCGAACATTTATCCAGGACGCCTACAACAACCCGAATGACGCCGCGCTGGTCGACACCATTCTCTCGGTCGCGCACCACCTGAACCTGTCGGTAGTCGCCGAAGGAGTGGAAAACGAAGCCCAGTTCGCGTTTCTGCAAGCCCGCCACTGCAGCGGCTTCCAGGGTTATCTGTTCGACCGCCCAATGCCCTGGGACGAGTTCAAGGAGAAATGGCGCGGTTAAGGGGGCAACAAAGTGGCGGAATCAAACATCCGGCAGTTTCTTGCCTGGATTGAGCAGGCCGCGCGGATCGAACAATTGCTTCACATCGCGCATCATCGCCAGGGTCGAGGCATCAAGCTCACGGCCGACATAGGCGCGCTTTTCACTGCCAATGCCATGTTCACCCGACAAGCTGCCGCCCAGGCCAAGCACCGCCTCGATCAGCGCATCGCGACAGGCACGGGCGCGCACCATTTCATCCGCATCGTCGGCGTGCACCATCAAATTGACATGCAGATTGCCATTGCCGGCATGACCAAAGCTGACAATAGGCACGCGATGGAATTTGCCCAGGCCGTCGATGGCATTCACCAGATTGGCCAGACGCGCCACCGGAACGACCACATCTTCGTTGATTTTCAGCGGCGCAATTTTCTTCACCGCATGCGACAACGATTTACGCGCGATCCATAGACCGGCGATATCTGAAGCGGTGAAGCCGCTCTGAATTTCCAGCAAACCCTCGCCCGCCAGCGCATTTTCGAGTGCGACGATCTGCCGCGGCACATCGGCCGCGACGCCATCGGCTTCCACCATCAATACCGCTTGCGTACCGGCAGGCAACCCTTCCGCCGCACCATATTCACGGATCGCCTCGATGGCGCGGCGGTCCATGAATTCAAGCGCGCTCGGCACCACGGATTGCGCCATCACCCGGCTGACCGCCGCGCATGCAGAGGCATTGCTGGAGAAACAGATGCGCAAAGTGGCAATGCTTTCCGGCGCAGGTATCAGTTTCAAAGTGGCTTCGGTAATCAGCGCCAATGTACCTTCGGAGCCGACCAGCAAACGAGTCAGATCGTAGGCGGTGGCATATTTGGTAGTGCGTCCACCGACCCGAATCTCGCGTCCATCGCCGGTCACCGCGCGCAAGCCGAGGACGTGGTCGCGTGTCGCGCCGTATTTCACACAGCGCGGCCCGGCCGCGTTCATGGCCAGATTGCCGCCAATGCGGCAATAGGCGCCAGAACCAGGATCAGGCGCGTACATCAGCCCGACGCTATTGGCGAGCGCGTCGATATCGTTGGTGACCACGCCGGGCTCGACGACAACCAGCCGGTTGGCCGGATCGAATTCGAGGATGCGAGTCATGCATTCAAAACTCACCACTAGGCTGCCGATCACCGGCATCGCGCCGCCGACATTGCCGGAACCGGCGCCCCGCGCCACCAATGCCAAATGATGCTGGTTGGCAAGTTTGACGATGGCGACCACCTCATCGTGCGAGGCGGGAAAAAGAACCCCATCGGGCAGACAGGATTTCGGCGTTTCGTCGCTGGCGTAGAGCGTCAGTGTTTCAGGATCGACAAAAACGCGGTCGACGCCCAACAGCGCAATAAATTCGGCCAGGATGGCGCTATTCAACATAAAACTGGCGGCATGGTTTGGCTCACCCCAATGCCGCTTCAATCACTTCGGCAACCGCCAACAGCGCATCGCTATCGGCGTAGCGGCCATAGACATCTTGTACCGCGGCGTCATAGATAAACCGATTGAATGCCGCCACCGCTTGCTCCTGCATGGTGTGCTTGATCGCCTGAGTCATCACTTTGTCGAGCGACACGATACGTTTCGCGCGAATCACGCCATCATCCGCATCGACCAGAATCATTCTGAAGCGAGCCCGATCACCCGGGGTTTCATCCGGCAGTTCGCGTTGCGCTTCCGGGATCAGGTGAATGTTGAAAGCGACATCGGACCACTCGCATACATCCTTGATCTTGTAGAGCAGAAACGCCGCCGGGCCGTGCGTGAACAAAGCGACTTCCATCGGCTGCACGCGAAAGCCTTCAACTTCCGCCGGCGTCGGGCTGTTCCAGAACAAAACCAGTTCATGCGCACCACCGGTATAGGCATAACGCGCGCCTTCATCGTAGCGAGCATGGTCGGGGCTATAAACATCACCGACCTGGCGGGTAGTCATTGATCTTGCTCCGGCAACAACGAAGCCAGCATGGAGACCATATCGGCATCGAAATCAAATCCCGGGTTCTGTCCCGGATTGATCGACAGCGCCATATCCGCGCCCATCCGCTGGATGATCCAGGACACTTCGGTCAGTAAGCCGCCGCTGTAGCCGGGGAACTCGGCGGCGAACTCCTTGGCGCGCTCGGGTGATGAAAAGACGATGAAAACGCGATTCCCCTCCTCGTCTTCGATCACCAATGGATCGGCTTTGGTTGATAGTTGAAAACCAGCGATTTGATGCTTTTCATCCTTGATCGGCATGAAAACCTGATGGTCGAGCAATTGACGCGCGAATGTTTCTGGATCGAGTTCGCCCTGTTCCATTTCGGTCAACAGGCGCTCTACTTCGTTACGGGATGCAATAGAAGTCATGGGATGTGCTGCGATGCGGGAGAGTGGGCAGGATACCACCGCGTCCGCCACCCGGAAACGGCCAGAAAACCCCTTTTGAATCGATGTTGATGGCAGGGCCGCACGAATACTTTCAGCCAGATGGCCGGGTTAAAAATGTCTACATCCCCGGCAGCATGCCTTTCATCCCGCGCATCATTTTCGCCAGACCGCCCTTGCCCATCGACTTCATCATTTTCTGCGCTTGTTCAAACTGCTTCAGCAAGCGGTTGACGTCTTGCACCTGAACCCCCGAACCGATGGCGATACGACGTTTTCGGCTGGCCTTGAGGAGTTCAGGTTTGCGCCGCTCCAGCGGCGTCATCGCATTGATGATGCCTTCAATCCGGCGCATCTGATCTTCGCCCTGGGCCAGTTCACCGGCGCCGATCTTGTTGGCCCCAGGCAATTTGTCGACCAGAGAAGACAAACCGCCGAGTTTCTTCATCTGCTGCATTTGCGACTTGAAATCTTCCAGGTCGAAGCCCTTGCCGCTCTTCAGCTTTTGTACCGCTTTCAGCGCTTCGTCCTTATCGACCGAACGTTGCGCCTCTTCCAGCAGCGAGAGCACATCGCCCATGCCCAACACACGACTGGCCATGCGTTCGGGATGGAAAACCTCGATGCCGCTCAACTTCTCGCCGACGCCAACCAGCTTGATCGGCTTGCCGGTAATCTGCCGCACCGACAAAGCCGCACCGCCGCGCGCATCACCGTCCAGCTTGGTCAGAATGACCCCGGTCAACGGCAACGCATCGTTGAACGCCTTGGCGGTATTGACCGCGTCCTGACCCTGCATGGCATCAACCACGAACAGCGTTTCAATCGGCTTCAGCAACGCATGCAGATCCTGGATTTCAGCCATCATCGCCGCATCGACGTGCAAGCGACCGGCGGTATCGACAATCAACACGTCAAACAAATGTTTGCGCGCATGGTCGAGCGCGGCGCGGGCGATATCAGCCGGCTTCTGCTCGGGCGAGGAAGGGAAGAAATCGGCCTCGGCTTGCGCCGCGACCATTTTCAACTGCTCGATGGCGGCCGGGCGGTAGACGTCGCAACTCACCACCAGAATGCGTTTCTTGCCGGCTTCGCGAATTACCCGCACCAGTTTGCCGGTGGAGGTCGTTTTGCCCGCGCCCTGCAAACCGGCCATCAGAAACACCGCTGGCGGCTGCGTCGCAAAAGACAATGGCGCCGCCTGCTCGCCCATCAAGGCGGTGAGTTCCTTGTGTACGATGCCGATCAGCACTTGCCCCGGCGTCAGGCTGGTCATCACCTCCTGACCAAGCGCCCGCTCTTTCACCTTGGCGATGAAGTCGCGCACCACCGGCAGCGCGACGTCAGCCTCCAACAGGGCGACGCGCACCTCGCGCAACGCATCTTGAATATTGGCTTCGGTCAGGCGGCCCTGGCCGCGCAGGTTTTTTACAACGCGAGAAAGTCGATCGGTCAGGTTGTCAAACATGATGGCTATGCGGTTGGCTGTGAGGTGATGGGATAAACTCGCGCAGTCTAACAAATCAGCCGCCGCCGACCATGCCGCAAACACTGCTCTTCGCGCTTACCGTTCTGGCCTATCTGGCATTGGCCATCTGGTTCTGGCCAGGCAAGCCAGGTTGCTGCCGCACCGATTGGTTGCCGCGCGTGTTACCCATCGTGCCGCTTGCCCTGCACCTCTACTTGCTGCAAATGGGCGTGTTCGGCGGCGAGGGCATCCGCATCGGATTTTCCACTTCGATTTCCGCCGTCGCGGCGCTAACCGTGCTTACCTATGCTGGCGCGGCATGGCGATATCACTTGGGCGGCGTGCAGGGCTTCGTACTCGCCTTCGCTGCGGCCGCCGTCGCTATCGAGGCAATTTCGCCAGTTCCGCATACCGCCTCCCACAGCAGCCTGCCCATCTTCAAATTGCACCTGGCGATGGCCTTCGCGGCTTATGCGCTCTTTACCATTGCCGCGCTGCATGCCTTGTTGATCGCCCTGGCGGAAAAGCATCTGCACAAAGCCGTCCCCCCCGCAGTAGTTGCCGGCTTGCCTCCGCTGCTGACACTCGAAAAACTGCTCTTCCGCATGGTTCAAGCCGGTTTCTTCCTGCTGACGCTGACCTTGCTTTCTGGCGCATTGTTTTCGGAAGAGATTTTTGGACATCCGGCACCGTTCAACCATAAAACCGTGTTCGGATTGATCTCCTGGCTGATCTTCGCCGCACTGTTGCTGGGCCGACGCATTTACGGCTGGCGCGGACGCACCGCGATTTACTGGACGCTGACCGGCTTCATCAGCCTGATGCTGGCGTATGTTGGCGTCAAATTCGTGGTGGAAGTGTTGCTGGGGCGTTAGCGACTGCCCATGAATAACCAGGATAGTCGCTTAGTCGAACAGGCTATCTGGCTAATCGCGCATGTTTGGCGCCTCCTCGCCCAGTCCCTGCCGAGGTAACGACTTCTTTACCATTTTTTGCGCCCCTCAACGACTTTAAATGATGGTCTTTTTATGCTAGCCGCCAACCGGCTTCTTGAGTACTCTGCGCGCTCTCGTCGAATGCACAAGGAATCTCAATGTTTGGCAAATCACAGCGTCTTGAAGCAGAGATTTCTTCCTTACGCAACGCGCTTGCGGATAAAGAGCAAGAACTCGCGATAGAACAGAAATCGCGCCAGCGCATGGAGTTGGAAGTATCAGACGGCGCAAATCGACACGCAACGCGCGAAAACTACGACAACGGGCTGTTTCAGCGTTTTTTCAGTTTCAGTCAGTCAATGGGGGATTGCCAGATTTCGATGGGCAGACTGGCCGAGGCGATGAAAAAGGAAGCCGAGATCCTCGACCAGACCGCGATTGCCGCCACCGCGAATTCCTCATCCGTACATCGGGTAAGCGAAAATGTGCAGACCATGTCGATAAAATCTCAGGATATCGCCCGAACGGTGGAGGATCTCAATTCACGCGCATCACAGATTGGTGGAATTGTCAGCCTGATCAAGGACATCGCCGACCAAACCAACCTGCTGGCGCTGAATGCCGCGATCGAAGCCGCTCGCGCCGGCGAACAAGGGCGCGGCTTCGCGGTGGTGGCGGATGAGGTGAGGAAACTTGCGGAACGTACCGCCGGCTCGACTGCAGAAATTTATGGCTTGGTCAAAGCCATTCAAAATGAGGCTTCGTTGGCCAGAACCGCGATCGAAATCAGCCCGGAGCAGGCCATTGCTTTTAGTGAAGACGCCACCCGCGCCGACGCCGCGATGAATGAGTTGCTCTCGATCGCGGAAAACAATCGCGCCACGATTCGTTTCAGAGCGCTGCGTTCATTCGTCGAAGTGGCCAAAATCGATCACCTCATCTACAAGATGGAGATCTACAAAGTGCTGATGGGGTTATCGGAAAAGCGGCCGGAGGACTTTTCCAGCCACCATCAGTGTCGTCTGGGAAAATGGTATTACGAAGGCGACGGCCATGATTGTTTCTCCCGCTTGAAACCCTATCAGGCAATTGAACCGCCACATGTTCAAGTTCATGCGCATGGCCGCGCGGCGGTACAGGCCTTTTACAATGGCGACCTGAATACCGCGCTGAGCGAAGCCGACAAAATGGAAACGTCCAGCCGGTTGGTGCTCAAGGAACTCGAAAATTTAGCGGTTGTCGGTGAACAGGATACCTGCTCAATACCGCATTGAACCTCGTCGCGCTGCGGTATGGCGCGGCGGGAGTCACCCGCCGTTTTTCGCTTCCAGGTCTTCCCAGCGCGCCAGCAGTTCAAGCAATTCTTCCTCGATTTCGGCGCTGCGGCTGTTCAGTTTTGCGGCTTGTGTATGGTCAGCGTAGACCGCCGGATCGGCCAATTGGCGGGCCACCTCGGCTTGCGCTTCTTCCAGCTCGGCAATGCGCCCGGGCAACGCCTCCAGTTCCTTCTGCTCCTTGTACGACAAGCCGGATTTTTTCGCTTTGACAAGGTTTGCCGAGGTGGTCGGTTTGCCGGCTGATTTTGTCACCGGCTTCTCCGCGATGAGCGCTGCTTCCGCCGCAACCCTGTCGCGCCAGCCCAACCAGTCGGAGTAGCCGCCAGGAAGTTCAAGCAATTTGCCCTCGCCAGCAAAAGCGATCGATTGGGTCGCCACGTTGTCGAGAAAAGCCCGGTCGTGCGAAACCAGAATAACCGTGCCGGCGTAGTCCTGCAGCAGTTGTTCAAGCAGTTCCAAAGTATCGATGTCGAGGTCGTTGGTGGGTTCGTCAAGCACCAGAATGTTCGCCGGCCGGGCAAACAAACGCGCCAGCAGTAGACGATTGCGCTCGCCGCCGGAGAGCGAAGACACTTTGGCGCGGGCGCGGTCAGCAGGAAACAAGAACTCTTCCAGATAACCGATGATGTGTTTTCTCTGGCCGCCGATTTCGACGTAATCGGAACCTGGCGCAATGGTTTCGATGAGCGTCGCTTCGTCGTCGAGTTGATTGCGGAATTGGTCGAAATACGCCACCTCCTGACGCGTTCCACGTTTGATGCGCCCCGCGTTGGGTTCCAGTTCACCCAGAATGAGTTTGATCAGGGTGGTCTTGCCAGCGCCGTTGGGACCGATCAAGCCGAGCTTGTCGCCGCGCAGAATGCGGGTGCTGAAATCGCGGATCAGCATCGTGTCGTCATAGCCATGACTGACATGATCAAACTCGGCGATCAACTGGCCGGAACGCGCCCCGGCATCAAGCGCAAAGCCGACCTGGCCTAGCCGTTCGCGGCGCGCGGCGCGTTCACGGCGCAACGACTCCAGCCGCAACACACGGCCTTCGTTGCGGGTTCGGCGTGCTTCGATACCCTTGCGTATCCAGACTTCTTCCTGCTTCCAGAACTTGTCGAACTTGCGGTTCTGCGCCGCCTCCACTTCCAGTTGCTCAGCCTTTTTGATCTGGTAGGCCGAGAAATTGCCTTGGTACTGGCGCAACTGGCCACGATCGAGTTCGATGATTCGGTTGGCCACGCGGTCGAGAAAAGCGCGGTCGTGGGTGATGAACAGCAAGGCGCCAACAAACTCGGCGAGCTGATTTTCCAGCCATTCGATGGCATTGAAATCGAGATGGTTGGTGGGTTCGTCCAGCAACAGCAATTCCGGCTCGGAGGCCAGCGCCCGGGCCAACGCAACACGCTTCTTGTTGCCACCAGACAGGGTTTCGACACGGGCATCGGCCGGCAAATTGAAACGAGCGATGACTTCTTCCACCCGGCTGTTCAAGCGCCAGACATCATGCACTTCCAGTTCATGCGACAGCCGAGTCAACTCTTCCAAGGCGTCACGCTCACCGCTGGCGGCATCATGCGCAGCCGCATGATAGGCGCTGAGCAGCCCATGCGCCGGGCCGGCACCGGCCGCAACCGACTCGAACACCGTGTGCCCCGGGGTAAAAATCGGTTCCTGAGCGACAAACGCCAGACGCAAATCGGGCTTGCGCCAAACCACGCCGTCATCAACCGGAATATCGCCAGCGATCACCTTCAACAAGCTGGATTTACCAGCGCCGTTGCGGCCGATCAGACCGATGCGCTCGGATTTATCGATGACCAGACTAGCGCCGTCGAGCAGCGGCCAATGGCCAAAAGCGAGGGATACGTTATCGAGCGTGAGATAGGGCATGCAAAGTGGCGGGCAAGAAAAACAAAACGGGCGGCCAAGCCGCCCGCAAGGGGGTTAGGCATCGAGCAACATCAACTTGAACATTCCAGCCACGCTGACGGGCGCGCTGTCGCGTTGACAAACGCTTGCGGGGAATCAACATGCTGTGCGTGCGTTGCCTTGCATGGCATCCCGCCATCACGACCATAATTATCCACGTTGATAATGCTCGATGCCTGAAGCTTGATCCGGCTTAAATCGACGCGTGGCTCTGGCCGGCGTAGGTGTGCTCGAAATGATCCTGGCAGGCAACGCAACGGGTAGCAACAGGATTAACCACCAGGCGAGCTGCGGGAATTTTTTCGCCACAATCGTCGCATAGACCAAAATCCTTATCGTCCAAGCGCAAACGGGCATTTTCCAGCGCTTGCAGCGCGCGCACTTCATGCTCCAGGCGCGCCGCTGAAATGTCACCCAGCGTGATCGCCAGCGCTTCATCAGCACTATCGCCAGAGGCGCGTCCGAGCACTTCCGCAAATTGCGTCTGGCCGCTCTGCTCAAGCGCGCTCTGCATCGCCTTGATCAATTTGTTGCGTTGATCTTCAAGTGCCTGACGAATGGCGGCACGGTCTTTTTGGGTGAGATGGCTCATGACAGCACTTTCTTATGACTTGTGGCGAATAGTTGGATTATTGGCCCCAGAAGGAGGCGCTACAACCCCCGCACGCGTATCAAGATGGTTCAAATCGGAAAGGATTTCCCACGCATGTTGATCCGCGTCTATTTTTTGATAAACCTTGGCAACCCGACCCTCGGGATCAATCAAAAATGTATGCCGCTTGGCAAGGCGTAAAAAACCAAAATCCCACAACGATCCATATGCGCGCGCAACCACCGCATCAGCATCAATAAGCAGCGGAAAAGGCAACGCATGCCGCTGCGCAAAATCGGCATGGCTGTCGGAATTGTCCAGCGACACCCCAAGCAAAGCGACATTGCGCACCTGAAACTCATGATAGCCATCTCGCAAATTACAGGCTTCGCGCGTACAAGTTGGCGTCGCGTCCTTGGGATAGAAATACAGCACCAGCCAACGTCCCCGATAATCCGCCAAGCGATGCCGCACCTGCTTCGCGTCAAACAAATCAAAATCCGGCGCAATCCCCCCGATTTTTGGCGGCAAACCCCGGCCGCCCCAGCGCAAACCCAAAATAACCAAAGCCCCCAAAACAAGCAGAAACAGCAGTATTTTCAACAAGGCAAACCCACCAGTGAGTTAAAATTCGCGCCGTTTTTGTGGCGCAATCGCGCCGCATTGTTCCACAGACAAAGCCACATCGCCCCCGTAGCTCAGTGGATAGAGCATCCCCCTCCTAAGGGGAGGGTCACACGTTCGATTCGTGTCGGGGGCACCAGTTGTGCATGAATGTGGGCACCGTTAACACGGTGTCCATTTTCATTTCAGCAACCGCTTTTTCCAGTTGCCCCACACTGACTCGTAGCGTCACCTGACTGACTTCCACCCGGATGTCCTGCACCAGATACCACAGCAACTGCTTGCCATAGCCAAGGCTTGTGTCCGGCAGCATCGTCTTCATCCGCTCCAAGGCATAGGCCACCTGCTTCGGTGACACCTTTGGTGGAAAAAACAGATCGGCCATGTCGTTCTGTCAGATTTATCGGCAGCCCTGATCGGCGAATATCGTGACGTCCTGGCCAAAGAGCTGATTCCTCCGAAGGCCCAGTCGACTGCCAAGCCACGCTATCGCGGCCCGGCCACACAGGTTCGCTACTTGGCGGCCCTATCTCACGCTTGCTCTATAGCGCAGTGAGAATAGAAATTGAGCCAGACGTGATCTACAGCTTTGAGTATCGACAAGCCCGCCATACCGGCAGGGGTAAGCTAGTTCATCAACAACTGGGTGCTTATGCCGCCACCCGCCCGCGATCTCGGCTGCTCTTCATAACTACGGAATAACCGACATTGAACGTACCGAATTCCGCCAGCGCAGTGAACAGTTCTTCATTCAAGCGCAGCCGCCAGGC
>JAIFKV010000162.1 GCA_020049415.1 Betaproteobacteria bacterium
GCCCCCAATCCGATCGCCGCAGAGCGGGTAATGACTCGCCAGTGAGCGTCGATATTGGAAACGGCGCACCAGGAACGCAAGGCTGACGCCGGCCGCCAGCCCTGGGTCAAAACGCCAACCTTGCACCCAAACCCGGCAGCAACTGGATTTCCGAGCCTGCCGTAATGACAAATCGACGAATCGCGGCTCACTTTACAAAACCTGATTTGCCAACGGACTCCGTTGCCAATTGACTCCGCACCCACTCCACCAGATGAAACCAGCCGGGTGCGAGTTGCCAGATGGCGTAATGCCGAGGTGATTCGGGCAGCAGGCCGGCGCTCGCGCCAGCAGATCGTCCAGGGGTTCCGCCTGTGGCAAGGCAAGTTGGCCGAAGCGGTCCGGACGGCGGGTGGAGGAGGCAAGGTCGTGCCAACTGGCCCATTCCCTGCCTTGCAGTGCGGCTTGCAGCGCGCTCAGCCAGGCTTGCCGATGGTGCCCGCCGCCCTGCCCGACCAGCTTCTGTCCGAGCAGGTTGCAGAACAGAAAGGCGGCCTCCGGATAGCATTGCGCCAGGTTTGCCGGGCCGTCCTGCTGCGCCAATCCGGCCGAATCGGCAAACTCAAACTTGAAATCGGCGAAGCCCTTGCGCAGCAAATGCCGCGCGAGCGGGTCTGGTTCCAGCACGGTAATGCGTTGAAATCGCGCCAAGAAGCGGGCATTCAAGCCATAACCGCCGCTCGGCCCGATCAGCACCAGATGCGCGGCTTGTGGTTGCCACGCCTCCAGCCAGCGCGCGATTTCGCTGTGAAACGGCTGCCAGCGGGTGTACCGCCAACGCCAGGCACGCAGGTGATAAAACAAGCCGCCGCTGGGATGCAGCAGCGGCATCAGGCGTCAAACACCAACTTCGCCACATCCTTGTAGTGTTTGACGAAACTGACCGACAAGCCGGCTTTTACATAGTCCGGCAAACGGTCGAAATCCGGCTGATTGGCATTTGGCAGGATCAATTCGTGAACACCGACGCGCTTGGCGGCGATGACTTTTTCGCGAATGCCACCGACTGGCAACACTTGTCCGGTCAGCGTCAATTCACCGGTCATCGCCAGCGGGCGGGGAATTTTTTCGTTGCGCGCCAGCGACAGCAAGGCGGTGGCCATGGTGATGCCGGCGGAAGGGCCATCCTTCGGCGTCGCCCCTTCCGGCACATGCAGATGCACGAAGGCCTCGTCGAAAAATTTGGCGTCCGCCTTGTACAGCTTGAGATGGCTGGAAATGTAGCTGTAGGCGATTTCGGCGGATTCTTTCATCACCTCGCCCAGCTTGCCGGTGAGTTTGAAACCACGATTCAAGGTATGCACCTTGGTCGCCTCGATGGTCAGCGTGGCGCCGCCCAGCGCCGTCCAGGCCAGGCCGGTAACCACGCCGATGCCGGCTTGCGGCTTTTCTGGAATGTAGGGTGGCTCGTTGATGTAGTCAGCCAGCGTATCGGCGGTGACATGCAGCTTTTCAGCTTCACCGCGGACGATCTTGACCACGCTTTTACGAATCACCTTGCCCAGATTCATCTCCAGTTGGCGCACCCCGGCTTCGCGCGCATAGCCTTCGACAATACGACGCACGGCGGCTTCGGTGATCGAAACCTGGCCGCGCTTGAGGCCGGCCTTTTTGATCTGCTTCGGCCACAGATGATGTTTGGCGATGGCCAACTTTTCTTCCATCAGATAGCCGGACAATCGAATCACCTCCATTCGATCCAGCATCGGCGCGGGAATCGTGTCGAGCTGGTTGGCGGTGCAGATGAACAACGTTTTCGACAAATCGAAACGCACGTCGAGGTAATGGTCGAGAAATTCCGCGTTCTGCTCCGGGTCGAGCACTTCCAGCAACGCCGAAGCCGGATCGCCCTGGTAACTGGCGCCAATCTTGTCGACCTCATCCAGCATGATGATCGGATTCTGCGATTCAACTTCCTTGATCGCCTGGATGAACTTGCCCGGCATCGCGCCAATGTAGGTGCGGCGATGACCTTTGATCTCCGCCTCGTCGCGCATGCCGCCGACCGAGAAACGATAGAACTTGCGCCCCAGGGCGCGCGCCACCGACCGCCCGATGGAGGTTTTGCCAACACCGGGCGGCCCCACCAGCAGCAAGATGGAACCGGCCACTTCACCTTTCAACGTGCCGACGGCAAGGAACTCGATGATGCGTTCCTTGACATCGTCGAGGCCGTCATGATCGGCGTCGAGGATCTTGCGCGCGCGGGCCAGATCGAGCTTGTCCTTGCTGAATTTTCCCCACGGCAGGTTGGTCAGCCAATCCAGGTAATTGCGCGTCACGGTGTATTCCGGCGAGCCATGTTCCAGGCCGGAAAGTTTGCTCATCTCCTCGCCGATTTTCTTTTCCGCATGCGCCGGCAATTTCAATTTCTTGATTCGACCTTGATAAAGCTCAAGATCAGCGGTGCGGTCGTCCTTGGCGATACCCAGTTCTTTCTGAATCGCCTTCAACTGCTCGCGCAAAAAGAATTCCCGCTGCTGCTGGGTCATCTTTTCTTCGACTTTCTCCTGGATATGGCTTTGCAACTTGGCCACTTCCAGCTCTTTTTTGATCAGCAACAGCACCTTCTGCATGCGCTTGCGCAGATTCAACGCCTCCAGCACCTCCTGTAGTTTTTCCTTTGGCGCGGTGGTCAGACTGGCGGCAAAGTCAGCCAGCAATGCCGGCTCATTGGGCGAAAAACGATTCAAAAAGAATTTCAGTTCCTCGCTGTAGAGCGGGTTAAGCGGCAGCAGATCCTTGATCGAATTGATGATGGCCAGCGCGTAGGCCTTGATTTCTTCGCCGCTGGTTGCCTGCCGCGTCTCGGCCGGATATTCGACACGGGCGAAATACGGCGCTTTGCCGGATAACCACTCCGCCACCTTGAAGCGGGTGATGCCTTCGGCAATGAACTGAATCTTGCCATCGGAACGCAACGGATGATGCATGCGCACCAAGGTGCCGGTGCCATAAAAATCCTCCGGCCGGGCATCATCGGAAATATCGCCATGCACCATCACCAGACCCACCAGATGATGACCGGCATCGCCGATGCGCTTCACCGTTTCCATCCACGGCGGCTCGTTCATGATCAACGGCAAGGTCTGCGCCGGGAAGAACGGCTTCTCGGTCAGCGGCAAGATGTAAATCGATGCCGGCAGCGTTTGAGCAGGCAAATTCGGGGTAGACGTAGCGTTCCCAGCCGGCTCCTGCTCCACAATTTCGCCTTCAATTGTGCTGTTACTCGCTTCGCTTGTTTCATCGTTCATTCTGAATTTCCATCAACAGTCAGGAAGACTTGGTGCGGCCGCATCTTCATTTTTCAAGTTAAGCCATGCTGCCAGGAAATATCGACTTCGTTATACTAAATTCCCTTTTCAATAAAGCCACACCATGAAACGCGCTCTTATTCCCGCTATTTGCTCGCTTTTCTTGTCCGGCTCGGTTTCAGCCGCTGACATCGACAACATCAATGAACTGATTCAGTCTGAATTCAAGGACTTGTCGCAAGACCTGACTGCCGCGCTCAGTTACAAAGCGGTGCAACCGGCCGAAGCGATGGGGCTGCTCGGCTTCGACATCGGCATTGAACTCGGCGCAACCGAAATGAAGAGCGACGCCTGGAAGATCGCCACCGGCGGCGGCGAGAACTGGTTACCGGTACCCAAACTGCATATCAGCAAAGGCTTGCCGTTCGGCATCAACATTGGCGGTTTTTACACCCAGGTTCCCACCACCAACATCAAACTGTGGGGCGCCGAAGCAAGTTACGCCATTCTTGCCGGCAGCACGCTGGTACCCGCCTTGGCGGTGCGTGGGGCTTACACCAAGCTATCCGGCGTTTCTCAACTGGAATTCGACAGCAAAAGCATCGATATCTCGATTTCCAAAGGGTTGACGTTGTTCACACCGTTTGCCGGCATTGGCCATGTCTGGGCCGACAGCACGCCCCGCGTCTTGGGCGCGGGAGGCGTTAACCTGACCGCCGAAAGCACCAACGCGACAAAAATTTTCGCCGGCCTGAACTTCAACTTGTTGGGCGGAAATCTTGCGATCGAAGCCGACAAAACCGGCGACAACCTGACTTACAGCGCCAAGTTGGGACTGCGCTTTTAAGCCTCGCTCATCATTCGGCCGCGGGCGGGCCTGAAATTTTCAGTTTCAGCGCGGGCTCGCCCGCCGCGTTTTTTGCCGGTGCCGGTTGCGCTATCTGATGCTCGCGCAACATCGTCTCCAGGCCAGCGACCCGCTTGCGATATTCCGTCGTGATGTCCACCGCGTCTTTGACCGAATTCAACACCCGGGGGGTAATCAGAATGATCAGTTCCGTTCGGTTGTCCTTATAGCTTTGCTTTCCGAACAATCCGCCCAGTAGCGGAATCTTGGACAGCAGCGGCACGCCGTCGGTGGACTTGCTCTTGTTTTCATTGATCAATCCGGCCAGCACCAGGGTTTCCCCGCTTTGCACGGTCACGGTGCTTTCTGCGGTACGGCGCTGAATCGTTGGCGAGTTGATGGTAGAAGTCGTGGTCTGACTGGCATTGCTGACCTCCTGATTGATTTCCATGGTCACCAATCCACCGCTATTGACGCGCGGCGTGACAGAAAGCAGAACACCGGTTTCGATGTACTGCACCGACTCGATGACCCCTGTCACGTTAGACGCGGATTGAACCTGACTGATGGTCGGCACCCGGTCGCCCACCTGAATCTTGGCGGTCTGATTGTCTGACACGGTAATGTGCGGAGACGAAATAATGTTCAGCTTGGAATCTTTCGCCAGCATATTCATAACCGCGTTGATGTCACCGGTCTTGCTTGTCCAGGCATAGGAAATCCCCGGAACAAGCTGGCCGATGCCCGCAGCGCCGGCATCCAACTTGCCGGTGATGCGGTTGCCATTGGTGAAATACCACTCCAAGCCAAACTGGAATTCGTCGGTGAGCGTGACCTCGGCAATTGCCACCTCGATCAACACCTGACGCGGCACGACATCCAGTTTGCGCAGCGTCGATTCAAGCCGTTCATAGTCGGAAGGCGTCGCCAAAATCAGCAGCGCGTTGTTGTCGTTGTCGGCGATGATCCGCACATCCTGCAAGGATCCCATTCCCTCCAGCGTCGCGCTGACCGAGGCGGAGGAAAACGCGGTTTTAACCGCCGCCCCGGCATCCGCGCTCTTCACCTCCGCCGGCCGCAGCCCCGGCGCCAGGCTGGGCGCCGATGCAGCGCGAGAAGAAGACGGCGACTTCTTGGAAAAGACATCATTCAGCAATCCGGCAAGTTTTTCCGCCTTGCCGTTCTGCACCGGATAGACAAACAGGCGCAGACCGCCCTCGCTGTTCGAAGGACGATCCAGACGCTCGATCCAGACGCGCGCCAATTCGATATTCCTGGACTGCGGCGTCACGACCAGCAGCGCGTTGATCCGCTCGATCGGCAGAATCTTCACGATCCCCGCCAGCGGCCCCAGATTCTTGTCGCCGAATAGCGACTCCAGTTCGCTGATGATCGATTTGCTGTCGGCATATTGCAGAGAAAAGAAGCCCACTGACATGCCGGCCAGCCAGTCGACGTCGAACATGTCGACGGTTTCGATCAAGTGCCGTAATTGCATTTGCGTGCCGGCCAGAATCAGCGCATTGCGCAAGACATCGGTCCTGACCGTAGACGCTTCACCCGCCAACGGTTCCAGAATCTTCGCCATATCGGCGGCGCCGATGTAGCGCAGCGGAACAATCTGGATGCTGTAGCCGGTCGGCAGAGGATTGGCCACCCCGCCGATTTGCGGCGTCAAATTACCTTTCCCGGCCACCGCGATCGGCAGCACCCGATAGACGCCATCAGCCTCACGAATCAGCACCGCGCCGTTCATCCGCAACACTTCTTCAAGGGTATGGATTGCCGAGGACTTCGGGATGGGCCGCGACGTGCGCAAGGTGATGCTGCCGTTGACGCGTGGATCGACGATGTAGTTTTCCTGCAGAATTTCCCCCAGCACGGTGCGCAGCACTTCCCGAATGTCCGCCCCCTCGAAATTCAGGGTCAGGCTGTCTTCGACCACCTTGGCCATCGGCATACCCATGATCATCGGCGCCGGCGGCGGTCCGGGCAGCGGAATGGGCGTCGCCTCCTTCACCAGCACATCGGATCCAATATAGGTCTGATAGCGGTCCTCCCGGGCGGGCTTGGCCACCGCCTTCCTGCTCTCGGATGGCTGCGACAACAGACCCGCCGCCGTATCGCTGACCACCGGACCGGTTGCGTCCGTTGCACAACCGACAAGCAGCAAGGCCGGCGTCAACAGGACCAGTAGGCGTAAATTTGAAAAAGTCTGTTCAGTCTTCATTCGTAGCGTTTTTCTGGACAAGGAATCACCGTGGAATAACGCCCTTCGTTCGCTGACGCAAGGCACGGATAAACGGGTTAGCCATCTCGATTTCTTCAATGGTTTTCGGCGCGGCTTGTTCAACCGCCGCCTGCTGCACAACTTGCGCCCCTGACGGCGCATCCAACGAAGCAGCGGCAGTAGCGGAGGGTGGCGCACCGGTTGCCGGCGGCGGCCCTTTGCGACTGGCCAGGACTTTCAGGACAAGCTCTTCGCTCTCGCCGTACTGGGACAACACAACACGTTGCGCCTCCACCTTCTCCAGCAGCAAACCATTGATCTGCTCACCCTGGACGATATAGCGCGACTTCCCCGCTGCGGTTTCATGCAGGATAGCCACCTTCCTGCCATTGACGAGCACGGTTCCCTGCAACTGGAACTGGCCGCGCTGCATGGTCGGCGCAGGTGGCGGCGGCGCATCCGGCACGGGTGGCGGGCCGCGCCGGGTGGGAACGAAAAGCGGACGCTCAATGGTTGCCGTCAAACGCGCCTCCAGCTTCGGCGGCGAATAAGACAGCCGCAGAGGGGCCGGCAACGGAGCGGAAGACAGCACAGGCGGCGAAACGGTCACCGGAAGCGGACGAAAATGCCAATCTGTCGCCTCGCCCATGTTGACGATCAGACCCGCATTAAAGGCAAGCCAGGCGGCAATCGCCCATTGCCGGATGTTCGGCATCGGCATCATGGCAGTCGAGCCTGTCCAGGCCGCACGGCTTTACTCGGCGCGGGGGGATTGATGAAGGCATAGCCATAAACATCGAAACTGGCCAGCACTTCCGGCTCGACGCCAGGCATGGGCGTAAATGTAGCGCCGACCGCGCCCGAACTGATGCTCAGATTATCCAGATACCGATAGGGCAACTCGACGCTCTGGGCATAAAGAAGCTTTTGAATGTCCGACAATTTTCCGCGCATCTTGAAGTTCACCGTCACCTTGCGCGCAAACGATTTATCCGTGTGCGGCGCAATCGCGGTGCTTTCCAGTTTCAGCGCCAGCGACTCGACCCAACCCTGAACACCGTTCTGAATTTCCGCCGCCGCCAACGCCGGGCTGCTGTTCGACAAATAATGCCGCTTGCTGTCGAGCGCGCGTATCTCGGCCAGCTGCGCCTGCGCTTGCGGAAGCGAGGCGGCAACCCGCAAATAGCGCGCCGCTTTGTCCAGACGATCCTCGGTAAAGCTGTCGTAGTGCTCATGCAGCTTCCGAACCGGCACGGCAATGGCCAAGACCATCACCGCAATCAGCAGCAACAGCAGGACAACAGCCAACGCGCGCGCCTGGAATGGCGTCAAGCTCATTCTCACCCCTTGGCTCCACGCAATGATCTTTTTTCGGCTTCCGCGCGTTGCCGGGCCAGAACATCCTCAAGCCGTATCGGCTGCAAAGTCACCGTAAGCTGAAAGCGCTCTTCCTTGCCCGGCAACTTGACCAACGGCGCTTTGAAGAATGCGCCTTCAAACGGGGCGACATTCTCGAACAACCCTGCCAGTCCCGACGAGGAGCGCGTACTGCCTTGCATCATCACTTCATTGCCGCGGATATCCAGTTGCTGCAACCAGGTATCGTCGGGCAGCAATCGGGTCAGTTCATCCAACACCACTACCGGATTGTGATGCGTCAGTTTCTGTTGCAACGGAAAATTGAATACCGCCAACAGCCGATCCTGTTCGGTCTTTAAATTGTCGACCACGGCCGCCTCCAAGCGGGCTTGCAGCATCACTTGATTGGTCGCAATCGCCTGCGTTCGCTTCTGCCACAGCGGCAGCCCCAGCGCCGTCATCAGCAGCATCGCGCTGACGCCCGCCATCGCCACCGGCACACTGTAGGCACGCCAGCCCTTTGCCGGCATCAGGCCGGGCGGCAGCAGATTCACGCAATCGCCCTTTCCCATCAGTTCGTCGTCAACCATGATCGCTTGCGGATGCACGCCCCACCCCGCCAACAGCAGCAATATGGAGTCGATTTCCTGCTTCGAGGCAACGCTCAGATTAACCCGCAGACGCTCGGCGCGGCGATCCGCCTCAACAACGCGGAAGTCGAAACAGGCTTGCGACGCGTTAAACGGCGTGTGACGACCCAATTCAAAACTCAGCGCCTGGGCCAGATTTTCGGTTGCCGCCAGCGGCAAGGTCACAACCTTGCGCAGCACCCGATCAGCGGCAAGACAAACCCCGACAGGACGTCTGGCAAAGCGTTGTCGCAGCGTGTCAAAAGCGATCTTGTGATCAGTCGCATCGCCCTTGGTCAGGGCAATCCGCCCCAATTCGATACGACGCCCGCGCGACACTTGCCAGAACACGGCTGAATCCGCTGACAGCTCGAACCACACCATGTTGCTCGCCGGCCGCCGGTTGGGCAGCATGCCGAGCGGAATCAATCCACCCAGTTCCCGACTCCACCAGCGCAGAAAAGCCCGCAAGCCGGCGTCTCCGAATTCACTGCGATTAGGGGATAGGGGTGACATCGACGCCGTCTTTTTGCCAGGAAGTTGTGTTTTGCGCTTCAGACCAGCGCAGGATCAGGAAAGGTTGCCGTTTATCGGCGATCAACCTCGCCGTCGCCTCTCGTTCGAAATGCAAACCATTGAGGGCAACCGCACGAGCGCGCAAATTATACACACCCGAAGAACCGGCAAATTCGAAGCCTGATGCCTGCGGAAAGGGCGTCGGTCGTTGCCCGTTTGCCAGCATCGACTCGCGCTGTTGCAGGTAAGCCTCGATATCCTCTTCGTCGACATTCGGCAAGGCGCGCAATACCTCGCGGTCCGCAACCGTGCTGTTGATGCCGCCTTGCCGGGAATAAACCGTCAGCGCCTTCTCCACCATTCGGTAGATCTCCGGCGTCATGCCGATCACCAAGCGCAGGGTTTCGACAGAATCGAAAGCCGCATTGGCGGGCGCATAAGGCAGCCCTTCCGCCTGATAGCGATCCAGCTCCGCGCCGGAAGGTCGCGGCAGATCATCGGCATCGCGCCAATCAATAATCGCGTCCAGCAATTGCGCAACCTCCTCATCCGCCAGACCAATCGAGGCAAACAGGCCTTTCAACAACACTTCGTTGGCGGTGTTCAGATCAATCTTGCCCGCTTCATCACGCAACGACACGGCAATCTCGACCTCATCCAGGCTGAAGACATGCACATCGCCGACAGCCTTCCAGCGGTCGGCATCGGCTTCCGGCTTGGCAAGTTCATAAAGGCCGCGCTGAATACCGGCATCCGCCAGCGCGCGAACACGCGCCAGCGAGACCAGATTATCGGCCACCGCCACGCTGGAGCGCGCACTGAAACTGAAACTGCCGGCAATCACCGCCAACAGCATGACCACCCAAAGCACCACCACCAGCACAATGCCGCGCTGATCACGCCGACCGACTTGCCTGGAGAACAACGACGGCTCATTCATCAAAATATCCAGCCAAGCGGGGCGCCACAACAATCTCCGACCAGACTTCGCCGTCCGCCAAGGTCAGGCGCAAGCGGATCAATCTGGGCAAAGCCAATTTGTCGCGCCATTGGTCATGCCACTGCGCCTCGGCGGCTGTTGACTCGGCACCAAAATAGGCCAGTTCAAACGCCCGCACCCGTTGCGCCAGCACCTTGCTTTCCGCCTCGTCGAGGGGAGTGAAACCGGGCTTGCGAGGATCATGAAAACGCCAGAACAGCACCAGATCGCCGCCGCTATCCGGGCTGTCCGGGCTGTCCGAGTGATCCGGCGCATCTTGCAGCCGCAGGCTGAGCAATTGATTTCCGGAAAGCCCGCTCCGCGCCGCGATCGGGCCATAGAAATCAAGGCTGTCGGAGGCCCCCGAAAAAGCCAGCGCATCGACGCCCTCCAGTTTCCAACGCAACGGCGTAGCCTGCTCCAGCGTCCGCCGCAAGAAATTGACCACCAACATGCGCTGCGCGGAAGCCTCGTTGCGGGCCTCGCCGGCATCCCAACTTCGAATCCCCAGACGCAGACCGGCAAACAGCAACACCATCACAAAACCGACCAGCACCAAGCCGATCAGCATCTCCAGCAAGGTAAAGCCGCGGGATTGCCACGCGATATTCCTGGCGGCATTCACCTATTCATCCTTCCGCGCGATTTTCAAGGTTGTCAGCCTGAGGCTGCGCGTCATGGTCAGCCGAGATTGCCACTGAACCTCGATTTCGACCCGATACAACGTAATCGGCAAAGCCATGGCCACCGGGCTGGAATCGGCCTCTTCAAACGGGCGGATAGTGATCAGCCAGCTTCGGCCCTGCCCATCCTCACCCCGCGACTCCCCCGCCAGCAAGGGCGTTTCGACACCCGCCGCCGACAACTGCGATTCAGCCAGCGCCAAAGCCTGCGTATACGCTTCGGCAGCGCCCAGGTTGTTCAGCGCACCAGAGAAAATCCGCATCAGCACAGCCAGACTGAGTGAAATCACGACCAGCGCCACCAACACCTCAAGCAGCGTAAAGCCCTGATTTATCGTAACTTTCCGGGTCACGGCTGATCAAGAATCTCGACCCGGCCGGTCAGCCAGTCAACATCGACCATGAAGGCGCGCTCGCCCATGGCCAGGGTGACGCGCCCGCCGGTCGAACCGCCATCGGGATAAAACCGGATCGACGCCAGATTTTCCGCGTAAACCTCGCTGTCGGCGGTCTGCACGCTGACGCTCGCCGCGCCGGGCAGCGAATAGACCTTCGGATCGCCGCTCAACTGAAATTTTTTGGCATCGACATCAATGCTCAGCGTGCTTTCCTGTCTATCGGCAATAGCCTGGCCGCGCGCCTTGCGCAACCCGGCGGCGACCTGCCGGGCGGCAGCCTTCAACTCGGTGACCGAACCGCCAGAAGCAAACATCGGTGGCAGCAGCGCATACATCATGCCGAGAAGCATCAACACCAGCAGCATTTCCAGCAGCGTGAAGCCTCGCTGCGCAAGCCTCACCAACTCACGATATCCTTGTCTTCGCCATCGCCGCCTTCGCGATTATCCGCGCCCAGACTGAAGATATCGAAAGCGCCATGCTCGCCGGGCGAAACCCAATGGTATTCAAAACCCCACGGATCCTTGGGGATGCTGTTCTTTTTCAAGTAGGGGCCATTCCAGTTGCTGACACTTGGCGGCGCCTCCACCAAAGCCTGCAGACCTTCCTGCGTATCCGGATAACGCCCGGTTTCCAGCTTGTACAAATCCAGCGCCGCGCCGAACTCCTCGATCTGCAGACGGGCGGTATCCGATTTTGCGCCACCGATGTATTTCATCACGCGCGGCCCCGCCAGAGAGGCCAGCATGCCAAGAATGACCAGCACCACCAGGAGTTCGAGCAATGTGAACCCCTTCTGGGCAACGCGCCGATCTCTATTCATTTCAATTCTCCAAAAACGATTGCCGGAACTAACCCAGCGAAACAAAACCCGCCTCATTCAACATTCAAACCCACAGATGTAGGTGCGAATTTATTCGCATGATCAGGCTGAAAATTCAATATTCATCAAAGCGCCAACTCGTTGACGCTCAAAATTGCCACCAGAATGGACATGATAATGCCGCCGATGATCAGCCCGAGCCCCAGAATCAAAGCCGGCTCCAGCAGGCCCAGCGTGCGTTTGACCGCAGCGCGAACTTCACGGTCGAAGACATCGGCGACTTGTATCAGCATTTCCGCCAGACGGCCGGTTTCTTCCCCGACCATCACCATATGCACGCCCAGGCGCGGGAAAACCGACGTCTCCATCAGGGGTTGCCCCAACCCTTTACCGGCGCGCAGTTTGTCTGCCACATCATCCAAACGCCGCGCCATCACCGCGTTGCCCAACGTCTCTTTGACAATGGACAACGCCGTCAGCAAAGAAACACCGTTTTCAAGCAAGGTTCCCAATGTGCGCGAAAAGCGCGCCATCTCCAGTTTCGCCAACAGATCGCCCAGCACCGGCAGCGACAGAAAACGGGCGTCCCAGAAATATCGGCTGACCGGATTTTGCATCTGACGCCGAAAAAAGGCGGTCAACAGCAGCACACCGCCCAACAACGCCCACCAGTACGTCTTGAAGAATTCCCCGGCGGCGATGACGATCTGGGTGGGCAATGGCAGCGCCTTGCCGGATTCCTCGAACATCTGGGTAAATTGCGGCACCACAAAAATCAGCAGGACAATCACCGAAAGCACCGCGACCAGAATCAAGATTGTCGGATAGACCAACGCGGATTTCACCGTTTCCTTCAATTCCCGAGAGCGCTCCATGAACTCGGTCAGCCGCAACATCACCGCTTCCAGCGCCCCGCCCGCCTCACCGGCGCGGATCATGTTCAGATAGAAGCGCGAAAACACCCCGCGTTGCGTCTCCATCGCGGCATGCAACGTCGCACCGCCGCGCACCGCCTGTCGAATATCGCCAAACACCGTTCGGATCGCCTCGTTGGCGGAAAGATTGACGACGATTTCCAGCGCCCGATCCAGCGGCAGCCCGGCGCGCAACAAGGTTGCAAGCTCTCCAGTGGCGATCGCCAGATCATCCTGCGCGATGCGTCGGCCAGCCCATCGCCCGGACCAGGCGCCGCGCCTGTCGTCGACCTTTTCGGCCACCCGGATCGGCAGATAGCCCTGCGCCTGCAAGCGCTCGGCGACGGCATCCAGCGAGTGCGCCTCCATCTCGCCATCTATCGTCTCGCCCCCCGGCGCGGCTGCCCGATAAAGGTATCGCGACACGCTCAATCTTCCCGGGTGACGCGCAACACCTCATCGATCGAGGTCACCCCGCGCAACGCCTTGCGCAGGCCGTCCTCATAGAGCGTGCGCATGCCCTCCTCCACCGCCTGCCGACGAATCTCGCCGGACACCGCGTGACGCATGATCAGAATGCGGATCGCATCGCTCAGCGGCAACATCTCCATGATGCCGATCCGGCCAAGGTAGCCGGTTCCCGCACAGACCTCGCAGCCCACCGCGCGATGCAACACCACCGGCGCGCCATCGGCAAGCCGTTCCAGATCGAATTCCTGCATCACTTCATTGGAAGGCTGATACGCCTCGCGGCAATGCACGCACAGCGACCGAACCAGACGCTGCGCCAGAATGCCGTTGACGGTGGAGGTCAACAGATAATCCTCGATACCCATGTCGAGCAGACGATTCACCGTGCTCGGCGCATCGTTGGTGTGCAGCGTGGAAATCACCCGATGCCCGGTCAACGCCGATTGCACCGCGATCTGCGCCGTTTCCAGATCGCGAATCTCGCCGATCATGATCACATCCGGATCCTGCCGCACGATGGAGCGCAAGGCATTGGCGAAAGTCAGCTGGATTTGCGGTTTGACCTGAATCTGGTTGACGCCTTCCATCTGATATTCAACCGGATCCTCGACGGTCAAAATCTTCACATCCGGCTTGTTCAACAACTTCAACGCGGTGTACAGCGTCGTCGTCTTGCCGCTGCCGGTAGGCCCGGTCACCAGAACGATGCCATGCGGCTTCATCAGCGCATCGAGAAAGCCGCGCAACGTATCGGGCTGAAAGCCCAGATTATCGAAATCCAGCGGCACGCTGCCCTTGTCCAGCACGCGCATGACCACGCTTTCGCCATGCATGGTCGGCACCGTCGACACCCGCATGTCCAGTTCCTTGTTACGCGCGTGCAACTTGATCCGCCCATCCTGCGGCAGGCGGCGCTCGGCGATATCCATATTCGCCATGATCTTGATCCGCGAGATCACCGCCGCAGTCAGACGGCGCGGCGGTGATTCCACTTCCAGCATCACGCCATCCACCCGGTAGCGAACGATCAGCCGATTTTCGAACGGCTCGATGTGGATATCCGAAGCGCGCGATTCCAGAGCCCGTTCGATGATCAAACTAACCAGACGAATCACCGGCGCTTCGCTGGCCAGATCCTTCAGATGCTGAACATCACCCGCCTCCTCGCGACTCTCGCTGCTATCCATGTCGCCAACGATCTGGCCGATCGAAGCTCGTCCGCCGCTGTACAAACGGTCGAACGCCGCATCGATCTGGCTCGGCAGCGCCAGTCGCGGCGAAGGCGTCAAGCCGCTGGCAATGCGCACCGACTGCAACACAAAAACATCCTGCGGCTCCACCATCGCCAGCAGCAAGACACCGTTCTCCTCATGCAGTGGCAGACAGCGCGATTGGCGCAGAAAACGCACGGAAAAAACGTCTTCGAGTACCGGCAGCTTCGGGTAGTCGGCAGGCTGCGCCAGCGCAATACCCATTTGTGCGGACAAGGCGTCGTAGACCACCGCCTCCAGCGCCCAGCCGTGCTGAATGAGGATCGCGCCCAGCCGCTCGCCGCCCTCCTCGCGCTGTAGTTTCAGCGCCTGTTCAAGCACCCCGCGGTCAATAACGCGGCTTTCCAGCAGCAGATCTCCAAGCCGTTTTCGCAAGGATCAGTCCCCGGGCATCAGCAAGTTCAGCACGGCAATCCAGCTCAGAACGAGGGTGACCCGGTGGCGCGGGAAAGCGCCTTCATAAAACAGCCTGCCAACCCGGTCAGCATCCAACCCCGCTTCAAGTTCCATTAGCCCCCCCGACAGAGTCCACTAAGTATTGCAGTTCGATGCCCAAGTCGGCCAGAACCGCAAAAGCGATTGATAAGGAGACCGTGCCGTCGCCACGCTGAAGATCCTGGAGCGTCTGCTTCGCGATGCCGAGCGTCAAAGCAAATCCTCCGCTTGCATGCGCGTAGCCCGTATCACCGCGTCCAACTGAACGGGCGATGAGACCAGCGGGTCAAGCGAAAAAGAAAGGGGGATGCCACGGCGCACGATTACTCCTAAAAAACCTGACCCGGACAAGCCGAAACCCAACAGGCATGACAAACCCTCGGCTTTGCTCATGCGAAAGGTGGATGCGCTGCGCTTATCCACCCTACGATTCTACTCAGAAAATGTGAAGGCTTAAGACGTAAGAGACTAAAAACCGGCTCTATGTAGAACCGAGTGGGCAAGTTTGTACTTACGTATTTTGGATACAGTGGACACTCCCTCGCTCGCCGGGGAAGTCCCTATGCCGCGAACAAAGGTTGGTCAGGTTGAATGCGGCTGGAAGCCGCATCTACCGTAGAAGCGCCTTCCAGGCGCTTACCCACTCGATTTCACATAGAGCCAACTTTTCGTGCGACATTTCCGTTTCAACAAGCAAAACGGGGGTCAATCATGCAACTTACAGTGCGCATCGAAAAGCAAATTGATTTCAAATATCTAAACTTGACATCGACATTTGCGGCGAAGATTTGCCAAGCGACTTACCGTTTCGTTTCGGCGACAAATGGGAAATCATCATCGACATCGATCATGGCAGGGTGATGAATTAGCATCACCCACAGCGCGTCGATGTAAGCCTGAAGGTACGTGACAGTGGCTGCTATACCTTTTACGACAAAAACTTAAATCCGATCAGGCTCCCCGGTCTGGATGATGCACCCAAATATGTTCCCAACCAGCCCCTGTTGTTTTTGCTTGAACTCAAACCGGCTGTCTGGCTTGGATCAGGCGCATGTTCGCATCAGCATCCCGGCGCT
>JAIFKV010000124.1 GCA_020049415.1 Betaproteobacteria bacterium
CCCTCGGCCTGCATTTCGCCAATCTGCAAGCGGCCGAGCACAACCTGGAACTACTCGATGAAACACGCAAGCAGTCAACCGCGCTAAAGGAACAACAAGAAAGCCTGCTCCGCAGCAACGAGGAAATGCGCGCGATGTCCGAAGAATTGCGCAGTCAGTCCGAGGAAATGAAAGCGCAGAACGAAGAACTCAAGGCCAATCAGGAAGAAATGCGCGCACAGCAGGAAGAAGTGCAGCATAAAAATCAGGTACTTGAGTCGCAAAGCCAGCAACTCCAGGCGTTGATCACCGAATCCAACAGCAAGGCCGAGGCGCTGGGCAAGGCGAATCAGTACAAGTCGGAATTTCTCGCCAACATGTCGCATGAACTGCGCACGCCGCTCAACAGTGTGCTGATTCTGTCGAAGAACCTGACCGAGAACGAACAACAGAATCTGACCCCGGATCAGATCGAATCCGCTACCGTGATCAGCGAAAGCGGCGCGCAATTGCTGACCCTGATCAACGACATTCTCGATCTGTCCAAAATTGAAGCCGGCAAACTGGAATTGCAGAAAGAAACCTTCCTGCTCGATGACCTGGTGACCTATTTGCGCCGGGTGTTCTCGCCGCAAGCCGAGAAAAAACACATCGCCTTCAACATCGAGGTCGATGCCGACCTGCCGGCCACGCTGCACAGCGATCGTCAACGCTTGATCCAGGTGTTGACCAATCTGCTCTCCAACGCGATCAAATTCACCGATAACGGCGCGGTCAAGCTGGCCATTCGCAAGCTGGACAACGACATTCAGTTCGAGGTGTTCGATAGCGGCATCGGCATTCCCACCGACAAGCTGGAACACATTTTTGGCGCATTCCAGCAAGTCGATGGCTCGACCAGCCGCAAATATGGCGGCTCCGGTTTGGGACTGGCGATCAGCCGGCATCTGGCGCGCTTGCTCGGCGGCGATATCGCGGTAGAGAGTCAACCCGGCAAGGGCAGTCGTTTTGCAATTCGCCTGATCAACGCTTATGCCAGCCCGAATCTGGTCGAGCGCGCGCTGGCGGCCCCGGCGTACCTCAAAGCACAACCGACGACGCCCGCAGCGGTGGTGTCGGAGCCGGTTGAAACCAGCCCGGCGCAGCACATACTGGTGGTAGAGGACGATGTTCGTCTGCTGGCCATTCTGGGAAAAATGATCAAAGCGCTCGGCTTCACGCCGCTGTGTGTCGAATCGGCCGAACAAGCGGCAGACGCGATCGCCCAGGCAACCCCCGCCGGCATTCTGCTCGATCTCGGCCTGCCCAAAATGAGCGGCATGGAGTTGCTGCGCACCTTGCGCGCGGAGGCGGCAACCGCGCGAATTCCGGTATTCATCATGTCTGGCGCGACCGATACCGGCGAGGCCAGAACCCTTGGCGCATTGGGTTTCCTGAAGAAACCGGTGTCTCGCGACAGCATTTCCGCTGCGATCCGCGCCATGATCGCCGCGAATGTGCCGGTGGTCGAGAAGCGCGCCTTGCTGGTCGACGCCAACCGCGAAGATGTCGCGTTGATCAAACAATTGTTCAAACAGGATGCGGTCGAATTCGTCGTCGGCAGCACCGGCGCGGAAGCTCTGCAACTGCTGCAAGACAGCCATTTCGACACGGTGATTCTGGATCTCGACTTGCCCGACATGAGCGGCAACGCCTGGCTGAAGAAGGTATGCAGCAAACGAAATCCACCGCCGGTAATTGTCTTTTCGGCGCGCGAGTTAAGCGAAGAGCAGGTGTTTGAACTGAAAGAGATCGCCGAAAGCATCATCAATAAAAGCATGCTGAACGATCGCCTGCGCGAAGAAGTGTTGCACGCGCTGCATAACGTCAACACAGCAATCGCCGCGCCCTTGCCGTTGAACAAACCCGGCGCGGGGAAGAAGTTGCTGCTGGTGGATGACGACGCCCGCAACCTGTTCGCGCTGACCAAGGTACTGCGCGCGCGCGCCTTTGCCATCGATGTCGCGGCGGATGGCGCGAAGGCGCTGGAGATGCTGCCAACGGGAAATTACGACGCGCTGCTGACCGATATCATGATGCCGGAGATCACCGCCAAAGCCATGCAGGGCGATGAAGATTTATGCATACAAGCCGGCGCCAGCGCCTATCTGGCCAAACCAGTGGACATCGACGCGCTACTGCGTTTATTGAAAGATCTGGGGGTTTGATGACCATCGCCGCACCGCGCGGGTGCTGCCGCTGCGAAACCCGCAACACTTTGGTTGCCTGTTGTTTCACGTCGATACGATGCCGCTGATCAAATGGAAGAATCACCAGACCGAGAATATCGAGGTCAGCCTGATGTTGAGCGCACTCCAGCAGCGCTACGGCTATGACTTTTCCGGCTATGCGCGGGCGTCTCTGAAACGCCGGCTGATGGCGTTGACCCAGTATTTTGAAGTCGCGCATCTGACCGAGTTGATTCCGGCCATGCTGTACGACGAAGCGGTCGCCCAGACGGTGATCAACAGCATTTCGGTGCCGGCTTCGGAATTCTTCCGCGATGGCGCGGTATGGAAAGCGGTACGCGAAATCGTGTTACCCGGACTCGCCAGCTTTCCGCGTATCAACATCTGGCAATCCGGCTGCGGCGGGGGTGAAGAAACCTATACCCTGGCCATCTTGCTGCACGAGGCCGGCCTGGCAAAAAGAGCGCGCATTTATTCCTCCGACATCAATCCGGCTTTTCTCGATGACGCGCGCGCCGGTTGCTGGTCGCGCCGGCATCTGGATGACTGGCGCGAAAATTATCGAAAGTCGGGTGGAAAGCAGGATTTCGAGCAGTATTTTGTGGCGCGCGACGGCGAGATCTGCATTCGTGAAGAGTTAAAACAGTCGATCGAATTCATCCAGCACAACTTGGTGACCGATCAGGTATTCAAGGAAGTTCAGTGGGTGGTGTGCCGTAACGTGCTGATTTATTTCGGCCAGGAACTACAAGACAGCGTATTGCACCTGCTGTCGCGCAGCCTGGAACGCGGTGGCTATCTGCTGCTCGGGCATGCCGAAAAGATCATGCAGTTGACCGAGCACTATCCCGACCTGGAAGAACTGGACGATCAAGCTCAGTTGTATCGCAAGAAGGTCTGCATGATTCGGAGCAAAGTGCATGACCACCTATAAATTGCTGGTGATTGGCTTGTCAGCCGGAGGCTATCCGTTGATCAAGCGGATCTTGCAAGCCTTGCCGAAAAACTACCCGTTGCCAGTGGCGATTGTGGCCCACCTGCCAGGTGGCGACGAGAGCAATCTGGCACAGTTGCTCGACGCCAGCGCGCAGTTGCACGTCCGCATGGCGACGGACAAGCAAGTGCTGGCGCGCGGAAATGTCTACCTTGCGCCACCCGGCTACCATCTGCTGATCGAGCAGAATGGAGACGCCCCGCTCGCCTTTGCGCTTTCCGTCGACGAGCCGGTCAAGTCGGTGCGTCCAAGCATCGATGTGCTGTTTGACAGCGCTGCCGAAGCGCTGGAGACGAGCTTGATCGCGGTGTTGCTCAGCGGCGCGAACTCCGACGGCGCCGAAGGCATGGCGACAGTCAAAAAATTGGGCGGTCTCGGCATGGTACTCGACCCCCGCTTGAGCGAATTCAGCACCATGCCCGAGGCGGCGATCAAACGCGTGGAAGTTGATTACGTGGTCAGCCTGGATGAAATCATCAGCCTGCTGTTGTCAGTGGACGAAAAATCATGAACCCGCTACCGAAAATCCTGATCGTCGATGACAACCCGCACAACCGGCTCGCATTGCGCACTGTTTTGAAGAGCGTCGAAGCCGAGCTGGACGAAGCCAGCAATGGTTTCGATGCGCTGAGCATGGCGCTGGAAACCGAATACGCATTGATCTTGCTGGACATTCAAATGCCCGAGATGGATGGCTATGAGGTCTGTGAACAACTGCGCACTTTCCCGAAAACCGCCGATACCCCGGTCATTTTTCTCACCGCCGCCTACAAGGAAGATATCGACAAAACCCGCGGCTACGTCGCCGGCGCGACCGACTATCTGGCCAAACCGATCGATGACCATGTTCTGAAGGCCAAGGTCGACGTATTTCTCCGCCTCTACGCCCAGACACGTTTGCTGCGCGAGAGCGAATTCCGCTGGAAATTCGCCCTCGAAGGCAACGGCGATGGCCTGTGGGACTGGGACGTAAGGGACAACAGCGTATTTTTTTCCAGGCGCTGGAAAGAAATGCTCGGCTATGCCGAAGATGAGCTCGGTACAACTCTGGATGAGTGGAAAAATCGCATTCACCCGGACGACCTGGCTGCCACACTGGCCAATGTGAATGATTTTCTCAGCAACAAAACCCCGATTTACCTGAGCGAGCATCGAGTTCGCTGCAAAGATGGCAGCTACCGATGGATGCATGATCGCGGCATGGTGGTCAGCCGCGACGAGACTGGCAAGCCCTTGCGCATCATTGGCACCCATACCGACATCACCGCGAACAAACAGGCCGAACAAGCCCTGCAAGACAGTTATCAGGTACTCAGCGGCATCCTGGAAACCACCCTCGACGGCTACTGGCTGGTAGACGGCCAGGGCCGCCTGCTCGATGTCAACCCAGCCTACTGCCGGCTTTCCGGCTACACCCGCGCCGAGTTGTTGGGCATGCATATCACCGACCTGGAGGCGAGTGATGCCGCCAGCGATATCACGAAGCGCATTCAATATCTGATCGATGCCGGCCACGCCCAGTTCGAGTCGCTGCATCGACGCAAGGATGGATCGGTCTGGCAAGTCGAGGTCAGCGCCACTTACCGGAATGTCGCGGACGGCCAGATCGTCGCCTTTATGCGCGACATTACCGCCCGTAAACAAGCCGAAGCAGAACTACGCAAACACCACGATGACCTGGAAAAGCTGATCGAGGAGCGTACTTCCGCGCTGTCTATCGCGAAAACTCAGGCCGAAGCCGCCAACCTGGCCAAGAGCACTTTCCTGGCCAATATGAGCCACGAAATACGCACCCCGATGAACGCCATCCTCGGCCTCAACCAGTTGCTGCGACGGGCGGGAGTGACACCGGAACAAGCCCTGCGACTGGACAAGATCGACAGTTCCGGACGCCACCTGATGGCGATCATCAACGACATCCTCGACCTGTCCAAGATCGAAGCCGGCAAGCTGCAACTGGAAAACGTCGATTTTCATTTGTCCGCCGTGTTCGACAACGTCAGCTCGATGATCGGCGAAGGTGCACGCGAAAAAGGCCTGCGCGTCGAAGTCGACACCGATGCCGTACCAATGTGGCTGCGCGGTGACCCGATGCGGCTGCGCCAGGCCTTGATCAACTTTGGCGGCAATGCCATCAAATTCACCGAGCACGGCGCCGTCGCTTTGCGCGCCCATTTGCTGGAAGAACACGGCGATGACTTGCTGGTCCGCTTCGAAGTGCAAGACACCGGCGTCGGCATCGCACCCGAGCAGATGGAACGGGTATTTCAGGCCTTCGAGCAGGCCGACACCTCGACCACGCGCAAATTCGGCGGTTCCGGCCTTGGCCTCACCATCACCCGGCGTCTAGCGCAACTGATGAATGGAGAAGTCGGTGTCGAGAGCGAACTTGGCGTCGGTAGCACGTTCTGGTTCACCGCCCGTCTGCGCCGCGGCCGAGGCATCATCCCGGCGTCAATTTCCACCGACCTGGCCGACGCCGAGTGGCAGTTGCGTCGTAACCACGGCGGCGCGCGTCTGTTGCTGGCGGAGGACAACGCGATCAACAGCGAAGTGGCGGTGGAATTGCTGCATGGCGCCGGCATGTCGGTGGATACCGCAGCCGATGGTCTGGAAGCAGTCAACAGTGTGCAAAGCCGGGTCTACGACCTGATTTTGATGGACATGCAGATGCCCAACATGGATGGCCTGGAAGCCACCCGCGCTATCCGCGCCCTGCCCGGCTGGGAAACCAAACCGATCATCGCGATGACCGCCAACGCCTTCGACGAGGATCGCCGGGCTTGCGAAGCGGCCGGCATGAACGACTTCATCGCCAAGCCGGTCGATTCAGCCCTGCTCTACGCCACGTTGCTGAAATGGCTGCCGTCCGTGCCGGCCAAGACATCTGTTGTGATGGATGGAAAATCTGAACGCCGACAAGCCGTGACCCTGGCGACGCAAGCGGATGCCGCCGCACCAGCGATACAAAAGCGGGATTCGGCAAGCGAAACCGTTCTTGCCAGCCTGGCCAACATGCCGGGAATGAACGTGACGCGCGGCCTGGCCGCGATGCGCGGTAAAACCGACAAATATCTGAATCTGCTCGATCGTTTTGTCGCCACACATGCCGACGACATGACCCAACTTACCGCCTGTCTGGCCGCCGGTGACCGCGAAACCGCACATCACTTGGCCCACACCCTGAAAGGCACCGCTGCCACACTGGGCGCCGATCACCTGTCGACGTTGGCGGCAAACCTGGACAGCAGGTTGCGGGAAAATCTGGATACCACGCTGGAAAGCATCCAGGATGACAACGATCTTCACGCTGACATCGCGGCCATCGACAACGAATTCATCGCCCTCGCCGCCGTCCTGCCGAAACTATCAAGCGAAATGACCGAAGGAGCATTCGCAGCGCCAAACGAGGAAGTCGCGTATCTGGACCCGGAAAGCCTGAAGGCGCTACTGCACCAGTTCGACACGCTGCTGGAACAAAACGACAGCACCACCATTGCACTGTTCGAAACAAATGCCGCCGCGTTGCACACCTCACTGGGCGCTAACTATGCCGCTTTTGCCCAACAGATCATGCGATTCGACTTCAAAAACGCACGTAAAACCTTGCGTGCTTTAATCTCACCCAGCCCGCATGCCTGAACTGATGCGCACCACGTAAGCTTTCATCCTAAAAAGCTCCGTTGAGCGCGTTCGAGTGTGCGGTTTTCGAGTCGGTTGGCAAGGCGTGATGACGTAGCGGGGTGTTTCCCGCAAGGAAGATCAACTCAGCCAACCGACCCGAAAAGCGTGCAATCGAGCGCGCAGCGGGCTCACCTAATAGGTGAGCGTTATCGAAGGCGCTTACGGCCAGTGTTCATGCGGCATCGCAATGAAAATGAAGCGGTCAACCGAGCTTTCTAGGCTAAAGGGTTCAGGCACTCATGGCGCTCCCATGCGTTACCCGCGTAGGGCGGATGAGCTGGTAGGCCGGCGTTATCGGGTAGAAGGCGCGATAACGCCGCTTTTCCACTCAACCAGGCAGCCTACTTCTTCTCCGCCGCCATCCGCTCATATAACTGCGCCAGGCTCAGTTGCGCCTTGAGGTAGCCCTGGGCGGCGGAACGTTTGAACCAGGCGATGGCTTCGCTGTAGTTGCGCTCGACGCCGATGCCGTCGCGCAGCAGCACGCCCAGGTTGTTCTGGGCGAACTTGTCGCCGCCCTCGGCGGCCTTGCGGTACCAGCGGGCGGCCAGGGTGAAGTCCTTTTTCACGCCCTTGCCCTGTTCGTACATGACCCCCAGGTTGTTCTGCGCCGAGGTGTCGCCGCCTTCCGCCGCTCGGTTGATCCACACCAGGGCTTCCGGGTGGCGATTCGCCTTCAACAACAGCCAACCGAGGCGACCCTGGGCTTTCGGCAGGCCTTTTTCGGCGGCCTTCTGGAACCAGGTTTGCGCTTCCGCTTCGTCTTTGGGGCCACCCTGCCCCTGTTCCGCCATCAGGCCCAGGTTCACCCAGGCCAGGGGCTCTCCCTGCTCGGCCGCCAGGAGGAACCACTTTTTCGCCTGGGTGAAGTCCTTGGACACGCCGCGGCCTTCCCGGTACATGGCGCCCAGGTTGTTGCGCGCCAGGGCTTCGCCGGCTTCCGCCGCGCGGGCATACCAGGTGGCAGCCGTCGCCGGGTCGGGGGCGCCGAAGGCATCGGATTCGAACAGCAGGCCCAGGTGGGCGGCGGCCGCCGTTTCGCCAGCCTGGGCCGCAGTTTCCAGCCAGTGCCGCGCCAGTTTCACGTCGCGGGCCAGGCCCAGGCCTTTTTCATGGAGCAGGGCCAAGCGGTATTGCGCCACCGAGTTGCCCTTGTCGGCGGCCTTGCCCAGCCAGCGCGCCGCCAGCACCGGATCGGGCGCCACACCGTGCAGGCCGTCCATGTAGATCTGGCCCAGGTTGGCCTGGGCGGTGGCGTTCTCCCCCTCGGCGGCGCGGTTCAACCATTGCAGCCCCTGGACGGCATCATTCACCACTCCGCGCCCTTCGAGAAAACGCAGCGCCAGGTTGTTCTGGCCGGCAGCATCGCCCTGGTCGGCAGCCCGCTTCACCCAGGCCACGGCAGCGGCCGAGTCCGTCGCGACGCCTTCGCCGCGGTCGAGCAATTCCGCCAGCTTCAACTGTGCGCTGGATAACCCTAAATCCGCCGCCTTGCGCAGCCAGGCTACCGCTTGGACCGGGTCTTTCGCCACGCCGGAACCGCTCAGCAGCAACAGGGCCAGGTTGTATTGCGCCACCGTCTCGCCCTGGTCCGCTGCCAGCCGATACCAGTGGGCGGCCTGGGCCGGATCCTTCACCACCCATTGCCCCTGCTCATACAGCCAGCCCAGCTTGAAGCGGGCCTCCGCATCGCCCTCCTGGGCCGCCTCGGTATAGGCGCGCAGGGCGAGTTGACGCGCCTCGTCGGCACTGGGCATGGCGTCATCGGCCCTAGCGGTGGGCAGGAACAGTTGCGCTGCCAGCAAGGCGGCGAGAAGCGTGGAAACAGCCGGGGTCGATTTCATGGGAACTCCTTGGTCAGTCTGCGTTGAAGCGGTAGCGCACGGGCAGGTCCAGCGTCGCCGCCACCGCCTGGCCCTTGCGGTTATGTACGACGAAGCGCGCACAGCGCTCCGCCTGATCCTTGGCATGAGCGTCCAGACGCGCCACGCCGCTGCTGTTGCGTATCTCGATGCGCTGCGGCCGACCAGCGACATCCACCCGCACCCGCAACACCACCAATCCTTGCAAGCCGGTACGGCGCAAAGCGGTGGAATAGCCGAAGCAGGCCTCGCCATCTCCGGCCAGGGCGGCACGAAACACGAAATTCGAGGGCGCGCTGTCCAGGGCGGATGGGTCCAGGGCACGACCGTTCTCGATAGCGGCAAGTCCACCCGCCAGGCGTTCCGGCCCGCCGTGGCGCAGGGCCGGCGACTCCGCCGAGGCCACCGCGCCAGGACTGCCTGGCGTCGCCGCTGCGGGTTGCCGCCCGGCCGACCCGGCATCAGCCATGCGCGCCACAGCCGCCTGGGCATGGGCGCGGGTCAAGCGTTGCGTGGCGCCGTGATCCACGCCGCTGGCGCGGGCCGCTGTACCAGCTTCCGGCGCTCCGACACTGCCCGCAGTTGCCGTCCGCAAGTGGGCCGCACCGGTGGCCGCACCGGCGCGCGCGGCAGATGCGCCCTCCCCTGCTCCCTGGGCCGGGGTTCCCTGGATTTCCCGCGCCACCGCAACCCCCGACGGTTGCCGCGCGAGCACGGCGGAGGCGGTGCGACCTTCGCCACGCAGGACGCCTGCCGCCATCTCCCCCGAACCCGCCTGGCCGCCGCTGGACCCCCCTGCAGTTGCAGCCGAGCGCGTTTCAGCCACTTCCCGCAAGCGTGCCGGACCTGCGCCAGCCTGGACACTATCGCTGCGCTGGGTGCCGCCGGCAGCTTCCGACCAGGCGCCAGCCGCTTGCGACGTTTGCGCACCGCCCGCCGCGCTGGTTGCATCCGCCAAATGGGTACGTGCTTGCGCGGGCGTGGCCTGCGCCGAAACATCATCCGCTTCTTCGCTCATGGCCCCGCCCCCCGCCAGCAGGGGTTGCGGTGCCGGGGTGGCCGAGCGTGTGGTGGATTTGGCCACGGGCTTGGGCTGCGCCTGGACAGGCTTCGACTCCGGTACCAACTCCAGGCGCACCTGCACGGGCTGGGTGGTCGGCGGCGGGGAGGCCGGCACCCACGTGGGCAGCCCCAATGCCGCCAGGTGAAGGGCCAGGCTCAGGACCAGGGGAGCATGCATGCGCAACGAATTGAATGAAGAACCGGATAGAGTTGTAGGGTGGCGGATGCCAGGAAGGAAAGCCGAACGATGCTAGGCAAGCGCCGCGCGGAGCGGAATGCGGCATTTTGTCGCAGCCAAAAAAATGCCCCGCAAAAGCGGGGCGAGAGGCGCGAGAAGTTTCGTTTTGTAATGAGGGCTGGAGCGCCGCTCAAGCGGAATCGGTACGGGTGGCGCATTCCTGCGCCTCGTACCACATGGCGTTGAGCACGGACAGCATGACGGCGGCGGAGATGCCGAGAACCCAGGCGAAGTACCACATGATGGTTTCCTTTTTCAGTAAGCGGAGTGGTCGTTGGCTTCGATCTGCGCGACGGTGATCTTGCCGCGCATGATTCGGTAGGCCCATCCGGTGTAGGCAATGACGATGGGGGTCATGATCAGCGCCACCCAGAACATGATGTCCAGGGTAAGTTCGCTGGACACGCAATCCCAGAGGGTGAGGCTGTGGCCGGGCATGGAACTGGAGGGCAGCACGAAGGGGAACATGGCGACCCCGGCGGTGAAGATGATGCCCAGCATGGCGACCGAACTGGCGACAAAAGCGGCCACGCCCTTCAGCTTCGCGGCGAAGGCCATTCCAGCCAGCGCACCGATGAAACCCAGCACCGGGAAGGTCCACAGCAGCGGCAGTTGGTGGAAATTGGCGAGCCAGGCGCCGGCATGCACCGCCACCATCTTGCCCACCGGGCTCTGCACCGCGCCGACTTCCGGAGCGGACACCTGGATGTAGCCGGGCAGGTCCAGCAGCATCAGGCCGCACACCGCGAAGCTCACCAGCGTCAGCATGCCAAACAACTGCGCGGCGATGCGGGCGCGGCTCTGCAACACGCCTTCGGTGCGCACGATCAGGTAGTTGGCACCGTGGAAGGCGATCATCGCCAGACTGACCACGCCAGACAGCAAGGCGAAGGGGTTGAGCAGCGCCCAGAAAGTGCCGGTGTAGGTGGAGCGCATGGTGTCATCGAACTGAAACGGCACGCCTTGCAGCACGTTGCCGAAGGCGACGCCGAACAACAGCGCCGGAACGGCGGAACCGACGAAAATCCCCCAGTCCCAGGCGCTGCGCCAGCGCGGATCGGCCACCTTGCTGCGGTAGTCGAAGCCCACCGGGCGGAAGAACAGCGCCCACAGCACCGCCATCAAGGCGAAGTAGAGGCCGGAAAAAGCGGTGGCATAGACCAGCGGCCAGGCCGCGAAGATCGCCCCACCGGCGGTAATAAACCAGACCTGGTTCCCGTCCCAGTGCGGGCCGACGCTGTTGAGCAGGACGCGGCGTTCGCTGTCGGTTTTGGCGACGAAGGGGAGCAGCGCGCCCATGCCCATGTCATGGCCATCCATCACAGCGAAGCCGACCAACAGAACGCCGACCAGCAGCCACCAGATCAATTTGAGAGTTTCGTAATCGAACATGTCAGACCTCCTTACCGGAACGGGGTGCAGCGACAGCGCCATGCGGCAATGCGCCACCCGACTCATGGTGATAACCGCCAGTACCCAGGCTGGATGGCCCCAGACGGGCGTACTTGAACATCAGGAACAGCTCGGCGATCAACAACAGGGTGTAGAAAGTAATGAAGCCGCCGAGCGACAGCAGTATTTCGTTCGAGGTCAGCGTCGAAGCGGACAAATGCGTCGGCAGCACGCCATACACCGTCCAGGGTTGGCGGCCCATTTCGGCGACGATCCAGCCCACCTGGGTGGCGACCCAGGGCATCGGGATGAACAGCAGCGCCCAGCGCAGCAGCCAGCGTTTGTGCTCGAAGGTGTTTTTCGCCGAAGCCCAGAAGGCAATGGCAAACAGCGCGATGAAGGCGAAGCCGAGGAACACCATGATGCGGAAGCTCCAGAACAATGGGGCCACCGGCGGGATGGCGTCATCCACGGCTTTTGCCAGCATTTCCGGAGTGGCCTGCGCGACATTCGCCGTATATTTTTTCAGCAGCAGGCCATAGCCCATGTCCGCTTTGTGCGCATTAAAGATTGCCAGGGCTTCCGCGTCTTCCTTGTTCTTGCGCAGCCGATCAAGCGCGACAACTGCCTGCACACCGCTTTCGATGCGCTGCTTGAGCGTGACTTCCAGCCGGTCGATGCCGGGCAACACATGGTCGGTCGAGCGGGTGGCGATCAAACCCAGCGCGTAGGGAATCTTGATCTCGGCGTGGTTGGTGCGGGCTGCCTCGTCGGGAATACCGAACAGCGTCAAACCCGCCGGCGCGGCTTCGGTGGTCCACATGCCTTCCATCGCCGCCAGTTTGGTTTGCTGATGTTCAGTCACCGCGTAGCCGGATTCGTCGCCCAGCACCACCACCGACAGCGCCGAGGCGAGGCCAAAAGCGGCAGCGATGCGGAACGAGCGGCGCGCAAATTCCAGATCACGACCCTTGAGCAGATACCAGGACGAAATGCCCAGCACGAACACTGAAGCGGTGACGTAGCCGGACGACACGGTATGCACAAACTTGGCCTGCGCCGCCGGGTTGAACACCAGATCCCAGAAGCTGGACATTTCCATACGCATGGTGATCGGGTTGAACTCTGAGCCGACCGGGTTCTGCATCCAGCCATTGGCGATCAGGATCAACACCGCCGACAGGTTGGAGCCGATGGCAACCAGATAGGTCACCGTCAGATGGCCAACCTTGGACAGACGGTCCCAGCCGAAGAAGAACAAACCGACCATGGTCGATTCCAGGAAAAAGGCAAGCAGGCCTTCGATGGCCAGCGGCGCACCGAAAATATCGCCGACATAATGCGAGTAGTAAGACCAGTTGGTGCCGAACTGGAACTCCAGCGTCAGGCCGGTGGTGACGCCGAGCGCGAAGTTGATGCCGAACAGCTTGCCCCAGAACTTGGTCATGTCGCGGTAAATGGTCTTGCCGGTCATCACATAGACCGTTTCCATGATCGCCAGGATGAAGGTCATCCCCAGCGTCAGCGGTACGAACAGGAAGTGATAAAGCGCGGTGATGGCGAACTGCAAACGCGCCAGGTCTACGGTGCCTGAATCAATCATGGCTGGAACTCCTGGGAGGGGTGGAGGAATCGGTATGGGTGCCGGCCAGGTGTTCGGCAACCGTATCAGCAATCACACGTTTGTCCGGCGCATGCGAGAAGAAGGCCCACCACAGCGCGTAAAGCAATACGCATTTCAAGATCAGGGCAATGAAGATTTCGCGAGCAAGGGAAGTTCGCTCGAACCGACTCCGGAACGCTGACCTGGGCATGCTGCGTCTCTCCCGCAAGATGGATTTCGACGAATCGAAAAAATGCCTCCCGGACTTGCGTTCGGGAGGCGAAAACATACGGAAAACCGTATGGAAGCGGGATGAAATGTATATGCGGATCAACGGGTCTGGAATTGGGCAAATTGTCGCGCGGCGGAATGTCGCAGGACGTCGAGCGGAACCTGCTCGAGTGTCGTTGACGAAAGTCGCGCGTTGTTCAGACACGGCCCCAACTTGTCAAGTCAGCTGGGATCCGGTCGGACTTTGGAATCGTCGGCTGCAAAGTCCCGGGGGGTATAAGCGGGAAAGTCCCGGGAGGTAAAAGCGGGAAAGTCCCGGGGTGTATAAGCGGGAAATCAACCCCGCCGAGGCCGTTTTTTGCCGGATTCGCCTCCGTATGGTTGTTTCATGAGGCAGCGGAGTCGTAGCGCTTTAGCGCGTACGAATCCGGCGTACCCGTTGCGGGTGCAAGAAACCGGCAAAAAAGGGGCCGGCGCGGTCGATTTTCGCTAACGACGACCAAAGTCCGACAGGCTCCAAGAATGCAACCGCAGACCATTCGTGGCAAAACCGATGCTCCAGCAGGCGCAGGCTTGACCGCAATGCAACACTGGCAATCGCAGTCAAGCCCTCCCAAAACCTACCACTTGCCCTCCAGCGACAGCAGCAGGTTGCCCGCGCCCTGGCTTTCGGGTGCCCCTTGAGGGGCGTTCCGCGTCCGGCGTCCCGGTTGCTCGTGCTGCGCTTCCGGTGGCCGCGTCCATCGCCTTCTTCGACCGGCGCATCGAGCCATTGCTTGATGAGGTGCAACACGTGCCGGTCGCTTACGCGACGGGCGACGCTCTTCATCAGCTCGGCGTGCGGGATGCTGTCGAAATATCCCGACAGGTCCGCGCCGATGACGTGTTGATGTCCGGTGTTGAGCAGCCGATGTACCGCTCGTACCGCGTCCTGCGCTCCGTGCTCTGCCCGGTATGCGTATTGCTCCGGTTGCAGATCCGCTTCGTAAATGGGTTCCAGCACGAGCAGCGCGGCCGTTTGTTCAACGCGGTCGGTGATCGTCGGTATCCCCAGGGGGCGCAGTTCGCCGTTCGGCTTCGGTATCCAGACTCGCTTGACCGCTTCCGGTCGGTAGTCTTTCTTCTTCAGCCGTTCCGCCAGTTCCACGAGCCACCGTTCTTCTCCGTACGCTTCAATGTCTTCGAACCGAACTCCGTCCACGCCGGCTGCTCCCTTGTTGGCTTTGCAGCTTCGATAGGCGTGTTCGAGCAAGTCCGGTCGATACACTTTGTCGTACAGCAGATAGAACCGGTACTCGGGTTCTACCGATGCTTTGGCATGCAACGCCGTCTGAAGTCGCTGAACGCGATCTGGAGTTTGCAGGTTGCCCAATCTCCTGTTCCTTTCCACTTGTTGCATTGATCTTGAACCAAGGCCCCTTCCCTCCATCGGCATTACCCGACTTCATCGGTACTACGGGCATCGAAGCCACCCCATCGCGCCCGGCCTGTCCCTCGCGGGCGTCCGGTTGGTCTTGCGCTTGACCACACCATGGGGTTTCCCGTGTTGCGTCTGTCTTCCTCTTTCATGCATGCCGTCGCCACTACCCCGGCGGAACTGCTCGGTGCGCGTTTCGCTCTCTTCCCTCGCAGGGGCCGCTTTCCCCGTGTCAGAGTCGGGTCAGCTTCCGCATCGCTTATTTCGGGGCTTGCTCAGCGTTCTCTCGCGTTACGGCCGGCATGCTCGCCTAGTCCATGAAGGACCCTCTACACCGGGGGCTTCAGACGTTTCGTTACCTCTCCGTCTGCTCCGATTGCTACCGGCCTGAGCGAAAGTGGCCGGGCGGGTTTCGCACCCGCTGAAAGACAGCGCCTTTGCACGGCGCACTCCGACAGGCTGCTAGGCAACCCAATTTGAACCGTCTCCAGAAAACGCGGTTCCGATGCCAGTTTGAGTGGGTGAAATTATTCCTGAATCGAGTCGCTCACGGTGGCCGGCCCTTCTGTAACGCATGATCTGTAGGGCGAACTGACTGTTTGTCGGCTGCGGCCAGCATGTAAGTTCGGCTGCCGGTAAGCATGCGCCGATAGACATCAAGAACGATTTTTTCTCCTGGTTGGACGATCAGTCCAGGCGAGATGCTGACATGGATGACATCACCGTTGTCCAGTTGTACCGACACCAGTTTGCTGGCCGGGCCGTCTGTTTGAACAAATGTCACGCCCTGCACGGTGCCAGTCACCTGTGCGTGAGGACCGTTACGGACGTTGAGCGACATAAAGATGACTAGCGCCAGTATTACTCCGACCCCAAGATAGCCTGCTGCATGATTCACCCGCTGGAATGTATTGGACTTCATGAACGCGTTTACCAAAATTGCCGCAACTGGCTGCCAGCAGCGGGGGATGCGCGGGTGAGCGTGCGAATAGCGGAAGAACCTCCCGCGACGGACGACGACACCGCGGCCATCAGAAAGCCGCGCGTTTTCTGTAAAGCTAGCCGGAACTCAAATTCTCGGCCATGACCTGGATGGATATTGCTACAGGGCTGCCGCAATCGGCAGGAGTTGGATCGCCTCAAGAAGGAGTTGACCAAGAAGTTTGCCGTGTGAGGTGCATGGTTGCTTATCAGCGATTTTTTTCCGGTTGCGTGATGAAGCCGATGCGGCTTAGCCCGGCACGCGAGGCGGCCGCCATGACCTTGGCGATGGTTTCGTAACGCGATGATTTATCAGCATAAAGATGGAGTTCCGTGGTCGGCTGGCTGGCGCCCAGATTGGCCAAACGCAAGTCGATTGCGCCGGGTGCGAGCAGTTCGCCATTCCAGTGAATCCTGCCGGCCGCGTCGATCGCGATCTCGATCTTGCTCGCCGCCTGCTTGCGTTGCGCATTGGCGCTGGGCAGATCCAACTTCACCGCGTGGGTCAGCAGCGGTGCGGTGATCATGAAGATCACCAGCAGGACCAGCATCACGTCGATCAGCGGAATCATGTTGATTTCGGCGCGCGGCAGGCCGCGTCCCGCCGGGCCGGGGTTGAGGAAGGCCATGTTCAATTCTCCCGAACGCTGGACGGCAGGGTTTGCCCGGTCACCAGATAGTGATGCAGTTCATGCGCGAAGCCATCCAGTTGTGCCAGCAACACCTGATTGCTGCGCGAAAACACGTTGTAGGCCAACACCGCCGGAATTGCCACGGCGAGACCCAGCGCGGTCATGATCAACGCTTCGCCAACCGGCCCGGCGATCTGATCGATCGACGCCGCGCCTTCCATCCCGATCGCCGAGAGCGCGTGATGCACGCCCCAGACTGTGCCGAACAGGCCGATAAACGGGGCTACGGCGGCAATCGAGGCGAGCAGCGTCTGACCATTGTCGAGTCGTGAGCCTTCTTCGCCGACCACCCGATTCATGCAGCGCAGCAGCAAGGCTTCCCGGTCCGCAGTCGGTGCATCCTTGATGTCGGCGTGAACCGAAAAAGAGGCTTCCGCCAGCCGTGCAAATGGATTTCTGTTGTTATCACCTGGCTTGGTTTGCGGCGGTACGCTGGCCCAGAGTTCGCGCCGGAACTGCCGCCCGCGTTGCCGCAACTGCCAGAGCAGCAGCGATTTTCCGACGATGCCGAACCAGGATGCCAGAGACATCAGCACCAGCATGAAGAACAGGATCATGCCCAGCGTATCGGTATGGGCAAAGAAAAACTCGACAGGATTCATGTCCCTCATTTCATTTCTCCAAACTAAAGGTAATCGGCACTTCCACCCAGCCGGCGATGTCCCGGCCGGCTTTGCGTGCCGGGGTGAAACGCCAGCCGCGAACTGCTTCGCTGGCTGCCAGATCGAGGCGGGGATAACCGCTGCTGGTGTGCACTTGCAGGGTTTCGGCGCGACCATCGCTATTGACCAGAACCCGCAGACGAACCTGGCCTTGCTCGCGATTCCGGCGCGACAGCAAGGGGTAGGGCGGCTGCGGGTTTTCCAGATAGGCTGCCTGATAACCCGGCGGTTCAGTACGTTCAACCGTCGGCGTGGCAGCGCCGGCCGACCGGGAAGCGACTGCAACTGTTGCAGTCGGAATATGCGTCGCGTTGGCGGCAACTGCGCTGACCGGAACCCCAGGGGCGACCGCCGTGACGGTTTGGGCCGCAGCGACGACGCCGGTTTCAGCGACGCTGACCGGTGCCGGACTCGGCGGTGCCGGTGTCTCGATGGCAACAGGCGGCATGACCGGGCTGGCCGGGACGGCGGCGGGAGGGGGGGCGGGAAGGGCTGACGGCGGTGGTGCGGCAAGCTTGGGCGCGGCGGGCGGGCTGGTCGGGCTGACCGTCGGTGCGACGGGCAGAATGCTGACCATTACCGGCACTGGTACTGGCGGCGGCATGCGCAGTTGC
>JAIFKV010000095.1 GCA_020049415.1 Betaproteobacteria bacterium
CGCTCATGTCGTTGACGATCACCGCCACCCTTCGGCCTTCGCGGTTGTTCAGGATGTGGTTGAGCAACGTGGTCTTGCCGGCGCCAAGAAAGCCAGACAGGACGGTGACGGGAAGACGGTTTTCAGTGTGCATGGGGTTTCTTCGGGTTTCCTTGAATGTTACTTCGACATCAATCCCAGACCGCGTCCAGCGCCAGCAGCACGCGCGGGGCGTCCTGCTCGGGCACGGCGGGTGAGCGATGAATTGCGCCGCGATGATCGTTGCCTTGCCACAGTTCCCCCTTCAGCAAGGCGATGGCAAACGGCGCCACCTGACCGACGCCGGCGCGGGAAAGAATCAGTCCGGAGTGTTCGTCATCCATGCCGCCAGCACCATGGCCCATCCTGGTGCGGTCGGCATCACCTTCCTCCAGCCATTCGGTGCCGGGGCCGCGGTAGGTGCAAAGCAGGCGGATGCCGGTGCGATCGACATGGAAGCGCGGGCACATGGCGCGGCGAATCACCTCCAGACGCACGGCGACGCGGTGACAGCCGAGCAGATCGCCATACACCGCCACGATAAAGGCGATGTCGTTGACCAGCGCTTGGCGGCCAGGCAGGTCTGGAAAAACGTTGGCAGCGCAACCATGCTGCACATCCACCACCTGGCGAAACCCTTCGCCAAGAACCGGGGCGGCAACCGCCAGATAGCATTCAATCAAGGGATCAGATGAACGGGGCAGATGGCACAGCTGAATGTCAGGTTCGAAGATGCGCACCAGACCGGTCAGGCTGGCAACCTCGGCGATATCGGAAACCCGCTCCAGGGTGAGTGGGGCCAGCAACTCGGTCATGGCTGTGTCTCCGGCAAGAACCAAAGTATCGATATAGTCATTTTTTCTGGATCAATGCGAATGCGAGCAGCACGCCCACCGCGTAGGCCACGTCCGGTCAGCGAAACGCGGCAGCCAGTTCAGCGCCAGCGTCGCCGCCAGCAAAACCGAGAGAACGCCACCAGCCAGCGTGGCAAGAAAGAGGTGAAGTAGCGCCATGAGGGAACTGCCGAGTCAGTCAAACGCAAATGCAATCAAGTTGCATAGTAGCTGCGCAGAAGTATTTTATGCAACCGAGTTGCACGTCGACCCGATGTCGCGCGTCCTCGGTTAATCCGTTGCGCAACTCGGGCAGATGCCTTGTATCGTCAGTTCGGCTTTCTCAAAACGGAAACCGGCGGGCAACGTCACGGCGAAGCTCGGTTCCAGTTGTTCCAGACAAAATACCTGGCCACAGCGCGTGCAATGAAAATGCGCATGGCCGTGTTCGGTGGACGTCACGGTGATGGCATTGAAACGCCAGACGCGGTCCTGACCTTCAATCTTGTGCGCCAGTTGCTGCGTCACCAGCCAGTCGAGCACGCGATACAGCGTCACCCGATCAAAGTTGAAGCCTTGTTTGCGCGCGGCGGCTTCGATTTCTTGATGACTCAGGGCGCGCGTTGCGGCCAATAATATTTCCAGCACATGCTCTCGTGCCGGGGTTGCGCGCGCACCAACGTCGAGCAGTCGATTGCGAGCAGAAGAAGTGAGAGTGGGGGCGGACATGTTCAAGCGATGACCAAAACAGGCTGGGAGTATGCCGCCGGAGGCACGCTGTTGTCGCCAACCCGATGCGCTGCGGTTTCAGGTTGGCATGGCTCTTGGCATGATTTTTACGCCGCTTCGATGGCATCCACCTTCTTGTACATCCAGCCGCCGACATACAACGTCACCCCCAGAATCGCCAGGCTGGCGATGCGCAGCAGCGGCGTCGCGTCGGACAAGTCGAACAACAATACCTTGCCCGCCGAGGCGGCAAAGATCAGCAACGATGATTTGCCAAGCAATTTGTCCCGACTGCGAAATGCCAGCGCCAGGCAGGCCAGCGCGATGAAGCCCCAGGCGAACGATACCGCCAGGCGTGCATCGAGAATGTTCACCGCCGCGCCCATCAAGGCGATATGGCCGGCATACAGCACCGGCGTAGTCAGCGACTTCAGCGCCGGCAAGCGCTTGGCGTAGTAGTAAGCGGCGTAAAGTTCGAGCGCATAAAGCAAGGCCAGTATCGGGTGGTCGGCGTAGCTGGCGTTGTCGGCATCCACGATCACCCGCAAGTAATTGATCGCGAAAATGATCCCGACCAGCAATTGAAACGGCCATTGCAGCGACACGCCAGCCCCCCTTCGGCGCGCATAAAGCGCCATTAATGGCAGCACCGCCAACACCACCCAGGGCGCTTGTGCAGACGGAATCAGTTCCATGTAACCGGCATGGAACAACACCAGCGCGGCATAGGCGCTGACCAGCAGACTGCCGGCTTCTGGCGGCATCGCCAGCGATCTTTTCGCGATCAGATAAGCCAGTAACAGCAGCGCCGCGCTGAGCAGAGATATCCAGGGCGCCAGCGTTGGCAGATTGGCATTCAGCAGCGGGTATTGCAGCGCGTAGAAAATCAGCAGCAGGGGCAGGTGGACGATGGCCTCCTCGCGGCTCATCGGCCGGTGGTGGCGAATGGAAAACCACACCGCGCCGGACAGAAATACCAGGAACTGAACGATCTGAAACGAGAATGTCTCGACCCAGGCGGAAAGCGGTTTAAGGTCATGCAAAAGATGGAAGCCGAGCAAAGCCATGTACGCCGCCAGCAGATAAACCCGCCGCACGCCCAGCCAGATGGCATAGACGCAGAACAACACGCTCCAGGCCGAGAAATAGATCACCAGATCAACCACTGAAGCGGCCAGCGCATCGAGCAGGAAGGGCGCTGAATACGAGCCGACCACCGCGAACAGGCCGTAGATTTCGCTCTCGAACATACGCCCCAGCCAGAGCGCAAGCAGACAGGTCAGGATGACCGCTGCCGTCGCCAGGCCCATGCCGATGAAATGGTAATAAAGATGCGCAGCGTAAATCGACAAAAACAGTACCACCAGCCCGCCCGCCGGCAACAGACTGGCATATTCGCGATCCGCATTGCGCAGACGCAATCCCGCGCCGATCAACAGCAAACCGCTCAACACCGCCAGCACAACCTGCCGCTCGGGCGTCAGCCAACCCGAATCGACCGCCAGGCGTATCAGATAAGACATCGCCAGCACCAATGCCGTCGCACCCGTCCAGCCAAGGATTTTGGTGACCGAAATTTCCGGCGGCAGCGAACCCGCGCGCGTCGTCTGTTTGACCAGACGGCTCATCGCCGCCGGTCGGGGGGCTGCCGACATGACGCTGTCCGCTGCATCCTCCGCCGTGGTTGGCGCGTCGATCTGAACGGGCTGTTGCGCGGGGTGTTGGCCAAGCAATTGCTCAAGGCGGGACAAACGAGATTCGAGGTTATCCAGGCGCTTATCGAGGGCGGGCATGAGGTGATCTATGAATGGCTGGGTGACTGAAGAGTAGAGAATTTGCCAGCGCCCGTCACGCGACCCGCGAATGGCTGTTGAGGAAAACAGAATGCAATTTCGCTAGCGGAATCGCTGCCTTCGACGCCGAGGCGGTGTATTTTTCGGTTTTACGCATCCATTCCGGCTTCATGCGCGTCGTCCCGCAACATTCCTCCTGGCTGAATTGGCTGCATCGCCGCCGCTATCCGCTGCGCTACGCACAACTCACGCAACTACTGCGTAATCAGGCCTTGAGTCGTGAACAAATCCGGCAACAGCAGCAGGCCGACTTCGCCGATATCGTCGAATTCGCCAAAGCCAGAGTGCCTTATTACGTTGAACGTTTTAGCGGGGGTCTGCAAACGCTTCCGCTGCTGGAAAAAGACGCGGTGCGCGAACGGCTCGACGATCTGTTGGCGCTGGGCGCGGACCCCGCCCAGGTCAAGCTGGGCCATACCGGCGGCTCCACCGGCAAGCCGCTGGCATTCTGGTATGACGAGGCAAAGCATGAGTTGATGCGGGCCGGGATGATGCGCGGTTTCATGATGTCGGGCTGGCGGCCGGGGCAGAAAGTGCTGAATTTCTGGGGCGCGCGGCAGGATGTCGCGGCGGGCGGCGTGTTCGGTTCGAACTGGTCCGACTGGATCGCCGGCGAGAGGACTATCGGCGCCAGCGAGTTCAGCGCGGCGAAGTTGGCGGCGTGGGCGCGCTTTGTGCAGCGCTACAAACCGGTTCTGCTGTATGGCTATGCCTCGGTGTTGAGCGAATTGGCGCGCTTTGTCATCGACGCCAGGATAGCCATGCCGCCTAGCTTGATCGGCGTTTATTCCACCGCCGAAGTGCTGACCGAAGCGCAGCGCGAAGTCATGCAACAAGCTTTTGGCTGCAAGGTTTTCAATCAGTATGGCTGCCGCGAGGTGCCCAACATCGCCTGGGAATGTCGGCACGGCAACATGCATGTATTCGCCGATCTGGTGTATCTGGAATCGATCCAAAAAGAAGGCGAAGACGCCTTGATCGTAACCTCGCTGACCAATCGGTTGATGCCGTTCATTCGTTACAACCTGGGCGATTCCGGTCGCTTGCTGGACGGCGAGTGCGCTTGCGGTTCGCCTTTTCCGCTGATGGAAATGGGCATGTGCCGGCAGAACGATCTGATTCGCACCCGCTTGGGTGCGAGTATTCATCCCGGATTCTTCAATCATCTGCTGGATGGCCAGTCGCAAATCCGGCAATTTCAGTGGCGGCAGGTTGACCTTGATCACATCACGCTGAATCTGGTGGCGTCGACGCCATTGAGCGTCGACACGGTGGCCGAACTGAACGAAAAAATACACGCCGCGATGGGCGGCGCGGTGTCTCTGGAAGTGAATTATCTGGCTGAAATTCCGCGCACCGCGGCAGGCAAGCATCGCTTTGTGATCGGCATGAAATAACCGGGTTAGCGGATGCGGTCGTATCGCGCGAAGCTCAGCGCACCATCTGATTCATTTCGAAGATCGGCATCAAGATGGCCAGCACGATGAGCAGAACGACGCCGCCCATCACCAGAATCAGCACCGGCTCAAGCAACGCGGTGAAGGAGAGCACGCGGGTATCGAGTTCCTGGGTTTGCTGGCTGGCGATGCGTTCCAGCATTTCCGGCAGTCGGCCGCTTTTTTCACCGCTGGCGACCAGATGCGTCATCACCGGCGGGAACATGCCGGTGGAGGCGATGGCGCGACTCATGCTGCCGCCTTCGCGCACCCGTTTGTAGATTTCATCCACCGCGCCGCGCATCGGCAGGTTGCCGACCACGCCGGCGGCGGCTTGCAGCGCGGAGAGCAGGGGCACGCCGCTGCCGGAAAGAATCGCCAGGGTGCTGGTCAGGCGGGCGGTGTTGACGGTGCGGGTGAGGCGGCCGATCAACGGCAGGCGCAGCAGCGTGAGATGCCAGCGATGCCGCACCGCCTCGCCTTTCAGGGCTTGATGGATAAAAAAACCGGCGCCTATCAACGCCATCAGCAGGTAAATGCCGAACTCGCGCAGCAAGCTGGAGACGCTGATCAGAATGCGGGTGAGCAATGGCAGTGTCTGATGCGAGTTTTCGAACACCGCGACGACTTGCGGCACCACATAGGTGAGCAAGCCGGTGACCACCAGGATGGAGACGCCGGTGACCAGAGCGGGATAGATGAAGGCGAGGCTGACGCGGCGGTGCAGCGTGTTGCGCGCTTCGATGTAGTCCGCCAGACGCTCCAGCACCGCGCCGAGTTTGCCGGAGTCTTCGCCAGAAGCGACGATGGTGCGGTACAGCTCGGAAAAAACAGCGGGATAACGCGCCATGGCGCGCGACAACGATGCGCCGCCAAGCACTTCTCCACGCACTCCCGCCAGCACGCGCTGAGTCGCGGCGGATTCGGATTGCTCGATACTGGCGGAAAGGGTTTCTTCCATCGTCAGGCCCGCCGCCAGCAGCGTCGCCATCTGGCGGGTGGCGAGAGCGAGATCGGCGGCGGCAAGGCCACGTTCGCGGAAGCGGCGCTTGGATTTCTTTTCAACACTTTCAAGCAGGATTTCGACCTGGGTTGGAATCAACCCGCGCTCGCGCAACTGCGCCCGCGCCTGGCGTGGCGTGTCAGCCTCAAGCACGCCGTTTTCACGGCGTCCGGCGGCATTGACGGCTTCGAAGCGGAATCCGGCCATGATCAGATCAATTCGGAGTAGTTAACGTGACACAACCGTAAAGCGTTGTAGGCGCGTCCGCTTGCGGCGCGAATCGCAACGCACCGTGCAGCGGGGCTACAAAATCGATTTTCATGCGCGTGCCACCCGCATGACTTCTTCCAGCGTGGTCTCGCCGGCGGCGATCCAGCGCAGGCCATCCTCGTACAGGCTGACCCAGCCGTTACGGCTGGCTTCCTCGCGCAGGGCGGCCTCGCTGGCGCCGTCATGGATCAAGCGACGGGCAGTGTCGTTTAGGCTGAACAACTCATAAACGCCGGTGCGGCCTCGGTAGCCGGTGTGATTGCATTCGGCGCAGCCGACAGCATGCATGACCTGGGTAACCGCGTAGCCGGCAAGCGCGGTCTGTTCCGCGCCATCCAGCGGCGCCGGTTGTTTGCAGGCCGGGCAGAGGCGGCGGATCAGACGCTGGCCGAGGACGCCGATCATGCTGGTCGCCAGCAGATAAGGTTCCACCCCCATGTCGGTGAGGCGGGTGACCGCGCCGAGGGCATCGTTGGTGTGCAACGTGGCCAGCACCAGGTGCCCGGTGAGCGAAGCCTGCACCGCGATTTGCGCGGTTTCCAGATCGCGGATTTCACCGATCATCACCACATCCGGGTCTTGCCGCAGGATGGCGCGCAGGGCGCGGGCGAAAGTCAGCTCGATGCGCGGGTTGACGTGGGTCTGGCTGACCTGATCGAGGTCGTACTCGATCGGGTCTTCCACCGTCATGATGTTGAGCTTGGAAGCGTCAAGCCGGGAAAGCGCCGCGTACAACGTCGTCGTCTTGCCCGAGCCGGTTGGCCCGGTAACCAGGATGATGCCGTGTGGCGCGCGGATCAGGCTATCCAGGCCGGTCAGCGCGGTCGGGTTCATCCCCAGCGCTTCCAGTTCCAGGCGGCCATGCTGTTTGTCGAGCAGGCGCAGGACAACGCGCTCGCCGTGGCCGGTGGGTAAGGTGGAAACCCGCACATCCACCGGCCGCCCCGCCACCCGCAAGGTGATGCGACCATCTTGCGGCAAGCGTTTTTCGGCGATGTCCAGGCTGGCCATTACCTTGATGCGCGACACCAGCGCCGCGTGCAAGGCGCGCGGCGGCGTCATCACGTCGCGCAACAGGCCATCGACGCGATAGCGAATCACCGAGCGGTTTTCATAGGCTTCCAGGTGAATGTCGGATGCGCCTTCGCGCAGTCCCTGCGCCAGCAAGGCGTTGATCAACCGGATGATCGGCGCGTCGTCTTCCGATTCGAGCAGATCGCCTACCGCCGGAATGTCCTGCGCCAGCGCGGTGAGGTCGATCTCCTGCTCCAGATCGTCCATGATCTGCGCCGCATGGGCGTCCTCGCGCGCATAGGCTTGCGCCAGTCGAGCGTCGAAATCCTCCGCCGTCAGCAGTACCGGCAACAACGGCGTCGCCAGAATGCGGCGCGCCTCGGACAAGGCCGCCACACTCGCCCCGGCGCGAACCCAGAGTTCGATGGCATCGCCGACCTGGCGAGCGGCGACCACGCCATGCCCGCGCGCGGCGTGGTAAGGAATGCGACGGACGATGCCGGGATCGATTTGCGGCTGCGACATGGTTGTGCTCAATTCGGCCAGAGCGAGAAATCGTTCGGCGATTTTTCCGGTTCAGCTGACTTGGCCGGTTTGGGAGGGGGTTCCGGCGCAATTGGTTTGAGCGCTGGCTTGGCGGTCAACATACTATCCAGCTTCAAATCCGGCAACCTGTCGGGCGAGTTGTCCGGCAGCAGCCAGCGCTTTTGCGCCGGGTAAGCGCCATAGACATTGCGGATGTAGTCGTAACGGCTTTCGGTCAGGCCAGACAGCAATTCGGGTGTGCGTACCACCACCGGGCGCAAAAACACCATCAGGTTGGTCTTGGTGCGTTTGCGGGCTTCGCTGCGGAACAGCGCACCGAGCAGCGGAATATTGCCCAGGCCGGGGACTTTGTTGATGTCGTTCGAGACGTCGTCCTGAATCAATCCGCCCAGCACGATGGCCTCGCCGTCGCCGACCAGAACGGTGGTTTCGATCGACCGTTTGTTGGTCGTGATGCCGTCCGGATTATTCGCGTCAAACACGCTGGAGGCTTCCTGCATGATTTGCAGTTTGACATTGCCGCCCTCGGAAACCTGCGGTTTGACTTTCAAGGTCAAGCCGACGTCCTTGCGCTCAACCGTTTTGAACGGACTCGCAATCGCCCCCGATGTGCCGGTCTGCGCGTAGCTGCCGGTGACGAAGGGCACGTTTTGGCCAATGACGATTTTGGCTTCCTCGTTATCCATGGTCAGGATGTTCGGCGTCGACAGAATGTTGGCATCGCTATCGGCTTCCAGCAGACGCGCCAGCGCGGTCAGGCTGGTGACCTTCTCGCCATTCAAGGTGATCATCTGGCCCAGCGCCAGATTCAGCCCGGCGCCAGGCAGCAGCGGCGTGCCAGCGGCAATGGAGGCGGAAAGACCGAGCAGATTGTTGCCATCGGCGCCGAAATTGGTGCCGCCGATCAGCGCAAAATTGTCTTGTTTCTGCAGCAGCGGGCCTTGCCACTGAATACCGAGTTCCGCCGCTTTGGCGCTGGTGACTTCCACAATCAGGGCTTCGACAAAGACTTGCGCGCGTTGCGTATCGAGTTTTTCGATCACCGCGCGCAGGCTGTTGTAAAGCTCGTCAGGCGCGCTGATGACCAGTGAATTGGTGGCTGCATCGGCCAGAATGGTCACTCCCGCGATACTGCTCGCACCGGATGTCGTGGCGGCGGCCGGCGTCGCGGGCGCGACAGAGGAAGCGCCGGTGCTGGATGTGGCGCGTAATTCGGCGGCGGCGACCTGGCGCAGGGTTTCCGCCAGTTTTGTCGCATCCGCGTTGCGCAGATGGATCACTTGCAAGTTGCTGCGACCGCTGGAAGGGGTATCCAGTTGCGCCACCATCGCGCGCAAGGTTTTGAGTTTGCCCTGGTTGTCGGTGCGCACCAGAAGGTTATTGCTGCGGCCATCGGCGGTGATCAACATTGCCGAGCCCCCCCCCTGGACGGGAGCGCCGGCCGGATCGGCGAACAAGCGGGAAAGCTGCAGCGCCAGTTCCACCGCGGATAGATGCTGCACTTTGATGACGTTGAATTCAGCGTCGTTGGGGGTGTCGATCGCCTCGATGATCTGCGTCAACCGCTTCAGGTTGTCGGCGTAATCGGTGATGACCAGCGTATTCGAACCGGGATAAGCCGATACCGCGTTGTTCGGCGCGATCAATGGACGCAACACGGTCACCAACTGGGCGGCGGTGGCGTGTTGCAGCGGATAAACCTGCGTCACCACCTGGTCGCCGCCGATTTTGATCTCCTTGCCGTAAGTTCGGCTGAAGTGCTGTTTGGCGTCCGCCTCCGGCAGAATCTTCACCACGCCCTTGCCTTCCACTGCGGTGAATCCCTGCATGCGCAGCGAGGAAATCAGAATCTGGTACGCCAAATCGGCGCTGACCGGTTTAACCGACGAAATATTGATGGTTCCCTTCACCCGGGGATCGACGAGAAAGTTCTTGCCGGTAATCTGCCCCATCGCGCGGATGACGGAATCGATCTCGGCATTGACGAAGTTCAGCGTAATCACCCCTTGCGCTGAGACCGGCGGCGCGATCAGGCTGACCGTCAGCGCTGCCGCGATGGCCGCAAGATTGCCGAATAAACGTCTTTTCATGGCGCCACCTGTAGACCGTAATTCATCTTTTCACCTGCTCGCATGACATCCACGCTGACTCTCTCGGTTTTAATCAACAGTTCATAAAGACGCGCCACATCACCGGGTCCAGTCAACGATTTTCCGTTGATTCCGGTAACCACGTCGCCCACTTTCAGGCCCAGTTTTTCCGGCAAACCGCCCGCCGGGCTCCGCTCCAGTACCGCGCCACCGCGCGGATGCGAGCCGTAGCGACCCAGCAATGCCATTTGATCGGGCCGCTTCAACGTTCCCAGCAACGCTGCGCGGGACAAGCCAAATTGCCTGGGACCCAGTTGCCGCACCGTTAGCTGCAATCCGGACTTGGCGTTGCCGGTGTTTTCCAGCGCGGTTGCGGGCGTCTGCGCCATGCTTGCGATCTCTGTTTGTCCACTGCGGGTAATCTCCACGTGATCCGCATACACCGCCTGCAACACCATGCCAGGGGAAAATTCCTGACCCAGAACCGCTGAAACCGGTTTGTCATCCAGAACCAGAATGGCAAAACCGGAGCGGCCATCGCGCGATGCATAGATGCCGCGCACTCCGATACTCGAACGCGTCGCCATTGGCGCAGCAGCAGGGTCGGCGACCCCCGCTACGCCGCCCCCAAACAGCCGCAGCCCAACCACTTTTTCGGCCAGCACCTTGCTCAAAGCCGACGGGCCGGCAGCGTTGGCCTGACCCAACTGGCGCGGCGCGAGGAACGCCCAGGTCCAATGCGCCAACAGCCAGGCGAGCAGCATGAGCGCGGCTAAAACGGTGACAACAGGCAGTCGGGACAGCAAGGCAGTGCGGATCAATACAGGCGCCAACGAAAGTGAAGAAAAAACATCTGCCGCATTCGGCAATCCCGATCAAAGGGAGCGGTTGCGGAGCTCGCAAGCAAGGCTGCGAGTGGAAACATGATAGCGGATGCAGGTTAACCCAAGAACATGACAATCGAAACCCAAGTTGCTTGGGCGCGCGTCCGGTGCATCCATCGCCTGAATCTTGCCGCATCCTCCAGGTGCAAATTTATTCGATAAAAGGGCAAAGCCATAAGCGACAAGTGGCAAGCGATATAAGCGCTGGTCATGCTTGGGTAATGCCACCAATTTGTCACCCCGGCGCAGGCCGGGTTTGAATGTTGGGCTATGTGCATTGGATTTACATCCAACAATCCAACCTCGTTTTGAACATTGACGATTTTTTTAATTCAATGCGGGGCCGATATTCGCCGGACCGACGTTCAGACGTCGGTTTCTAATTTTCCATCGCGCATGCGGATGATTCGATCACAACTGGCCGCGATGTCGGGGTTATGGGTGGCCATGATGATGCCGAGACCTTGTTGTCGGGCGTAGTGGATGAATAATTCAACCACCCGAGCACCGTTTACCGAATCCAGATTTCCCGTTGGTTCGTCGGCCAACAGCAGGCGCGGTCGATTTGCCAGGGCGCGGCCGACCGCTGCGCGTTGGCGTTCGCCGCCCGATAAGCGAGCCGGCAGGAAATGCGCGCGGGGCATCAGGTCGACCTGTTCAAGCAGCGTGATGGCCCGCTCCCGGCGTTCTTGTCTGGGCAGGCCGAGGGCAATCATCGGCGCCTCGATATTTTCCAGAACCGTCATCGCCGGTATCAGGTGGTGATCCTGAAACACGAAACCGACGCTCCGCGCCCTGAACGCAGAGGGATTCTTGATCCGCGCCAAGTCTTCGCCGGCAACAATGATCTGGCCGGAAGTGGGGGCGTCGAGCAGTCCAATCAGGGAAAGCAAGGTGCTTTTGCCACAGCCTGATGGGCCCATCACCGCAATGCTCTCTCCCTGCGCCATTTCCAGGGAAACACCGTTCAGGGCCAAGATCCGCCCGTTGTCGTAGCTTTTGCATACCTCGCGTGCGCGCAGCAATGCGTCATGCATGGCGTAAAGCCTGGGCCGGTTTCAGTCGGTAGACGATGTTGGCCGGCCACAGCATGGCGAGGAGGGCAATGAGAACTGCCGCGCCGAGCGATGCAAATGCGGCAAGCGGGGCGATTTCAGTCGGCAGGTTCCACCCCGGTCCGGACGGATGGACATGCACAAGCAGGCTGACCAGTCCCTGCGCGGCAATATTCCCCAGCAGGGTTCCGGCCAGGCAGAGGGCGATGATTTCGGCAAACAACATGCGCAGCACCAGCCAGGGTGACCAGCCGATGGCGAGCAGTACGCCCAACTCGCGGGTGCGCTCTGATACGACCATGACCAGGGTGTTGGCGACCACAATGGCGGCCCCCAATAACGCAATTACACCGATGCTCCAAGTGGTGGTTTCCATGGTGCGCATGATGCGAACGATGCCGGAGAATTCCATGGTGGGTTGCGCGCGCAACTTGGGAAAATGCTGCTTGACCTGTTCAATGACTCTGGCGGTAGCGATTTTATTGCCGGTTTGCACCAACGCCATGTTGAAGTAATCCTGATGCGCGCCACGCCCCAGGATTTGGCGGGCTTGCTCCAGATTGGCAATGATGCCGCTATCCACATACCTGCTGCCGCTGCGAAACAATCCCACCGCGACATATTCGACCTTGCCCAGCATCACGCTGTCGCCGACCTTCAGTTGAGACAACTCCGCGCACAACACCCCGATCAGGATTTCAGGTTTGTCCTGCGCCAGCGCTCTGCCGCCGACGACTGGAATCATGCCGAGACCTGTCGTGGAGATGCCCAGAACGGGCGCTTTCCTGCTGGCATTCAGCGGGGTGATGCCAATCACCATCGGCAACACGGTTTGCTGCAAAGTCGTTTTCAGCGCCTCGATTTGATGCGGTGTGATTCTGGATCTGAACGGGGTGAGAGCATTGCCGCTGCCGATCATTACCTCGGTGTTGTAAGCGGCGGTGGTGTACGCAAATTGCGTCTGCATATCGAGGGTGAGCGAGGCAATACTGACAAACACCGCCGTGCCTACCGTGACCCCGAACAGCGTCAGCAGGCTACGCACTTTTGTGCGCATCAGGTTGCGCCAGAAAATCATGCGTTTTCTCGGTGCTGGCGAGTATCACCGTTTATCTGCGGCCAGAACGGATTCATCGCGCGGCCTGTCGCTGCGTATCGAGGTCTGGCGGTTTTTCGCTGGATGCGAGCAGGTTGTCGAGCATCAGATCGATATTGTTGTCGTTGGGCGGGAGGTCATGCCAGAGCGAGAGCATCAGTTTGCCTATCGTGATTTCGTCAGGGTTGGCGCTGTTTCTGAGTTTGAGCGCAACGTGGAATTGTCGCAAAGTCGGTTTTTCGTCACCGGCATGGCTAGCCATGATGGCGGTAACGATTTGACGGCTCAGTTCAGTCTGTCTGGCAAGCGATAGTGAAGTTCTTTGCGCCATTTCGCGCGACACCATGCCGGTATGCCGAGTGGAGGTGAAAGCGCGTGAAGATGCCGCAAAACCAGGCTGATTTGAAGTCGTCGCGGCGGGAATGTCCATGATACGAATGGAACGAATCAAGAGCGCGTTGTTTGCCGGATCAAGCGTGACCACGCGCAACGGATTGGGATAAGTCACCAGGGAACCGGTTTGCACATCCAGGAGCCTGTCTTCTTGCCACGCTTTGCGGGTGATGTTCTGAGTGTGGCTGTGTCCGGTGAAGACCAGTTGCAACCCTGCCGCAGCCAAAGCGCGGCCGGTGTTGTCGCCGTTTTCGAGCACAAAATCCGAAAAATTGTGGGCTTGCCCCAAGCTGTGCTCAAGCACGCCATGGTGCAGCATGCCGAGTGGCTGCTTTCCCAGGTTGCGCGCCTCGGCCAGCTTGCTCAATATCCAGTTCAGCGTCTCGGGGCGGATTCGACCCGCGTCGATACGCACATTTTTACCTTCGCCATAGCGGCAACTGTCGATCGCGAAAAGCCAGTAACCCGGCACCGGTTCGGCGATATAGCTGAGCGAGTCGGGATCGCGGGCGATGGCTTGTTGATAGCCGAACGGCGCGTAAATTTCGGCAAATTCGCGCGCGTTGATCCGCTGTGCCGGCAGTCTGCGGTGTTGGTCAAAGTGCGAGGCGGAGGGATTGTCTATGTCGTGGTTGCCGGGAATGACATAAGGTTGAATCCCTTTAGCCCGCAAATCAGCCAGATACGACGCCATCAACAGATGATTCGTTTTCTCGCCTTCATGCGTCAAGTCGCCGGGGATCAATAGAAATGCCGGTTTGGGTTGTTGCGCGGCAAGCAGGGAAACCGCACTTTCGAGCAAAGCGCCGCTCTCGACCACCATTTTTACGTCGCTTGCCAGATTCTCGGCAAATGCGCTTCCCGTCGTGCCAAGACGGGTGTCATAAACATGCGGGTCGCTGATGACCGCGAAGCGGGCGGGTTGGGGCGTGTCGAACCAGTCTGCCGCATAAGCCCAGATCAATGCCGAGAGCAAAACCAAGCCAAGCGGCAAGAGAAATATTTTTAGATTCGACTTGAAGATTGGCACCCGCATCGCTGGCCCTACTGCGCCTTCCGGCCGTTCATAACAAAAACACGCGCCCGGCTTTCAGGCTGGGCGCGTGGCGCATCAGTGGCGCATCAATTAGATTGATTATTGTTCGGCCAGATCGCTCGCGCCAGAGCAGTCCAGACTGGCACCAAGCGCGGTGCCGTTCAAAGCTACATTCATAACGCCGTTGGCGCTGCTGGATGGGGTGACCACCACCGTGTTGCCATCGGAGCCAACCAGGTTGAGCGACCCGGAAACCCAATCGCCATTTTCATTCATGATGATTGGTTGCCCGGTTGTCAGATTGAGGTAGCCGTGGGTAGTTGTGGTGTAAGTGCCGCTGGAGATGTTGAGCACGTTATCGCCGCCGCTCTCATAAGTACTGGCACTGAAGTTGGCGATTTTATGCGTGCGATTCTGGTTGACGAATCTGACTGTCGCCTGGTCGATTCTTACCCGATCTGGATTGGTCGCGGTCGCATCGCCAGGATCCCAAGCGGCTGGCACACCGTAGGTGAGCGTCGCCTTGTTCATGGTCAACTCGGTTGTTTCACCCTTGGCGATCAGTGTGAGTTGATTCGCCGAGGCTTCCATGGACGAAACAATCGGTCCATTTGCACTTGGTGTGCCGATTTCTCTGGCCGTCATCGTTCCATTAACCTTGCTTTGCTCAGGTGGGCTAACGGAATCATCAACGGAGCAGAAATTGTTGAACGTGTAGGTGTAAGTGGTAATCCCGTTGGCGTGAACATCACTGAGATTCAGGGTGCCACCACAATTACCAGCGAATTCCTGGACGGCCATCGGGGCCAGACTCGCGCCGCCGGCTTTCTTGGCCTCAGCGATGACTGACATGACTTGCCGGACAACCCCGGCACCCTCGATGCCCTCTTGCGCGGCGGCTACAGAAGCCGCCCTGGCAGCGCCCGTATTCAATTTGCAACCGGGAACAGAATCCGAAATCCACACCATTGAGTCTTGTACGGCTGTTGCATTGATTTGAGCCGCACCGGTTGTGTTACCGCCATTTTGTCCGGAGCCGCCATCATCCTCTTCATCTCCGCCGCCATTGCAGCCCAAAAAACCAAGCGGAAGCGCGATGAATGCAATTGACAAGGAAATCAAAGATTTTCTTGTGAAATGAGTACCCGTTGTCATGATTTCTCTCCTTTCATCAAGAGCGACGGGATAGCGTATCCACCCCGTCAACGCATCAAACCACTACATTTATTCTAGATATCGAGGTCTTTATTGCAATGCTCAGGCGGGCCTTTTCAGGCCAAATTTGGCGATTGATATGGCGAGTAAACACCATGCTGCCGAAAAGAAATCTGCCCGTACAAAACTATGCCTGCTGCCATTGTTTTTGCTCCAACGGCACTTTCTATTGCCCCGCTTGGGTGTAGATTGAAATAGTCCCCTCTCCAAAGGCCCGCTCATGACCTCCCACACCAGCCGCGCCCAGTTCCTGGTCAAGCCGCATTGCCTCAGCCTGTCTATAGAAACGGCGAACTTCTGGTCAAATTCAAGGCCGGTGCAACTGAAAAAATCGCCCAAACGCATGCCAATGCACGCGCAGCGAGAATGTTGCGCGCGGGGCAACTGGAACATGTGCGCCTGTCCGCAGGGATGGATGTTGAAGGAATGCGTCGCTGGTATCAGCGCCAGCCGAATGTCGAATACGCTGAACCCAACTACATCGTGCATAAAAGCGCGGCGCCGAACGACACCCACTTCGAGCTTCAATGGGGGTTGCGCAATACCGGTCAACGCGTCAATGGCACGTTCGGCCTGGCGGGCGCAGATATCCGCGCCAGCGCGGCATGGGATCGCCATACCGGAAATGGCTCTGTTGTGGTGGCAGTGGTGGATAGCGGGATCGATTACAACCATCCCGACCTGGCCGCCAATGTCTGGGCGAATCCGGGTGAAATACAGGGCGACGGCATTGATAACGATGCCAACGGCAAAATTGACGACGTCCGTGGCTGGAACTTTGCCAACAATAACGCCGACCCGTTGGACGATGATGAAGAAGGCGGGCATGGCAGTCATGTCGCCGGCATCATCGGCGCGGTGGGCAATAACGCCAATGGTGTCAGCGGCGTCAACTGGAATGTCAAGCTGATGCCGCTGAAGGTATTGAGCGCGGATGGAGTCGGCGATTTGGCCAACATCGTGGCCGCCATTGATTACGCCATCGCCAAAGGCGCCGCTGTCATTAACGCTTCCTATGCGTTCGATTGCGGCGTAGCGCCTTCGCAAAGCGAACGCGATGCGCTGAATCGAGCACGGCTGGCCGGCATTCTGCTCACCCTCCCGGCGGGGAACGAGGGCTGCGATAACGACAAGACCCCAACGTACCCGGCAAGCCATGCTCTCAACAACATCTTGTCGGTTGGCGCCTCGGATCAATTCGATGTTCGCGCGGTGTTCGCCCGCCCCTCTTTTCTCGGCAGTTCATCCAACTATGGCGCGCACAGCGTGCATTTGTTTGCCCCGGGCAAAAACATTTATGGCACGCTGCGCAGCGCCGACTACGGCTTTGAAAGCGGCACCTCCATGTCCGCGCCGCATGTTGCCGGTGCGGCGGCGCTGCTGAAATCCTATCGCCCCGCATTAAGCATGTTCGAGGTGCGAGAAATTCTGCTCAAAACCGCCCAGGCCAAAACTGCGCTGGCCGGACTCGCGGTGACCGGCGGACGCCTTGATGCGGGCCTGGCGATGGACTTCGATCTGGCAGCCAGTTCGCCAATCCAGCCCTCCCATGTAGTCGCCAGCAAAATCAACGATAGTCGGATCGAGTTAAGCTGGCTCGACGACTCCACCATCGAATCCGGCTGGAAGCTGGAATACCGCAACGACCCTGGCACCAGTTTTACCAGTCGAGCCAATCTTTCTTCTTCCGTGTTGGGCTACGACGACACCGCAGCGCAGGCGGGCGAAGGCACTTACAACGGCTACCGCGTCCGCGCCTACAACGGAGTGGGCGACTCCGCGCCAAGCGCGGAAGTCAAGATCGTGACCCCGCCGCTAGCGCCCGACAACCTCCGCGTCACTGACCAGGGCGGAACGGTAACCATCGCCTGGACCGACCGTTCGGCGCGCGAAACGGGGTATCGACTGGATCGTGCAAGCGCCGGCGGATTTTTCAACGAAATCGCCAATCTGCCCGCCAATGCCACGCAGTATGCGGATAACGGACTGACCTTGGGCACGGAGTATCAATACCGTGCGCGCGCCTACAGCGTCATTGCCGGTTTTTCCGATTACTCCGCAACGGTGGTCGTGACGCCCGGCGAATCAAGTGGCGGCACGCGGGTCGGCTGTTTCATCGCCACCGCAGCCTATGGCAGCGCATTGCATCCAAAAGTGAACGCGCTACGCCAATTCCGCGACAGTTATTTACTTCCCAACTTGCTCGGACGCATCTTCGTCTCCGCGTACTACCGGATCAGCCCGCCGCTCGCCGACTTCATCGCCCATCATGATTGGCTCCGCGCCAGTGTGCGTGTTTTGTTGTGGCCGCTGGCCTGGTTCGCCGAGGCGGTGGTTCCAGACGTCGCAGCAGGATCATTCAACCAGCCAGTGAAAATGGAATCAGATGCGGCGGTAAACGCTGAGCACCTGACCGAGCGCCAACTGCTGGTGAAATTCAACCCTGCCGTAAACGAAGAGACCGCCCGCGCCAACCTGGCCGAACAAGGTGGAATACGCGTTAAACAGCTGTCCGGACAACTCTTCCAGGTGGAATTTTCCAACCAGGCTCAGCGGCAGCAAGCTCAAGCCAAACTAAGCACATCCAGACAAGTGGAATATGTCGAAATCAATCGCGTCATAAGGCAACCGAATAAATAGGCCCGCGGAAATGAAAGCGGCTGCGGAATTCCCGCAGCCGAAGCCTGTTGTAGCGCCGCAATAACCGGGGTCGATCAACTGCCGGCAGGGTTTGTGTTGCTCCCGGCGCAATAGATGGGCGAGCTTTATCGTGTTCTCACTGACAAGGACAAGCGCGAAGTTATCCTGGGCTGGACTGATAGCTTCGAGGTTGCCGACTCGTCATGGAGCGCATTTCTGCTGTCTTGACCCGAATGGCACTTACTTTAGCCAAAACCCACCGTCAGACTTGCGAAGTTGGGAATCCTGGCGGGGTAATAAAACGTGTTTCCGTCCTTCGTGGATATTGCGGGTGGGTAATTTTCAGTCATTTAGCGCTTATATAAGTGCCAATCGGGTCATGCTCCATTATTTTATCTTGCGGGAATACCCCAAGCAGAGGGCGAGCCCTATTCCCCCATCCCGGCGGACGGCGACGAGACGCTATACAAGCGCTATGAAGCCTTGGCGGAACAGGAGCTGGGCGTGACTTTTGTCGGAAGGCTGGTGCAATACCGTTACTGCAATATGACCCCAGTGGTAGCCGCCGCGCTCAAGATGGCGGAGCGGTGCTGATACCTACTGTTCAACCGGGAATTGCATTGAACGGCCACTTCCCGACTTGATGAACACACACTGTCGACGCGGAGCGGTCATTCCGCATTCGGATGGTTCTCGGGCAAGTAACTGAGTGGAACAGTCACACAGCACAACTCATTATGGACTGCATGCCGACCTCAAAAAGACGGTCGTGGAAATGCTGTCTGATCTTCTGAAGGTCTGCTTTTGCAAACAGCGACCGCACAACGGCATAGCGATGGAGGCAAAAGGCGTTGGGGATCTTGGCAACCCTGTTCAACTCGAATGGTTTGCCAATTTTTGGCAAACATCCTAATGTGACGCCATGACCACGATGAATATCTCCCTCCCCGACGCCCTCAAGTCCTTCGTGGACGAACAGGTCACCCAGCGCGGCTATGGCACCAGCAGCGAGTATGTGCGCGAACTGATCCGCAAGGATCAGGACCGCACTCGACTGCGCGGACTGTTGCTGCAGGGCG
>JAIFKV010000073.1 GCA_020049415.1 Betaproteobacteria bacterium
TCGGAGGCGCTCTTGATCTTGCCGACATAGTTGCGCTGTTTGCCGGACAGGTTGGTGCCCAGCGCCAGTTCGGTCATGCCGGTGATGGCATTCATCGGGGTACGTATTTCATGGCTCATATTGGCCAGGAAATCACTCTTGGTGCGGCTGGCCTGTTCGGCTGCCTCCTTGGCATGCTCCAGGTCGGCGATCATGCGCTTGCGTTCGTCGATGTCGCGCTCGATCGCGACGAAATGCTCCAATTCGCCCGCCGCATTGCGAACCGGATGCAGCGTGAGTTCCAGCCAGTAGGTTCGCTTTTGTTTGTCGTAATTGAGAATTTCGCAGGCGAACTTCTCGCCGTTCCGTATTGCCTGACGCATTGCCTCGACGGTGACCGGATCGGATTCAGGCCCTTGCAGGAAATCGCCCGGTCGATGCCCCTGGACTTCATCCAGACGGTAGCCGGTAATCTGGGTGAAGCCGGGATTGACCCATTCGATGAAGCCCAAGCCATCTGAAATGATGATCGCGTTATCGGTCTGCTGGGCAATCAACGCCAGCTTGCGCATCTCCTTCTCCGCTTCCTTGCGGTCGGCGATTACCCGCAATAGCGAGAACAATTGATCGATAAAGGTGTCGCGGCTGTCACCCAGATTGCGCCCGCTTTCGGAAAAGAACTCCAGCACGGCAATGACACGGTCACCCACCATGACGGGTAACGCCAGCGACCAGACGATGCCGAAGTGATTGCAGTCATGGCATCGTCCTTGCCGCAAACGACCTCCGGCGCAGTCTTCCCAGAGCGGGCGACGCTGCAGAAAAGCCCGCCAAGGCAGCGCCTCGCTCGGCAACACGCTGCCACTCGACACCCGCTCGATGCAGATGTCGTTGTTGCCGCTGTTCCGGTTGAAGTGCACTCTGGAGACGGTCAACTGGTCGCCGCGCGGTGCAACATTCAGCACCTGACCGAATGCCCAGTCGGCCATCTGGCAGAGTTCGCGCACGCCATGTTCGAGTACATCCTCCAGGTCGTCAGCCAGATTTGCGCGTTCTGCCAGGTTTTTGAGGAAATTGAGTTTCCGTTGCTCGGTCTGCAGCGTCGCATTCGAAGCCGCCAGCGCCGCCGTACGCAAATCGACCCGCTGTTCCAGTTCCGCCTTCAGGCGCAGGGTTTCTTCTTGTGCCAGATGCTGGGCGGTCATGTCGATATGGGAGACGACCATGCCGCCGGTGGTGCCTCGCAACGGCGTTGCCCGCAACAGATACCAGCACATTCCGCCGAGCGGAAGTTCGCACGGATACTCATAGGAAAAGCTGTCACGCGATCCCGCCAGTACCGCCTCCAGTCCGGTCAACAAGGACGCGGCCGATTCGTCTTCGTTATCCGTGGTGTTGCGCAGGACGTCCAGATAATTCAATCCGACCCCGGCCTCCAGATCGCTGGAGCCGTCGCACTGCTGGGCGAAGCGGCGCCAGCCATCGTTCACCGCGACGATCTCGCCTTGGTTGTTGAGCACCGAGATGCTGATATCCATCGAATCCAGAATCGATTCGCTGAAGGCGCGACTATCAGCCAGTTCACGTTGGTATTGCATGCGCTGGTTGATATCGCTGGCAACGCCGACAAAATTCTCGACTTCTCCTTCGCCATTCCTGAGCGCGATGACATTGACCTGCACCCAGATCACCTGGCCATCGCGCCTGATATAGCGTTTCTCGATCTGGTAGCCGTCACGCTCGCCATTGACGATCGCGTTGAACATCGTGCGTTCCAGCGCCAAGTCGGCCGGATAAGTGAATTCGGAGAAGTTGCGCCCAATAAGTTCGCCCGCTTGATAACCCAACATCCGGTCGAGCGCGGCATTGGTCTCGATCAGGCCGCCTTCCCGATCACCAAAGGCAATGCCGACACCGGCATTGGCGAGAATGCTGTTGAGTCGGTTGCGGCTTTCGCGCAGTTCAGACGCGCTGCGCTTGAGTTCGCTGATATCGGTGATGGCGCCGACGATACCGGCGGGTTGGCCGTGTTCATCCAGATAGGTGTTCTTGCAAAACAGCACATCGCGCAGCTGGGCGTCACCATCCTGCAACTTGAATTCGTAAATCTGCCGTTGTTGGCTGACCAGCAACGGCTGGTCATTGCGCTGGTAAACCTGGGCTAACTGGGGTGGCCAAAGTTCTTCGACGGTCTTGCCAATAATTTGGTCGGCGGACTTGCCCGTCAATTCCGTGAATGCCTGGTTGCAGCCCTGGTATCGACCGTGGCTATCCTTGTAATAAACCGCCGTTGGCAGTGCCACCATGAGTGCTTCGGAGAAGCGCAGCATGCGCAGTTTTTCACCCCGCTCTTCGTTCAGCGCGCGTTGTTGCCGCTGGTGTTCGGTGATGTCGACGAAGGTGACGACGACTTCTCCGACAGCGTTATCCGAATCTCGGCCAAGCGGGCTGGCATTGATCGAAATCCAGCGGAAACTGCCATCCGGCAACGGAACACCCATGACCTCGCCATAGATCGCCTTTCCGGTCCGCAAAGTGCGCATTGCCGGATGTTGCTCGCCTGGGAAAGGAGAACCGTCCGGGTAGATACAACGCCAACTCGGGTCAACCGAGGTGAGCCCGATAAGTTCGCCGCGATTCAGGCCAAGCAGTGATTCAGCGGCAGCGTTATTGAAGGCCACACGGCCATCCGCCTGATGTACCACCACGCCTTCCGACAGACTGTTCAAGATGCCGCGAATCCGCTGCTCGCTTTCCCGCAAGGCAGCGTGCGCACGCTGCGATTCGCTGATGTCGAGCAGTTGCAGAATGATCCGGCTGCCATCCACCGCATCGATGTCGGCTTGCAACAAGGAACCGGCCAGCATCGCCCAGCCATAACTTTGGTCCGGCCGCAGGTATCGCGCTTCCATGCCGCAACCCTGGCAACCCTCCGCTTGCAGACCCCGTATTTTCTCCAAAGCCTGCGCCAGGTCTTTCGGATGCAGGTAGTCATGCAAAGGCTGCCCAACCAACGCATCCGGCGCCAGACCAAACAACCGGGAAAGCGCCGGGTTGACTTCAATGAAGCGGGCATCCGCGCTCAGCACGGCCATGCCAATCGGTGCGTTGGCGAGCAAATTGTGGAATTGCATTTCGCGTTTGCGCAGACGGCAATGCAGCAGGCAACGCTCCAGGGTGTAAAGCAGAATGCGCTCGATGACCTCCAGACTGGCGGGTTGCAGCAGCAGATAGTCTTCCGCGCCCCGGTTTATCAATCGCAACGCCAACGCTTCATTCGATTGGTCAGCCAGCACAATGATCGGCGTTTCGGGTGACGCGCGATGCAATGCATCGACAATCCGCTCGGCATCCGCGTCAGGCAAATCAAGATTCGCCAGAATCAGGTCGAACGCCTCACCAGCAAGCAGCGCCTGCAGCGCCGCCGACAAGGTCGGCAGGATCGTCGTGGCAATGTGCAGGCGTCGGCAAGCAAGCAGACGTTGTGACAGTTCCTCCGCCAGCAGGGCATCTGCCTCAATCAGCAGGATACGGATGTCTGTCACGGTGTTGAGCGCAAATGTCATGGGCTGGAGGGCTTTAGGGCTAGAGGCTGGGTTGGCCGCGATGGCGCTGAATATCGGTTACGGTTTGATTTTCTTGATCCGCAGCCACAGGCAGCTTGTGCAAGATTGCACACAGGGCATGGGTTTCCAGGATGGTCGCGGCAAGCGCCGTGTCGATCGCCTCTCGCTCGCCGCCGCGACTCGCCTCTTCCAGCGCAGATGCCAGATCGCCCAGGTGGAATGCGCCGAGTGTTCTGGCTACGCCCTTGAGCGAGTGCGCAAGCCGCGTCGCGGTAACCAGATCGTCGGTCGTCAACGCTTCGACAAATTGAGATTCAAAGCGAACCGCATGCTGGTCGCGGAATTTCTTCAGCACTTTCACATATAACGATACTTTGCCGCTGACTTGTTCAAGGCCGGCGACGGTGTCGATGCCGGGCAGTTCAGGCATGCCGACGGTCGCGACCGGGGTGCTGTCAACCACCCTCGCATCGGGCTGGGGCTGGCTGCGCGGCGGAATCCAACGCACCAACGCGGTAAACAGTTCATGCAGGTTGACCGGCTTGGTGACAAAGTCATTCATGCCGGCATCCAGGCAGCGCTGGCGATCGCTGGGCATCGCATTGGCGGTCAAGGCGATGATCGGCAAGGCCTGTAAATGCGGTTCCTGCCGGAGCCGGCGGCTGGCTTCGAAACCATCCATCACCGGCATCTGACAATCCATCAACACACAGTCCGGCGCCTGTTCCGAAATGGCCTGCAACGCTTCCAGACCGTTGTTGGCGACACGGACCCGCAAACCCGCGTTGCTGAGCAGTTCCAGCATGACCTCCTGGTTGATTTCGGTGTCTTCAACCAGCAGCACCTCAGCGCCGCGAATCGCCGCCAACTGACTGGCATCGAACAGGTTGCGGCGCGGCATGCCGCTGGTTTCCGCAAGTCCTAATGTCGGTGCAATTTCTACATAGAGATTTGCGGTGCTGGTCGGCTTCGACAAGACTCCGTCAACCCGCACATTGATGTGCTGCAAGGCCTCGTCATGGCTGAATGCGCTCATCAGCAGCATGGGCGGGGCCGGCCGCGCCTGATCGGCGTAGAGCTGACGCATTTGGCGGAGGGTTTCGATGCCGTCGATATCCGGCATTTTCCAGTCACAAATGACCAGCAGGTAATCCGCCGACCGACTCGCAACCGCCACCAGTGCTTCGCTGGCGCGTGCATGAGATTCGGTTTGCAAACCCAACTTGGCCAGTTGCGCGGCGATGACCCGGCGTGCGATGGCGTTGTCGTCGATCAGCAGAACCGGTTTCTCGGCAAACGGCGCGAGCGCGGCAACCATCGACGCCAACGTGTCGTCGGTATCTGCCGCGACCTGATAGCGCGCGGTGAAATAAAATGTGCTGCCGACGCCGTAGTGGCTGTCGACCCAGATCCGGCCATGCATCATCTCCACCAGGCGTTTCGAAATCACCAGACCCAAGCCGCTGCCGCCAAAACGGCGAGTGGTCGAAGAATCCGCCTGCGTAAAAGCATTGAACAGGGACTGCTGTTGCTGCTCGGTCAGGCCGATGCCCTGATCGCTGATGGAGAAGCGCAAGGTCAATTGATCCGCGGGTTGATCTGCCAATTGACCTGCATCTTGCGCCTCCCGCTGCACCGATACGAAGACGTTGCCCGAGTCGGAGAATTTGATGGCATTGCCGACCAGGTTGATCAATACCTGACCCAGTCGGAAAGGATCGCCAATCAGCGTTGCCCCCAGTCCGGGCTCGACTTCCAGCGCCAGTTCGATCCCTTTGGCTTCGGCTCGCACCGCCAGCAGCGCGTTCAGATTGTCGAATACCTGGTCGAGCGTGAATTCGACGTTCTCCATCACCATTTTGCCGGCTTCGATTTTGGAAAAGTCGAGGATGTCATTGATGATCCGCAACAGCGCCTCGGATGCGCTTCTGATCTTGCTGACGTAGTTTTGTTGCTTCAGCGACAGTTCGGTGGCAAGCGCCAGTTCAGTCATGCCGATGATGGCGTTCATCGGGGTGCGGATCTCGTGACTCATGTTGGCGAGGAATTCGCTTTTCGCGGCGGAAGCGGCTTCCGCCTGTCGGGTGGTCTCCGCCAGCGCCTGATTGGCCAGTTCAAGTTGTTCAAACTGCGCCTGCACCGCGCTGAGATCCTGTAGTTGCGCGATAAAAATGCGACGGCCATTTACCTCGGCTTGTGAAATACCCAAGCGCACCGGCACCAGACGGCCGTCACGATGCACGCCCTGCACGGCGCGCTCGCTGCCGATGATCGAGGAGCGACCGGTTGCCTGGGCATTGCGCAGGTAACCATCATGCCGGCCACGATGCCCGAGAGGAACCAGGCGGCTGACATTGCAGCCGACCAGTTCTTCGGCGCGGTAGCCGAACAACTCGCAGGCGGCTGGGTTGATGGCTTCGATGCAGCCTTTTTCATCGCTCACCAGAACGGGCCCCAGCGATTTTTCGAACAGCGTGCTGGCATAGATGCTGCTCGCACTCAACTCCGCCATGTTTCTGCGCCATTGCCGATGCAGGGCCAACAGCACGCCGATGGTCAGGATGCCGAGACCGAACACCAGCAGGACAATCCGACTCTGGTGTTGTTGATTGCCGGCAATGACCTCGCTGGCATCGATTTCCGAGATCAAGGCCAAATCCAGTGAATCGCACCAGGTCCATGCGCCAAGGACGAGTTGGCCGCGATAGTCCGGATAAGACTCCACGCTTTCACCCTCTTTCCTGAACAGCAGCGCTTGCTGTGCCGCCAGCGTCAAATTGGCCTTGCCTCCCGCATTCTTTCGTCCTGCAACAACTGAGCGCAACCTCTCGGCGTCGGTGTTTGCTGGCGTCGGGATGAAGCGACTCTGGTTGATCAGGTAGGCCTGTGCATCAATCAGATAGGTTTCCCCGGTTTTTCCCAGGCGATAGCGGAGTGGGCTTTCGAGCAGGCTGGCGGGGTCTCGGATCAGTACCAGAAGAAGCGTTTCCGGAGCCATTCCGCGTTTCCCGACGGGCTGCATCAAAATGATGCTGGCTTGCGATTTTGTCGCCAGTTCAGGCCCAAGCAGAAGCGCTTGGCTTTGGCCAATCGCCAGGCCGGCGACTTTTTCAGCGAAGCGCGGATCGTCGGCAAATTGGCTGGGCAAACCGACTGCAGCCGGATTGGCTGCCGCCAGCACGCGCTGATCCACCGCATCGAGCAACCAGAAATCGTGATAAGCGCCCGACGTGGTCAGTCTGGCCAGAACCTTGCCGGCTTCCGGCGGTGACAATCCCGTCAGGCTATCGCTCCAGGCGCGCAGGTGGGCTTGCTGCTGCGGCAACCAGATCGACGCGATCTCGTGGCGCAAGGAATTCACGTTCAGGTGTAGCTGCGCAACCGCAGTTTCCCGCGCATCCCGCTGGAATTGTCCGAGTATCCAGAGGGCGCCACCCGCCAGCGCGAGCAGCAAAACCAGAATCGACAACATCAGCAAGGGCATCAGCCTTTGCCTGAAGGTGGCGTTGGAGGAGGAATGCGCGAACATGCGTTCCGCTATTCGACGGATTCAGCATTGCGGCGAAGCCGGCTCGCCTCGACGATCTGCTCCAGTTGGTCGAACCGGACCGGTTTGTGCAGCACCGGGACATCGACCGGCAGACTGTCTCGCCGCGCGATTTCCTCGTCAGTCAGGCCGGTGACCACCACAACGTCAAGGTCGGCGAGATCCGGCATGGCTTTCAGGCTGCGCAGCATTTCGAAGCCATCCATGCCGGGCATGTCGAGATCGGTGATCAGCAGGTCGGGTCGCTCTTGACCAATCTTCACCAACGCATCGAAGCCATTCTCGGCCAGTGTCAACTTGGGCCGCATGTCCCAGCCGCCAATGATGGACAGATAAAGCGTCTGAAAAATCGTATCGTCTTCGGCAACCAGAATTCGGAACTGCGGGTCAACCGGGCTGCTGACCTGGGATGGTGTTTTTGCGTGCGCGCCGGACGGCTTGGCGCGGATTTTTTCAATCGATTCCAGCGTAACCCGGCGATGCCCGCCACGTGTTTTCCAGGCGGTCAGCAAACCGCTCTCCGACCATAACTGAACGGTTCGCAAAGACACGCCAAGTATGTTGGCTGCTTCGCGGGTGGTACAGAAGGGTTGTTGCAGGGGCTTGGTTGGCGTGTTCATTGAGAAAAAATCAGTAGCTCGAAAAAAGTAACGGAAAAATATCATAAAAGGATAATTGATATCATATATTTTCACATATCGTTATAGCCTCGCAGAGACAGATACGCTGTGTCGCCACTTGATGAAATTCGCGGGCAACCGTTCACCAGGAGTCTGTCGGAGTTTGGTCATCGATTTCCCGCTTAAACCCCCCGGGACTTTCCCGCTTTTACACCCCGGGACTTTGCAGCCGGCCAGCCGACGATTCCAAAGTCCGGCAGGCTGCTAGCAGGAAGACAAATGAGGAACACCTGGAACAATGATTTTTTCGCTGTATGGAGGCGAAGAGGCGGCAAGGCTGTCGAACGGCTATTCATGCTTCGACAGGCTCACCCGGAGCGGCTTCACAGGGTCTGGCCGAGTGACACCAATCTGCCGCCAATTCCGTTTATGCAAAAATCCGCGTCGCTGCTGGGTTACGATTCAGCGCATCGGCCTTTCCGCCGACATTCCTCTTTTTTGTGTTTGTGTATGTTGATCCAGTTAACCCGGAGCGATTGAAATGCGTGCCTCGCGACTCGTTGGCTATTTCTCTTTGTTTGCGCTGATTCTGCTCGTCCTCGCCGGTGGTTTGCTCTGGCAACTGGTTGGGCAGAACAAGACGCAGGAAATCGAGCGCCTGGCCGAACTGCGTAATGTCAGTATGACGAAAATGCTCGGCAGCTTGCTGCAACGGGACATTCAGCGGTTGATTACTCAATCTGCCGGAGCAAGCCGCGCGGAATTGCAGGGTTTGCCGGACATCACGCACTTGCGCGAAATACTTGCACCGATTCTGCAAGGCTCCGAGATCGTCAAGATCAAAATCTACGATCCGCGCGGTATCACATTGTTTTCTACCGAACCGGCGCAGATTGGTGAAGACAAGCGCGACAACGCCGGGTTTATCGCGGCGCGCAATGGACAGGTCGTCAGCGAATTGGTGCATCGCGATGGATTCAGCGCCTTCGAAGGAATGATTGAACAGGCCGATCTGGTCTCCAGCTATGTGCCGGTATTTGAGTCCGGTCGGGTGGTGGCGGTGTTCGAGCAATATCAGGATGTCGGCATTCTGCTGGAACAAATTGCGCAATCGCAGAAGTACATCACCATATTCCTGGTCCTTGTTCTCGGCGGCTTGTACTTCGCCTTGCTGCTGGTGGTGCGATTCGCGCAGACGGCAATCGGCAAACAAGAAGCCTTGCTCGAATCGGCGAACCGCGAACTTGATCTGCGGGTCGCGGAACGTACGCAGGAATTACATGCCGTGATCAATGAAATCCCTGACCCGGTGGTACTCAAGGATCAGAACGGCGATTTCCTGCTCTGCAATCGCGCCGTCGCCAAACTCTACAATTCCACCCCGGAAGCGATGCTGGGCAAACAGGATGGCGATTTTGGCGTGCCCAAGGATTTGGCCGATTTCTTACGTCAAAACGTCCTCGCCGTCATGGCGAAGGGCGAGACGGAAGTTGTTTACGAAGACAGCGTGGATGCGAAAACGGGCGAAACGCACCACTACAAATCGATCAAGAAGCCGTTCAAGAATGCGGCCGGCGAGAACCGGATTCTGGTTATTGCCATTGACATCAGCGACATACGCCGCGCTCAGGCGCGCATCGAGGACAGCGAAAAGCGGCTCGGCTATGCGCTGGATGCGACGGGTGAAGGGGTGTGGGACTGGGATATCGCCAACAAGGTCGTCAAGCACAATGCCCAATGGTGCCGTTTGCTCGGCCTGGACACGACGTTGCAGGCGCATCCGATGGAATTCTTTGCCCAGTTGCTGCATGCGGAGGATCGCGCCAACACGCTGCAGGCGATCGAAGCCTGCCTGAAGGGCACTGCGCCCTATGCCAGCGAACATCGTATGCTGCGGCAGGATGGCAGCATGATCTGGGTGGAAGATCGCGGTCAAGTGGTGGAACGCGACGCTGATGGGATGGCGTTGCGCATGGTCGGCAGCATGCGCGATATTTCCGAACGCAAAGCACTGACCGATGCGTTGCAGGCGCACCGGGATCATCTGGAACAATTGATCGATGAGCGTACCCGTCAATTGGCGGTTGCGCGTGACGAGGCGGAACAACTGGCCAAAGTCAAAGGCGAGTATCTGGAGGAACGCACGCAGGCGCTTTCATTGGTTGAGGCAACACTGGAAGCATCCGATAACGGCATCCTGGTGATCGACAACCAAGGCAAGGTCGCCCGCGCGAATGCCCGCTTCGCCGAGATGTGGAAAATCCCCGATGAACTTCTGGCGACGCGGGACGATCAAAAACTGCTCGCCCATGTCCTGGCCCAATTGAAGGTTCCACGTCAGTTTCTCGACCGGGTGGAGGCGCTCTACCAACGGCCAGCGGCCAGCTCGCGCGATACCCTGCATTTCCTCGACGGCCGCGTATTTGCCCGTTTCTCGCATCCACAACTGATCGGCAACGAAGTTGTCGGTCGCGTCTGGAGCTTTCTCGACATCACCGAGCAGTACCAGGCGGAGCAGCGCGTGCTGCAACTGTCGCAGGCGATGACCGATGAACTGGCCAACTCGGAGCGGCAACGCGGACAACTTCAGGCGTTGCTGAGCGCTATTCCAGACCTGGTCTGGATGAAGGACCCCAACGGCGTTTATCTGTCCTGCAACCCGTCATTTGCTCGGCTGACCTGTATCCAACCCGCCGAGATCATCGGCAAGACCGATTACGATATTTTCTCGGCCGAATTCTCCGATCAGGTTCGCGCCGATGATCAGGCCGCGGCGGCCAGCGCCTCGCCGATCGTGCGCGAGGAATGGGTGACTTACCTGGCCGACGGCCAGCGCGGCCTGCTGGAAACCATCAAGACTGCCGTGCGTGGCAAAGATGGCCAATTGATCGGCGTGCTCGGTATTGCCCGCGACGTCACCAAGGTGCATGCGCTGCTCGATGAAGTTGAATTGGCCCGCGCCGAGGCGCAGCAGTCAAACGAAGCCAAGAGCACTTTTCTGGCCAACATGTCGCACGAAATCCGCACGCCAATGAACGCCATCATCGGCATGGCCGATTTGTGCCTGGGCACTGAATTGAGTGAGCGGCAGCGCAACTTTGCGGAAAAGATCAAGAAAGCGTCCGACACCCTGCTGGGCATCATCAACGACATTCTTGATTTTTCCAAGATCGAGGCGGGCAAGCTGGAGATGGAGCACATCCCCTTTGTCCTCGAAACGGTATTCGACCAGTTGTCCAGCGTGGTGGCGCTGCGCGCCGAAAATCAGGGCATCGAACTGTCCTATGACATCGACAACGATGCCCGAGTGTTGCTCGGTGATCCATTGCGTCTCGGCCAGGTGCTGATCAATCTGGTCTCGAATGCGCTCAAGTTCTCGGCGGGCGGCAATGTCATCGTCCGGGTGAAAACGGTGGCCGTCAGCAGTGCCGCAGACGAACTGCATTTTTCCGTCAGCGACGAGGGTATTGGCATGACCGCCGAGCAGGTTGCCAACCTGTTCCAGCCGTTCACTCAGGCTGATGTGTCCACCACTCGCCGCTACGGCGGCAGCGGATTGGGCCTGGCCATCAGCCAGCATCTGGTAAAGATGATGGGTGGAATAATCTGGGCCGAGAGCGAGCCGGAGCAGGGCAGCACCTTCCATTTCAAGGTGAGTTTCCAGACTGCCGGGAGCGACCGCCGCCTGACTGCGGGCAAGTTCGCCACCAGTCTGGGCGAACATATCGAACATGCCGAATGGCCGGTACTGGTGGTGGACGACAACCCGATTGCGTTGTGCATTCTTGATGCGCTGCTGCGCCAACTCGGGCTATCGGTGATCACCGCATCCAGCGCGACGGAAGCGCTGGCGCGGGTGAATGCCGAAGACGCCTCCGGCTTCATCGCCTGTCTGGTCGACTGGCGCATGCCGCACACCAACGGCATCGAAACCATTGGCCAATTACGGGCCGCTATCGCCCGGCGTGGCCAGGATGTTCCGCCGATGATCCTGGTCACGGCTTACAGTCATCATGACGAGTTGCGCGATATCGGCGATCGGGTCGATGGACTGTTGGCCAAGCCGATCAGCACACGCCATCTCTATGATGAATTGGCGCGCTGTCTGGGGCTGCTTGAAGCCGCTGTGCCAGCGGTGGATCGACGTAAACACGATGCACTGCAATGGTCACGCTTCCAGGGCATGGATATCTTGCTGGTGGAAGATATCGATGTTAATCGAGAAGTCATTACTGAATTGATGGCCGCGGTCGGCTTGCAATTACGTTCGGCGGAAAATGGGGTCGAGGCGCTCGCCGCAGTGGCGCGCAAGCTGCCGGATCTGATTTTGATGGACTGCCACATGCCGGTGATGGATGGCTACGAAGCGACCGCGCGGTTGCGCGCCAATCCGGTCACGCATGCTGTCCCCATCATCGCCTTGACCGCGAATGCCCTGATCGCGGATCAGGAAAAATGTTTCACCGCCGGCATGAACGCCCACGTTGCCAAGCCGGTGCGGATGGAGGTGCTTTACCAACGCATGGTGCAGTGCCTGCCCGACTATTTACCCTTGTCGAGCCCAGCGGCGCAGGTCTCTGTAGTCGTGGCACCCCCCGTTATCGCCGTCTCGTCGCCGGCTTGGGTGACGCCCTTGCCTGACTTTCCCGGTATCGATCTGGCGGTCGGATTGGCGAATGTCGGAGGGCGTCCGGCATTGCTGCTGCGGGTGTTGAAGCAGTTCCGTGACAACCAGGGCAGAAAATTCGTGCCGCAATTCGAGGCGGCACTGGCCACCGCCGATTGGGACAGCCAGCTTCGGCTGGCCCATTCGATGAAGGGCGTGGCCCATACCCTTGGTGCGAGCGGACTGGGCGATTTGGCGACAGCTTTGCATGTAGCTGCCGAAGCGCGAGATACCACGGGCAGTGCCACCTTGTTTGCGCAGTTGAGCGAACAACTGGGCAAAGTGATCGCCGGCCTGAGCGAGATTGACGGGTTGATTGAAAACGCCAGTGCGCCAACCGGGCATGCTGTGGAAGAGCCCTTGTCGCGCCAATTGGCCGCCCTGGACGATCTGCTCGCGCGCCGGGATACCGCCGCCAGTGATCTCGCGGCGGCAATTACGCCGAAAATGCGTGGTACGCAGCAACAGGCGTTATGGGCGGATACTGCCACCGCCATCGAGCGTTACGACTTCAAGCAGGCGCGGCTCGGGCTGGATAGGCTGCGTCTGGCGCTTGATGCGCCAACATGATCGATTGAACATCAGCAAGAGTGTGAGGTGCCATGAGTACTCCGAAATTTGAATTCCAGTCCTCTGCCGCCGGTGTCGCGCCGCTTTATAACGATGCGCTCGACTTGGCCCGATGTGATCGCATCGCTATTCACAATCCTGGCGCAATCATGCCGCACGGGGTTTTGCTGATCCTGTCCGAAGACGACCATCGGATTCTTGGGGTGAGCGCCAATGTGCCAAGTTTGTTTGGCAAGCAGGCGCAAGAACTGCTGAATGGCCGGCTGGATCAACTTTTCGCCGCCGAAGTAGCTGACGCCCTTGAGCGTGCCAGAGATCGGCTCAGCCAACCTGCTCCGCCGCAACATCTGGGCAAATTTCAGACGCTTGCTGCGGGCGGTGAATTCGATCTCTTCGCGCATCGTTCCGGCGCGTTCATCTTGTTGGAGTGTGAAGCCATTGTCGGTGAACGCCTGCAGCCGTCGTCGGCTGAGTGTTTTGTCACCTTGAACAACAGCATCGCGGCGTTGCAGACGGTCGACAGTTGGCAGGATGGCATGGCGATGGTGGTGGAAAAACTCCGACAGATCACCGGTTTCGACACCGTATTGGGCGTGCGTTTTCTCGATGACGGTTCTTTTGTCACTGTCGCGGAGGCGCGTGGGCCGGCTTTTCCCGCTTTCCTGGACAAGCGTTTTCCGCGCTCCGACATCCCGGAACCTGCTCGCCGGCAGTCGTTATTGATGCCGATGATCTATGCGCCGGAACTGGACTATCAACCGGTGCCCCTGATGACCTGTGAACCGATGCTCGATGCGTCCGAGATCGATCTGGGGCGAGCGTTCCTGCGCAGCATCGCGCGGGTGTGCAACCGCTTTTATCTGAACGTGGGCGTGCGCGCCAAATTCCTTATCCCGCTGCTCGACAAAGGCAAGCAATGGGGCTTTTTTGTCTGTTGGCACAGTACGCCCCGCCAGATTTCCTATGCTGACCGGCTGACCTGCAAATCATTCATCGAGATGGCCGGATTGCTGGTGATTTCGAAAGAACAAACCCGCCAGCAGCAGGATGCCTTGTCGGTCAAGCGACGCATCGCCGCGATTACCGCCGGCCTGTCTACCGCCGCTGATTTTTCCTCGGCATTGCGCGCCATTCCGACCAAAGTCCTGGCTGACTTTGACGCAGTGGGTGTCGCCCTGTGTCTGGGCAAGGAGGTGGTGTGCGCCGGGACCACTCCTGACCTGGCCGTGATCCAGGCAATGTTGGCGTGGCTGGATAAACAGGATGCGTGCGTCGTGACTGACCAGCTTGCGGCGTTGTTCGCCGCAGGCGAAGCCGGCGGCGGTGACCTTGCCGGTCTCATCGCCGTCCGGTTGATCGATCCGGGCCAGTACCTGCTGGTTTTTCGCCCGGAGTGGGCGCATGAAGTCGAATGGGCGGGTGATCCGCGCAAACCGGTTGAGATTGACGCCAGCAGTGGCAATCAACGCCTGACTGCGCGGGGTTCGTTTGAAACCTGGAAACAGGTGGTGCATGGCAAGTCGCGGCCGTGGAATGTTTACGAGGTCGAAGCGATCGCGGAACTGCAAGGATCGATCATCCTGGTTCAGGCCAAACAGGCGGCGGAGCGGGCCAATCAGGCGAAATCGAGCTTCCTCGCCAACATGAGCCATGAGATCCGCTCACCGATGAACGCCATTCTCGGGGTCATGCATCTGCTGCGAAGAGATATCGTGACGCCACAACAGTCGGCGCATCTGACGCAGATCGAATTTGCCGCCGAACACCTGCTTGCCCTGATCAACGACATCCTCGATCTGGCGAAAATCGAGGCGGACAAGGTGGTGCTGGAAGCGGTCGACATCGATCTTGCGGCGTTGCTGGAAAAATTGGTCACCAGCCTGACCGCCAGGGCCCACGCCAAGCAACTGGAATTGATTCTGGATGCTTCGCCGTTGCCACGCATGCTGCGCGGCGATCCGACCCGTTTGATGCAGGCCTTGATCAACTACGCCGGCAATGCGATCAAATTCACCGAGCGTGGCAGCATCACCATCCGTACCCGGTTGCTGGAGGATGCCGAGGATTACAAGTTGATTCGCTTCGAGGTCAGCGATACCGGAATCGGCATCAGCCCGGAGCAGTGCCAACGCTTGTTCGCCGAGTTCGAGCAGGCGGAAAGTTCCACCAGCCGCGAATATGGCGGCAGCGGCCTCGGGCTGGCGATTACTCGAAAACTGGCCCGCTTGATGGGTGGCGAAGCTGGCGTCAGCAGTACCTTGGGTGCTGGCAGTACGTTCTGGTTTACCGCCCGTCTGGGCGTTTCCAACGTTCCGGTGGCGGCATTGCCGGAACCGGCGCCGGAACAGCCGCCCAAACAACTGTTGTTGCAACGCTATGCCGGCAGGCGAGTGTTGGTGGTGGATGACGAAGTGATCAATCAGATGGTGGCTGAAGGGCTGATGGACGATGTTGGCCTGGTCGTTGAATTTGCTGACAACGGCATGGAAGCGGTCGAAAAGCTGACCAATGGCCTATACGACGTGGTCATGATGGACATGCAAATGCCGAAGATGAACGGCCTCGACGCCACCCGGGCGATACGCTTGATCCCCGGGCGCGAAAATGTGCCGATCATCGCCATGACTGCGAATGCCTTCGAAGCGGACCGCCAGCAATGCCTGGCGGCGGGCATGAATGACTATCTCAGCAAACCGGTAAAACCCGCCACGCTGTATGCGATCTTGCTCAACTGGCTGGGTAAGTC
>JAIFKV010000201.1 GCA_020049415.1 Betaproteobacteria bacterium
AGCTCGACACCGGTATAACCCGTGCCACCGACGATACCTACCTTGATCATCCAATCTCTCCTTGAAGAAAACAAAAAGCCGCCTGAAAAGGCGGCTTTCTGAAAACCTGAACCATCGATTAGCGCTTGGAGAACTGCTTGCGCCGACGAGCTTTGTGGAAGCCGACTTTCTTACGTTCAACTTCACGCGCATCGCGGGTTACAAAACCAGCCTTCTTGAGTTCGCTCTTCAGGCCTGAATCATATTCGATCAGTGCCCGCGTAATACCGTGGCGAACTGCGCCAGCTTGGCCGGTTTCACCGCCACCGTTGACGTTGACCATGATGTCGAAATTGGCGACTCGCTCGGTCAAAACCAGAGGCTGACGCACGATCATGCGGCCGGTTTCACGTGAAAAATATTGGTCAACCGGCTTGCCATTGACAACGATATTGCCGGAGCCCGCTTTGATGAACACACGAGCCACAGAACTTTTGCGACGGCCGGTGCCGTAGTAGTAATTACCGATCATGGTCGGGATCCTCAGATTTCCAGAGTTTGCGGTTGCTGCGCAGCGTGCGGATGCTCAGCGCCAGCGTAGACCTTGAGTTTCTTGATCATCGCGTAGCCCAAAGGACCCTTGGGCAGCATGCCCTTGACCGCCTTCTCGAGCGCGCGACCGGGAAAACGGTCCTGCATTTTGGAGAAATTGGTTTCGTTGATACCACCGGGATAGCCGGTATGGCGGTAATACTTTTTATCTTCCGCCTTGTTGCCGGTCACACGGATCTTGTCGACGTTTACCACGACGATGTAATCACCGGTATCCACATGGGGGGTAAAGATGGCCTTGTGCTTGCCACGCAAGCGACGGGCGATCTCGGAGGCCATACGGCCGAGCACTTTGTCAGTGCCGTCCACCAGATACCAGCCGTGCTGGACCTCGTGGGGCTTGGCGGAGAAGGTTTTCATGTTGCGATCCAAAATTGGGACTTCAGAAGAGCCGTGGATTTTATGGCGCTTACTTCACCCTGTCAAACACAGCTTGTCCCGAAAATGCAAACGGTAGGGATAGCGATAAGAAAATCGGGATAATCCGCTTATGTCTACCTCCTGGCTCATTACAAATCTGATCGCCGGCCTGCTGTTGCCGCCGGTATCCCTCTTGATCCTCGGATTGATCGGACTGGCCATGCTGAAGCGGCGCCGCGCCCTCGGGCGCAGTTTCATCGCCATCAGTCTGATCATGATCTGGATATTGTCCACACCCTGGATTGCCGGCTTTCTGCTTGACAGCCTGAAACCCGTCCCAACCGCGCTGACGGGCAAGGAAGCCGACGCCATCGTCATTTTGGGCGGAGGCAGCATCAAGGATTCAATCGAATACGGTGGCGACACGCTCGGCCGATTCACTCTCGAACGGGTACGTTATGGTGCCTGGCTGTCGAAGCGGCTGGGCAAGCCGATTCTGGTCACCGGTGGCGCGCCGATAGGTGGTCTTGCTGAAGCGGAAATCATGCGCGACAGCCTGATGCTTGAATTTGGCGTCAAACGCGTGCGTTGGGTGGAATCCGCCTCCATCAATACGCGTGAAAACGCGCGCAATTCGGCGCATTTGTTGAAACCGGATGGCATTGAACGCATCTATCTGGTGACCAACGCCTGGCATCTGGCGCGTGCCGTTCCGGAATTCGAGATGTTGGGTTTCAAGGTCATTCCAGCCGGAACCGGTTATTCGCTACCCCAGCCGCTGGTTCCACTGGATTTCCTGCCCAACGGCAAAGCCCTGCAAGACAGTTGGCTCGCCTTGCACGAATGGCTGGGCCTGCTCTGGTACCGTATCCGCAACTGAATCTCTGGAGAAAAAACCGTGAAATCACGCGTCAAATGGGTTGAAAACGTCTGCTTCATGGCCGAATCGGAAAGCGGCCACGCCATGATCATGGACGGCTCACCGGACATCGGCGGTCGCAACATGGGGCCGCGACCGATGGAAATGCTGCTGATGGGCGCCGGCGGCTGCACTTCGGTGGATGTGGTGATGATCATGCAGAAGAGCCGTCAGGACGTGACCGGCTGCGAAGTAGAAGTCAGCGCCGAGCGGGCGACCGATCATCCCAAGGTGTTCACCAAAATCCACATGCACTTCACCGTGCGCGGACGCAATCTGAAGCCGGAAATAGTCGATCGGGCGATCAAGCTGTCGGCGGAAAAATACTGTTCGGCCAGCATCATCCTGGGTAAGACCGCCGAAATGACGCACGACTTCGAAATCATCGAGGAGCCGGCCAGCGCAAGCTGAAAATTGCTTGAACGGCAGCCCGCCGTTCAAGCCTCGGCTACAGCGTCCTCTTCCAGCCATTCCAGCGCCATGGCCGGATCGTCGAAAACGCGCAATTCGGCATCGACGAACAGGCGATTCAGCCAGGAAATCCAGACCATCCACTCGTCGCTGGTGACCACCGCAATCTTGCGGAAATCGTAGCGATGTTCCCGGGAAAAACGGATTTCCTCCCACACCACGTCCAGCGTGTAGCGCACCATGTCACGCAAATCGAGGAGCAGCCTGACGCCACCCTCGAAGGCGATGCTGTGCTCGACGTTCTGCTCGAAATCCCGGTAGTCGGCCAGCGTGAATTCGCCCATGACCGAAGCGGATATCAGATTTTCCCGAGTGTTGATGGCGATCATTGCGCGGTCCTTTCGTTGAGTTGTGCAGCCAGCACACCTGCCAGCACGGTCATTGCGATACCCATCCACGCCATTATCGGCATTTCCACCTCGAAGACCAGAACATCAAGGATGCTGGCAAAGACCACGGTGCTGTAGGCAAAACTGGCCACCACCACCGTCTGCCCGGTGCGATAGGCGCGCGTCATCGCCAGCTGGCCGAGGGTGGCGAAAACACCGAGCGCCAGGATCAAACCTGCCTGCTCCAGATTGAGCACCGGATGCCAACCACTGTCGACGCTGGCCAGCACACTGGCACCGATACCGCAGACCAGCGCAAACCAGAACACGGTGCGCCATTCCGGCTCATGCAAACGCCCCAGCTTACGCACATGGATGTAGGCAAACGCCGCCATGACGCCGGAGAACAGGCCGACCAGCCCGGCGACCAGATCGCTGGCCGGGGTTTGCCAGGGTCTGAGCAACATCAGGACGCCGACAAAACCGGCCGCCACCGTGGCGTATTGCACCGGCCTGGGGCGCTCGCCCAGTTGCCAGGGCATCAGCAGCGCGAGAAACAGCGGCGAGGTGTAATTCAGGGTCATCGCCACCGCCAGCGGCAATCGCGCCAGCGCATAGAAAAACGTCGCCAGCGCGACAAAACCGATCAGGCCACGACGAATCTGCAAACCGGTATGCGCACCAAGAATCACCAAATTTCCGCGCAAACCCTGATGCAACGCCATGCCACCCAGCATCAACAACAAGCCGACCAGAGAACGGTAGAACACCATTTCATGGCTGGAGAACCAGGTCACCCCGAGTTTGACGAAGACCCCCATCAGCGCGAAACACGCCCCGGCGAGCAGCATCCAGGCGGAACCCATGCTCAGTCTGAATCTTGCATTTTTGCGGTCAGCTCCGGCGCCTGCAATGCGCGCGTTGCCTGATCCAGCGTCACGCATTCGGCCAATGACTTGCCTTCCGGCGCCACCTGCAATTCCTCGAACTTGCGCGCCGTCACCAGCACCCGCGTTTCCAGCGAACCGGTGGCGTCGTTGTAGGCCTTCACCGCCTGGCCCAGGTTCTTGCCGACGCTGTTCCAGTGTTCGCCCAGCTTCGACAAACGCTCATACAACAAAGCACCGAGCTGGCTGACCTGACGCGCATTCTCGGCCAGCGCTTCCTGCCGCCAGCCGTAATAGACCGCCTTCAACAAGGCCAGCAACGTGGTCGGCGTCGCCAGAATCACCTTCTGCGCGCTGGCGTATTCGATCAACTCCGGATCCTGCTGCAAGGCCGCGCTGAAGAACGCCTCGCCGGGCAGGAACATCACGACAAACTCCGGCGACTGCTCGAACTGATCCCAGTAACTCTTGCCAGCCAGTTGCTGGATATGCGTGCGCACATGCTGCACGAAACGCGCCAACGCACGGCCGCGCGCGTCCTCATGTTCGGCTTCTACCGCCTCCAGATAGGCCGCCACCGGCGCTTTCGAGTCGAGCACCAGCGTCTTGCCACCTGGCAGACGCACCAGCATGTCCGGCCGGCGGCCATCGCCGCTGCCACTGCCAACAGTCTGCTGCTCGAAGAAATCGCAGTGTTCCAGCATGCCGGCCATCTCGACCACCCGCTTCAACTGCACCTCGCCCCAGCGACCGCGCACCTCGGGCCGCCGCAGCGCGGACACCAGTCGCCCGGTTTCCGAGTTGGCCGTAACTCTCTGCGCGCGCCTTCTCCAGTGCCTGAGTCTGTCCGGCGAGCTTGGCCAACTCTTCCGACAACGGCTTCACCAAGCCGGCAACCGCTTGCTGGCGGGCAGCCAGATCGCCTTTTGCGGTTTCCTGGAACAGCGCCAGATTCTGCGTCGCCAGATCGAGAAACGCCTGGTTGTTGCGCGCCAGCGCCTGCGGACCAACAAGCGTCGCTCTTCGCCACTGCGCCGCTCCTGATCCAGTTGCTGCCTCAAGCCGGCAGCCTGCTCGCGCAGTTGCGCCACATCCGCCAGCCAGCGGCCGCGCTGCCAGAACAGAAACAACAGCCCGAGGGCCAGACCGGCAAGCGCCGCAAACAGAATTTCCATATCAATCCCCCAGTCAGCGCGATGATAACCGTGGCTCGCCGCATCACGCGGGTTGAACTCGCCCGCATCCTCAGTCACGATGCGAGCCCCTTGTTCAATACTTGCTGAAGCCATCCAACGTGTCCGATCACTTCGATATTGTCATTCTCGGCGGCGGCCTCAATGGTGCCGCGTTGGCCAGCGCATTGAAAAACGGGCCGCACAGCGTCGCCCTGGTCGAGCCGCAGCCGCCCGCTCCCATTGGACCGGATAGCGTTTGGGACAGCCGCATCTACGCCTACAGTCCAGGCAATGTCGAATGGCTGCAAAGCCTCGGCGGATGGCAGGAACCGGTGCGGGCACAAGCGGTTTACGCGATGAAGATTCATGGCGACACCGCTGGCCGCCTGACCTTCGACGCGATAGACGCGGGTTTGCCGGAACTGGCCTGGATTGCAGAAAACAGCCGTCTGCAAAGCGCGCTTTGGCAAACCTTGATCGGAAATCCGAATATTCGCCTGCTGAACACCCCCGCCAGCGCGGTGACCTGGGATGCCGGCAACGCCCCGCGCCATCAATTGCATCTTGGCAACGGCGACACGATCACCACCGACCTGCTGATTGGCGCCGATGGCGCGCTGTCCTGGCTGCGCACGCAGGCCGGCATCGGCTTTGATGAAGAAGATTACAAACACATCGGCGTCGTCGCCAATTTCGAAACCGAAAATCCGCATCGCGGCAGCGCCTATCAATGGTTCCGTCCGGATGGCGTGCTCGCCTATCTGCCGCTGCCGGGCAATCGCATCTCGATGGT